>CABXJL010000020.1:0-22254 GCA_902512485.1 uncultured Gammaproteobacteria bacterium
TAAAGAGATTATTTCTTGGTCACAAGCTGCATGGCCAAGCAATTCTAGTTATATAGTGCCTATTGAAAAAAATGAACTTATCTTGAGCCCCTCTGATTTTGGTTTTCATAATTCACTTTGCTCTCAAAATGAAAATCTTATATTTCATGACTTTGAGTATTTTGGATGGGATGACCCTGTGAAATTGATCTCTGATTTCAGCCATAATGCGGCGATGAATCTTACTAAAGAAATAGAGCAACTTTGGTTTTCAGAGGTTTCAGAAATATATGGTAAGCATTTGCTAGGTAGGTTAATTGCAGCTTGGCCAATGTATGGACTAAATTGGTGCCTCATTATTTTAAATGAATTTAAAGATGAAGTATGGAGTAGGAGGTGCTTTTCTGATGATAGTAAGTCTCATTTGCGCGATGAACACCTAGAGACTCAACTTGCTAAGTCAAAAAATAAACTTAATACCTTGGCTGCAAACTATAAAAATAAACATTATTGGTAAAATTTTATGGGTCAAAAAAAATAGGTCATTATGTATAATATTGTAAGTCATTTACCATTGGAATTTAAATGTTATTTGGTATCAATTAAATATATTAACTAAGAGTGTTATTTTGTCATTCAAATGTCTAATAGAGAAAGCTTTAAAGCTTCGCCAAAATACTTTTCATGCTTATATTGAACATGGCGAGGCGCATTTTGGTGGAGATTTTTCTATGATTGAGATGCTTTTAGCACTTCATGAAGAGGTTTTAAGTCCAGCAGATAAGTTTATCCTTAGCAAAGCTCATTCATCATTTCCTTATTGCATTTATTTAAGAGAAAAAGGCTTCAATCATCCCATAAAAACTCATTTGGAAATTGATCCAATAAATAATATACACTGTACTACAGGAAGTTTAGGGCATGGTCTTCCAATTGGTTTAGGCATGGCCCTAGCTAGGAAATTTCAAAATAAAAAAGGTAATATTTATGTGATGATAAGTGATGGTGAGTGCCAAGAAGGAACGACTTGGGAATCTCTTTTGATTGCAGCAAAACATAAACTAGATAATCTTATTGTTATGATTGACTATAACAAAGTGCAGGCTTTAAGCACTCTTGAAGATGGGTTGCCATTAGATAATCTTGTAGCCAAATTTGAAGCGTTTAATTGGCATACTATTGAAATTATGGATGGACACTCTTTTGATGAAATTGTTCCTCTACTTCAACAAGAGAACTTATCATCAAAACCATGTGCTTTTATTTTTAACACAATTAAAGGTAAAGGAATTAAGCCATTTGAGGGTGACCCTATTTGGCATGCAAGAAAAGTTAAGAATGAGGAAGCGGAAATTATGAAAAAAGAGCTAGGGTTGTCATGAGGATTCGATTTGGCGAAGTCATTTCTAAATTAGCTGATGAAAATGAAGATATTATTGTCATAGTTGCCGATATAGGGTACAGAGTTTTTGATGATTTTCGTGAAAAATATCCAGAAAGATTTATAAATATGGGTATATGCGAACAAAGTATTATCAGTGTAGCATCAGGCATGGCAATAGAAGGACTTCAACCTTGGGTTTACACTATTACTCCATTTCTTATTGAACGGCCTTTTGAGCAAATAAAGCTTGATATAAACCATCAAAATGTCAATGTAAATCTTGTTGGCTATTCTGACTATCCAACGCTTGGACCAACTCATAAAGAAATAAATGCTAAAAAAATGATGAAACTCTTCAATAATATTGAATCATTTTTTCCATCAGATAGCGATGAAACTGAAAAAATGATTTACCAGGCTTATGAAAGAGAGGGCCCATCATTTATTAGCCTTAAGAGTGATCCTAATCTAAGTAAATCTTCCACTAAAGTCAAAAAATAATGGATTTTTTATCAAAAGATGAAAAAGTACTTGAAAAAGAGTTCTTGGATCAAGGTTATATTATTAGAGAAGCTGCAAACAAAGATGCACTCAATAAAATTCAAAAATTCGTTATTGATATGTTATCTAGAAAAGGGGGCGATTCGTTAGATCATGCCCATGAAAGTATTAGTATTAATGAATTAAATGATTTTCGTCTTGAAGTTATTAATGAAATTAATGCGCAACCATGGCTAAGACAGGCATATTATCAAATAGCTAAACCATATCTAGATATACTGGTGGGTAACGAGTTGGCAATGCAATCAAGGGTAAATTTAAGCATTCAATTGCCAGAAGACAGCAGTTCTTTGTTGCCAGTTCATGCCGACACTTGGTCAGGAGACTCCCCCTTTGAAATAGTTGTTTGGCTTCCTCTAGTTGATTGCTTCAACACTAAGAGTATGTATTTGTTGCCACCTAAAGCAGCCGATAATCTTTCTGATAATTTTAAATTACACGCGCAAGGAAGTAGTGAAGAGCTTTTTAATGAAATAAAGAATGATGTTAGTTGGATTAAGATAAATTATGGCGAGGTGTTGGTTTTTAGTCAAGTGTATCCTCATGGGAATCGCATCAACAAAGAGAGAGAAACTCGATGGTCAATGAATTGCAGGTTTAAGGGCCTTTTTACGCCATACAATGATAAAAAAATTGGCGAATTTTTTGAGCCTATTAGTTTACGCCCAGTTTCAAAGCTTTCAATGAATTATAAGCTCCCAGTTACTGAGTAAATATGTCAATGCAAAGTAACAGACAAAAAAGATTCCGTGGTTATATTTTTAGCAGACCATTTATGGAAGAAAGAGTGCCACAGCATGTGCAAAATATTGTAATTCGTGATTATTGCTCTAAAAAAGATATTCATTATTTATTAAGTGCCGCAGAATATGCTATGGACAATAGTGCCTTAATCTTAAGGCAGTTAGTTAAAGACTTGCCGTCTATCGATGGAATTGTGGCCTATAGTATTTTTCAAATGCCAGAAGATGACGCTGAAAGACAAAGTATTTTTAATAGTGTGTTGTCATGCAAAAAGGAAATACATTTTGCGGTTGAGGGTTTATCTTTATATGACAACGAGACCTATAATCATATTGAGAATATTTGGCAAGTAAAAAAAACTTTGCCGCATTGTAATTTTTTAGAAACAATGAAAAGCTAATTATTTTGGAGCAGTTAATACATTTTTTTAGGTATGGGTAAATTAGTAAACATAGTTACCTCATTACACGAATCAACAAAGCGTGATTATTTACCACGAATGGTAGACGATAAAGTAAATTGCATGAAGATTGCGAAGCAATATGACAAAGACTATTGGGATGGCGACAGGCGTTACGGATATGGGGGATATAATTATATGCCCGGAAGATGGAAGCCAGTGGCGGAAGCGCTCATTCAAAAATACAATCTCACCAATAGATCCAGTGTGTTGGATGTGGGTTGTGGCAAGGCCTATCTGCTCTATGAAATGAAGTTATTATTACCAAAGTTACGGGTGGTAGGTTTTGATATTTCTAAACATGGACTAGCAGATGCACAGAAAGAGATAAAAGATTCACTTTTTATACATCGTGCCCAAGACCCCTACCCTTTTGCAGATAACGAGTTTGATCTTGTGATTTCTTTGGGTGTTTTTCATAATTTACGTATTTTTGAATTAGAAAAAGCTTTGTCTGAAACCGAGAGAGTTGGAAAAGCAGGATATATTATGCTTGAAAGTTATCGTAATGAATTAGAGCAGTTTAATCTGCAATGTTGGGCCCTCACTTGTGAGTCATTTTTTGATCATAATGAGTGGCCTTGGATATATGAGCACTTCGGCTATACTGGTGACTATGAGTTTATATATTTTGTATAAATTAAAGCATTAAGTATGAAAAAAACTCTTGTTATTGGTGGATCTGGGTATATTGGAAAAAATTTTGGATTGACAATTCCTAATAATCACTTTTTAAAAACACAATGCAATAATAAAATTCCTAATTGTGTTTTTTTTGATTTATGTAATAGTAAATTAGATGACATTGTTATTAATTATAATGAATATTCTCACGTTGTAATTACAGCTGGAATGGTTCAATTTAATCAGATTAGAGATAATCCTGAAAAAGCAAGACACATAAATATTGATTGCACTAAAAAGCTTATAGATGAGATTATTAAAAAAGAACTAACACCAGTTTTTATTTCTTCCGAATCAGTTTTTGATGGACAAGAAGGTAACTATAGTGAGAATCACCAGCCAAATCCCATTTTTGAATATGGAAGACATAAGTTTGAAATAGAGCAATATATTAAAAGTCTTACTAGTAACTATCTAATAATTAGGCTTTCAAAAGTATTTGATTCACAACTTGGCGGAAAAACTTTGATCATGGATTGGTTGACTAAAATTGAGAAGAACGAAGATATTTTTTGCGCTGATGATCATATTTTTACTCCTATCCATATTGAAGATGTAATTATATATATTGAAAAACTGATAAAAATGGATGCTACCGGGTTATTTCATGTTTCATCAACTACACCTTACGCTAGAGATGCTATGCTAGAATCCGTGATTAAGAGTTACAATAGTCACAAAGATTACAAGGGCTCAATAGTCAAGCAATCATTACATTCATTCAAAGGCGCTAGTGAAATTCCATTAAACACATCAATGAACCCATCTAGAATAATTAGTAAAACAGGACTCTCTCCTAAAAGTTTTCTTTTATGGGTTGACCTAATAACGACAAAATTTATTAATAATATAGAGCCATCCAATGACTAGTTCTAATAAATCTAATTTTATTATTAATTTAGGACTTCAGCCTATATCCAATAGATTCTATCCTTTAGAATCTAAAAGTTCTTCGCCTAAATTTCAATTAGGATTAAAAGTTAATTCAGAAACCGGATTAATCAAATTAGACGAACTTTTTCCAGTTGAAGAGTTAAAGCCAAGACATGATTGGCTTACGAATTTCGAGCCAGAAGATCATTTAGACAAACTTGTTGAAGATCTTATTAAATTACCTGGAATTAATAGTGATTCGGTTATAGGTGCATATAGTTTCAAGGATGATTCTATGATTAAGCGATTAAATAGCAAAGGTTACAACAATACCTGGAGGATAGACCCAGAGAGTGATTTGGGCGTAGATAAGTTTGCAAATATAGAGACATATCAACAGGAATTTACATTAAATAAGTCTAGAAAAATTAAGGAAGAATATGGTGAAGCAGATATCTTGTTGGTTCGACACGTTGTAGAACATGCATATGATATTTCAGATTTTGTGAAATCAATACGCTTGTTAGTTAAACCTACAGGATATATTGTATGGGAGTTGCCAAGCTGTGAAAAATATCTCCTGCATGGTGATTGCACTATGATTTGGGAGGAGCATGTTCATTACTTTACAGAATTCACATTCAAAGAGTTTCTTAAAAAAGAAAAACTTTTTATTAATAGTTGGAATTTAATCCAATATCCGCTTGAAGATTGTATAGTAGCTATTACCCAAGAAAAACACAATCAAAAGATAAATAATTCTAATAATAGTGGAGATGTAGACGTTGAAATTAAACGTGCAAAGAAATATATTGAGTTGCTTGGCAAAAACAAAATTTCTATTCCTGGGGTATTAGAGAGCGCACGGCGTAAGTATGGCGGAATTGCGATTTTTGGTGCAGGACACTTTGCTGTAGCATTTATTTCTATACTCAATATTGAGCATTTAATTGATTATATAATTGATGAAAATCCTAATAAAAAAGGGAGAAAGTTTCCAGCTGGAAATATTCCTATAGTAGGCCCTGATATTTTGCAAAAGAAGAATATTAAATTATGTCTATTAGGCTCTAACCCACAAAGCCACCATAAAATAATAGACAAAAACAAAGGCTTTATAAGTGATGGGGGTATGTTTTCATCCATTTTCCCTGGAACAGATAATTATTTTGAGGATATTTTATGATTAAGGTTCGTAAAGAAAATGACGAGGTTTTGTTTCCTATCGAAGATGCTGTAGCCATTAAAAGATCAGACTTGCAAGAATTAAAAAGTTTGTCTCTTCTAAATAAAAGGAAACGAATTCGTATTTGCGCTCATATGAATCCAAGTGATAAGTTACATGACATGCTAATAGTGCATGGTAAAGAATGCTATGTCAGGCCTCATAAGCATTCAAGTAAGGCTGAATCATTAACTATATTAGAGGGTGAGGCGGATCTAATATTATTTGAAGAAGATGGTTCAATTAGAGATGTTATTAGGATGGGAGAGTTAAGCACTAATAAGGATTTCTTTTATAGGATCTCAAGCTCTATTTATCACATGCTGATTATTAGGTCAGAGTTTTTAACCTTTCATGAGGCTACAGAAGGACCATTTGATAGGGAAGATACTTTATTCCCTGAATGGTCCCCAACAGAAGATAGTGATTCTTTAGTTGATTTTATGGAGTCAATTGAAAATAATATCCATAATATTTTTTTAAAGTGATGCGATGTAAGAAAGATAAAAAAATAGATTTTTTAAAATGCAGTATTAAATAATTACATTGACTTACTTCATTTTGGAGTTAATTTTGTCATACCATTACATAATAAAAAATTTATCAACTAAGGTGCAATTTACAAATGGAGATATATGAGTGCTACGAGTTTAATTATTGGTGGAACTAGAGGAATTGGGAGTGTAATTGCTGAATCCTTAAGTAATAGAGGTGACCGTGTTTTCACTCTCTCTCGAGAAGAGAGGCTGAGTAAAAATCATATAAAGTGTGATATAAGCAAAGATTCTAACAAAATTTCATCCATTGTCGATAAAATTGATTATCTAATATTTTCACAGAGATATCGTGGGACAGATTGGGATGAAACCTTTGATGTAACAATTAAAGGTATTAGTAATGTTATAAATGAAGTTGAGCCAATTTTCTCTAGCACAGCTTCAGTTGTTATTTTAAGTTCAAATGCAAGTACGTTTGTCTTAGAGGAGCAACCAGTAGAATATCACGCTACAAGGTCAGCTCTTTTAGGGTTAATGAGATCTTATGCTGTTCTGTATGGCACCAGAAATATTCGGTTTAATTGTATATCTCCAACTTCTCTTATTAAGCCAGAAAATGAAGAGTTTTATGCTAGTCACCCTAGTATTAAGCAAATGATTGAAACGATTACGCCTTTAGGAAGGATGGGGGATTCACAAGATATTGCTAATTTAGTTGAATTTCTTTGTTCAGAAAAATCATCATTTATTACAGGTAGTGATTTTTTTGTCGATGGAGGGCTTTCTATTGTCGGTCAGGAATCAATAGCTAGAAATTTATTAGATCAAAAACATAAAAAATAGTATTTTTTTATTTTTCTGAATATAATATCTCCACTTTTTTAGAATATATGAATCTTTAAGATGAATTCATTAAATAAGATTGAGTTTTATGAGAATTAGTCAAGAGACTTTCAAAATAACAATATATAAAATCTTTGATTACCCATTCTATGTTCTTAAAACTTGGAGTGTGTTAGTTTTACGTAACTTTATACTTACGCGTATTTTTAGAAGAAAAATCTTATTCCATTATGAGAAATACTACAAGAGCAGAGTTATTGCTAAAGTTGCATGTGACAGTCTTGGTCAACAATTTATGGAATTTCAAGGTGTTATAAGATATTGTTTAATTAATAATATACGTCTGAATGATATAACTATTATTGTAAACAAAAAAACATTAACAAACCACACATTATTTAGGCTGTATGAACGCAAATTGACAATCAGTGATGATTCATTTTTTTACTGGCTTCTGTCTTTTGGTGGGAGAGTTTTATATAACAAAGGACTATTAATTGATCATAAAGAGTTATGGGACCTTAATGATGATGTACTTATTACTGCAAAAAAAATTCCTACATTAGAGTTTACAGCTGATGAAATTAAATATGGAAATGAACTTCTTAAAAGTTTAGGTATTGAAGAAGATGACAAGGTCGTTCCAGTGCACTATAGGGATAGTCATTATTATACGAAGCGAAATCAAGACGATAATCGTAACATTTATAGAAATTCAACAATTGATAATTTAACTTCCTCTATTGAGTATTTGGAAAAAGAAGGCTATAAAGTTGTACTTTGGGGGAATTATGATCAATCGATTGAGCAGGCGTATTTATCAGCAGTGAATATGTCAAAAAATGATAGAGATTTTTTTGATATTTTCATTGCATATAGGGCTTCATTTTGTATTACTGGTAATTCAGGACCTTGCATGATACCGCAACTATTTGGCGTGGACGTCATTATTCATAATAGCAATTGGTATAG
The DNA here is from genome assembly GCA_902512485.1 of uncultured Gammaproteobacteria bacterium. Lineage (GTDB taxonomy): Bacteria > Pseudomonadota > Gammaproteobacteria > PS1 > Pseudothioglobaceae > Pseudothioglobus. The sequence continues at coordinate 8,223 of CABXJL010000020.1, forward strand.
TATAAATAATTTTGTTAGAACAGGTATTTGTAATACTATTTTTGTAATGAAAAACTGTTTATATAATGGTGCTCATGCCGGTATTGATAAATTGTTTTCAAAATATTACTATAGAATAGAAAAAAGAATTTTTAAGGGCATGTTAAGGAAAAGACGTTATATAGGTGAAGATAATAGGCTTTTAGGCATATTTAAAAAAATTGATAATACATCAACTCAAATTCTTTCTGTTGTTAAAGATGTCGTTAAATCTGGTTCAATACAAAATATGTCAGACTTAACGAATGGAAAATATATTAATGCAGCCGATGCGTTTTCAAAAATTAATGACAGACCACATATCAGAAGTTATAACATTCTACTCTTAAAGTCTCAGTGCGATTCTACTTAACACAAGGGTGATAATGGTTAATTTATTTTTATGATTATAGAAAAAGAAATCCTACAATATATTGTCCTTAAGGATGCTTCTATTTTAGATGCAATCAATAAGATCAATAATAACAAAAGTCGCATTATATTTGTAGTGTCAAATTCTGGTGTAATAAACGGAGTGGTTGGTGATGGAGATATTCGTAGGTGGTTGGCTGTACAAGATGAAGTGAATTTACATGTTTCAATAATAAATGTAACTAATACGATATATCATAGTGCTAATGTAGATGATCCTCCATTTGTTATTGAAAAGATCTTTTCAGATAAGATTAATGTTGTACCTCTTACAGATAAGAATAATAGAATTGTAGCTGTAGCAAAGCAGCGGACAGATTGTTTTGAGATAGGTGACTACATGATTGGGAAAGATTATCCCGCATTTATTATTGCTGAGATTGGGAATAATCATAATGGTGACTATGATTTAGCTAAAAAGCTTGTTGATGAAGCTATTCGTTCAGGTGCTGATTGTGTTAAATTCCAGATGAGAAATTTAGACCAACTGTACAGACAAACATCTGATAATGTCAACGTGAATGAGGATCTTGGGTCAGAATATGTGATTGATTTGCTCAGAAAAAATCAGCTACATAATGACGATATGTTCAGGGTTTTTGATTATTGTAATGATAAAGGCATTATGCCACTATGTACGCCTTGGGATCCATCAAGTATTGAAAAATTGCACAATTATGGTTTAAGTGGATTTAAAGTGGCTTCAGCAGATCTTGTTAATCATCATTTGCTTGAAAGATTAGTGGCCACTCACAAACCGCTTATATGTTCTACTGGGATGTCTAGGGAAGAAGAGATTATAGAGTCTGCAAGATTTCTTAGAAATGCTGGAACGCAGTTTTCTTTACTCCACTGTAATTCAACATATCCTGCACCATTTAAAGATGTAAATCTTGCATATTTAAATCGTTTACAAGAAATTGGTCAGTGTGTAGTCGGTTATTCTGGTCATGAACGCGGAATCAATGTCTCTATTGCTTCGTTGGGCTTTGGTGCAAGGATAATAGAAAAACATTTCACTCTTGATAGAAAAATGGAAGGGAATGATCATAAAGTAAGTCTGTTGCCAGATGAATTTTCCACTTTGGTTAAAGGTATTCGTGAAGTAGAACAAAGTATTGGAAATGATGATACAAGAGAAATTACTCAAGGTGAATTAATGAACCGAGAGGTTTTGGGTAAAAGTCTCGTGATTAACTGTGATTTAAAAAAAGGCGATACTATTAAGGAAAGCATGATTGATATTAGAAGTCCTGGACAAGGTTTGCCTCCATACCGGAAAAAAGAAATTATTGGTAAGAAAGCAGTACATGATTTTAGAAGTGGTGATTTTTTCTTTCTTTCGGATCTTGAAGATAATTTACATTTTAGACCTCGAAAATATAATTTTAAGAGAAGGTGGGGGATTCCTGTCCGTTTCCATGATATAGATAAACTATCTTTTGATACTAACCTAGATTTGGTTGAGTTTCACTTAAGTTATAAAGATTTGGATCTGGATTTTAGTGATTATTTGAAAAAAGAATATGATATGGATGTAGTTATTCATGCTCCTGAATTATTTTCTGGAGATCATATCCTAGATTTGTGCTCACAAGATAAAGAATATCGCAATCGTTCTATATATGAATTGCAACGAGTAGTTGATCTTACTAGAGAAATAAAGAAATCATTTCATAGAGCTGTTGGAAAAACACTGATAATTGTAAATGCTGGTGGAGCAACCCAAGATGCGCCGCTAGATACTTCAAAAAGGGCAGCAATGTATGAAATGATTGTAGATAGTCTATCTAAAATAGATCAGCATGATGTTGAAATTATCCCTCAAACAATGCCACCTTTTCCATGGCACTTTGGGGGGCAGCATTATCACAATTTATTTATAGATGGGAAGGATATTGCTGCCTTTTGTAAGGAATACAATTATCGTATTTGTCTTGATGTATCGCACTCTAAGTTAGCTTGCAACTATCATAAATGGTCTTTTAAAGAATTTATCAGTAACGTTGGTCCTTATTCAGCACATCTTCATATTGCAGATGCTTATGAAGTTGATGGTGAAGGTGTTCAGATTGGTGAGGGTGAAATAGATTTTCCAGCTATGTCTGACTGGTTGAATGAATTCACTCCAGAATCCTCATTTGTTCCGGAGATATGGCAAGGACATAAAGATAATGGTTCTGGCTTTTGGTATGCACTTGATAAACTGGAACAATGGCTGTGATTTACAAATAATTAAGATGCAATATATTAAAAAATGGAAATTTTAGCTATCATCCCTGCTAGAGGCGGAAGTAAAGGGTTGCCAGGTAAGAATATACTTCCACTAAATGGGTATCCGTTACTAGCTTATAGTGTTGCAGCAGGTTTGCAAACACCTGAAATAACAAGAGTCATTTGTTCTACTGACTCTGAAGATATTGCAAAAGTTGCTCGAGATTATGGGGCAGAAATACCTTTTATGCGCCCTTCTGAAATAGCTCAGGATCATAGTAATGACCTAGAAACATTTGATCACGTACTTGACTGGCTGAAAGATAGCGAAGGTTATGTGCCCGATTATGTGGTTCAGTTGAGACCTACATCACCAATAAGATTTATTTCTGATATTCAAAGTGCAATTACTTCTTTAATAGCTCATCCTGAAATTGATTCAGTTAGGGCAGTATCAGATCCAGTTACAACTCCATATAAAATGTGGACCATAGATAAAAATGGCTACCTCATACCATTGCTCACTTTAGCTGGAATCCCTGATCCATATAATACCGCCCGTCAGGAATTGCCAGAAATTTGGGCTCAAACTGGTACTCTAGAGGTTATTAGGACATCAACTATTACGAAAAAAAGATCAATGACCGGCGATAATATTTATGCATTAAAAATTGACCCCGAGACATACATTGACATTGATACATTAAATAGCTTGTTGCTTGCTGAGGTTGTTATGAATGAAATTGATTGTATAAAACCATCTATATGAAATTTTTAATATGTGGCGTGGGATCTATTGGAGAAAGGCACATAAGAAATCTAATTTCTATGGGATATGATGATATTATTCTATACCGAAAAAGAAGTCAGCCATTCCGGACAATTAATCACACTTTTCCATTATATAAAGAATTAAATGAAGCTTTAGATCAGAAGCCAGATGCGGCATTTATTTGTAATCCCACACATCTTCACATGGAAACGGCATTACAATGCGCAAAAGGTAATTGTAATCTATTTATAGAAAAACCTGTTAGTAACAGCTTAAAGTGTATGGATGAGCTAATAAGCATTCTTGCTAAAAACAAAAAAATTGCAATGGTAGGATATATGATGCGATATCATCCATGTATGTTGAAGATCAAGGAGTGGATTAATGAACAAAAAGTGGGGGAAATTATAAGTTTTCGAGCTATATGGGGGGAGTATTTGCCTGATTGGCATCCTTGGGAAGACTATCGCATGACATATGCTGCGCAACATAGAATGGGTGGAGGACCAGCACTAACATTAAGTCATGAACTAGATCTTGCTTTATGGATGTTTGGCGATGCTAAAAAGGTTACTGCATTGTCTAATTTTAATTCAAGCTTAGAGATTGATACAGAACATGGTATTGATATATTAATACTTTTTGAAAATGGAGTGACTGGGAATGTTCATTTAGACTACGTCCAAAAGCCTCCTAAACGTACTATGGAGATAGCAGGAACTAAAGGCAGGATAGAGTTTGATTACTATGCAAATAGGGTAGTGCTTTATACTCATGATAAACCATTGGGGAAGGAGTTTCACTTGGGTGATGATTTTGACCGAAATGATATGTTTATGACTGAATTAACAAAGTTTATTGGCGCTGTGGAGTTAAATAAACCATCACCCATACCGCTGGAAGATGCATTTAAGTCTGTTGACGTGGCTTTAAAGGCATTAAATGAACATAACTAAGATTATTGTAGCTTTTCAGTGAAGTTAAGGACTAAAGATGAAAGAATTTTTATTAAATAATAAGGTTATTCTTATTACAGGAGCTAACGGGCTGATTGGTCGCGAGGTAGCAGATGCTGTTGCTTCAGCAGGCGCTAATCTGGTATTACTAGATGATGCACCTGGAGATGATATTGATAATCATGCAATGAAGCTTTCTAAAGCATATTCGATAGAGTCAAAAAGCTATCATGCAAGTATTACGGATACAGACCGAATCAATTTTATTGTAAATGAAATATCGAATCATTTCGGGGGAATTGATGTCCTAATTAATCTTGCTGCAATTGATGCAAAGTTCGATGAAAGTATAGGTGAGGTGCCCAAAACAGCATTTGAGGATTTTCCTTTGGATTTATGGAAAAAGTCAATAGATGTTAATGTTACTGGAACGTTTAATGTTACTCAACAAGTAGTAAAACAAATGCTAAAACAAAAAAACGGGAATATTATTAATGTTGCATCGACTTATTCATTAGTATCACCCAACCAAGGTCTTTATAAATTTAAAGGGGAAGATGAGCAGTTGTTTAAGCCTGTAGATTATGTTGCTACTAAGTCAATGATACCGAATTTCACAAGATATCTGGCAACGTTTTACGGTAAAGATGGTATTCGGGTTAACACTATAGTCCCTCATGGTATAGTTAATAATGCACCAGAGAAATTTATAAAGAACTTTTCTAAATTATCACCATTAGGCCGTATGTGTCGTAAAGAAGAATTAAGGGGACCGTTCATTTTTCTTGCATCGGATTCATCATCTTATATGACTGGTAGCACCTTAGTTGTGGATGGTGGATGGACAGCATGGTGATTATGCATACTTATGAATAAGATTGAATTTGCAAGTCCAGGCAGTTTGAGCTTCTCTTCTGCGCCTATGCATTATGATTTTGATGCAGCAATTGTTGTTGGAGTATGTAGGTCCGGCAAAACAACATTATGTAACTTGTTAGCGACATGTAAAAATGTTGAGAATGCAGATGAGCCGTGGACTGCAAAAATGTTACCGTTATTAACTGGACTCGGACTGATAGATGAAGCGGCAGGTAAGCAAATCTTTATGAGTTTTATTACAGAGTTGATGAATGATATGGTATTGCTACGTAGGGCTAACTTTCGCCCAGGAGATCTTAGCAGTATATGGCTACAAAAAAACCACCTAGAAATATTCAATAGGCTCACAGTATTAGAAACTCGTGAGGATGTTAAAATATTTAAGGATGAAAATTCACCACTACTACTATTAAATCTCACTGAAGTAATACCTTTTCTCGATTTTTTCTTTGAAACAGTTTGTGGTACACGAATGATTCATGTCGTTAGAAATGGAAGAGATGTAGCTTATGATGCCTTACGTAAGCGCTGGTTTTCTGATCAACAATTAAATAGACCAAGAAAAGCACTTCCATATATTACATATAATCACAATGATCTGATTTTGCATCTTCCATGGTGGGTAAGCCCGGGGAATGAAGAGCTGTTTTTATCTTATTCCGAATATGACAGATGTATATATTATTGGTGTCAAAATATTCAATCCACTTTATTAAACACTAATCTTAGCTCTAATAATTCTGAATTCATGACTGTTCGCTATGAGGATGTAATATCTAAATCACGAGAAACGTTTCATAATGTTGCAGCTTTTTTAAAAATAACACCAACACCTTTAAGTGAAATGGCATTGGCTGATTTAGATGAAAGACATAAGATGGAATCGAGCAATAAGGAAATCCATGATAATAAACTTAAAATACGTTACAAGATGTTGAGTGAACAGTTGAATGATATTTGACTGTAATATGATTTGAAACATGAGATATTTACAATGAGTAATGATAAAGTAACTGACTTTTTTGATGGTAATGCTGAATTATGGGTGTTAAATGGCTATAACGATGATGGATATAATTATCCAGTAGCCCTACATCGGTTAAGAGTTATAAAAAAGATATTATCTAATTTTGGTAGTGGATTAAAAATTGCTGATCTAGGTTGTGGCGGAGGAAATGTTTCCCTTGCTCTAGCTGAACTTGGTCATAATGTTACTGGTATTGATGAAGCCGAAAATATGATTAAATTGTCAAATTCTTTAAGATCAACAGCATCTAAAAAACTTCAAAAACGTGTTATCTTTGAACACTCTTCAATTACGGACAATAAACAAGAAGATGGAAAGTTTGATGTTTGTATTGCAATGGGTGTGATTGGATATTTTAAGCATGATAGTGAGTTATTTAACGAAGTCAAAAGATTATTAAAGCCTGGTGGAATTTTTTTAGTGTCATGTAGGAACCAGTTATTTAATATGCAAAGTATAAGTTTTAGAACTGCGAGTGAAATTAACAATAATAATGCGATAAGTCTAATAGATGAAATAGAGGGTTTATACAGCAGAATACCAGTTAATAAAGCTAATGATATGGTTGAAAAATTGAAAAACTCAGTTATAAACTTACCAGATAGTATTGAATATGACACTGAGGAAATGAAATCTCCATCAGAAAAATCTCGTAATGGCCTTTCTTATAAACCCTATTATGAGCCACGACAACATACGCCAATAGAATTATCAAAAACTGCTAATCTATGCGGTTTTGATAGTATTTCATATCATGGAGTCCACCCGCATTTGATAGATCCAAATATTAATAAGTTATTGCCACCAAAGGTATTTAATCAGATATCTAGTTGTTTGGATGTACTGGAAGATTTACCAATTAGCTTGACATGGAGTTCTGTATTTATTGGTGCATTTTCAGTAAATGATTAATGAGATAATTTTTTATTGTATCAGCGCCATTAATGGAGTTCTGTATTGATATTGCGGTAATCCAGAAATAACAAACCGTAATTAGTTAAGTAATTTTTCTATTTAATGTATTGAGAGTTGTTAGTTTGATTAATAATATTGTTTTTTTTGTTTCGGCACCATTAACCAAGAGAGATTATAAAAGATTTGGAGCGGAGATTTTCGTAAGCAATGGCTTCAATGTCTTGTTCTATGATGTTAGTCCTTATGTTTATCCAGAACTTTATAAGAAATCTGTTTTACATGATAGGTATGAAGGAGGTCTTACTGTCCCCTTGCACAATAAGGCAGAAATTATACGAAGTATTAAACACCTATCGGTAGATAGTTTGGTTATATTGATAATGCATTACAGATATAACACATTTTTTATTTATTCGTGTTTATCTAGATTGAGGTTAAATTATGCAATATCGTTAATTAATTGTATTCCTTCAAAGCCATTCAATATGCGAGCGAAAGTAAGGTACTATCTTCAACTGTCAAAATTCACACCTATTGCAGTATATAGTAAAATTAGAAATATAGTTTACTCACCTCGATTGGCAAAATATTTAGGAATAAAAGCTCCATCTATGCTGCTATTGGGGGGAGAGATTAGTCTTAATCATCCGCAGGCGTCACTTGCTAATACTAAGACAAATCATGTATGGCTTCATACATTTGATTATGATAATTACTTGCAAGAAGTAAATAATGTAGATGACGTTTTAAAAATCAATAATAAGACAACAAGCAAAGCAGTTTTTATTGATTCTCCATCTCCAAGATTTAAGAAAGATGCCCTGCTTTCTGGAATCGATAATCCCTTAACAGAAGAAAGATTTTATCCAAGTTTGTGCAGACTTTTTGATAAAGTTGAATCTAACTTAGGGGTTACGGTTGAGATTGCTGCTCATCCAGGTTCAAATCATACATCGAATCCAGAATATTTTGGTCGTAGACTCACATTATCGAATAAGACATGTGAGATGATAAAGGGGGCTGATATTGTTATTAATAGAAATAGTACCGCATTAAATTATGCAGTGTTATACAACAAGCCAGTTATTTTTATTACCTCCAATGAAGCTGAAACATCTGACTGGCTTTCTTATGGAATTAGAACAATGGCATCTTCTGTTGGGAAGATACCAATTAATATTGATAATCTGGATGATATCAATTGGAATGATCAAAATAAAATTGATGAGAATGCATACTCTTGGTATATGAATAAATATATCAAGAAGAGTGGGAGTAGTCAAAATTATTTATGGCAGGTAGTTGCTTCTACAATTAAAGAGCTTTACTAGTTTGTTTAGCTAATACACTTTCGAAAAAATGAATATATTTGTGAAAACTCAATTAATAGTAATCTTCAATACTATATATAGTAGTAACCGAGTAGTCTTTAAGAAATTCATACATAAAAAAGGACAACACAGACGATCTACCTATATGTCAATTTTTTGCGAACTGGTTAAAATCAAAATATTAATATGCTAAATGACTCAAGAGTTACATTTCTGATGACTTTTGGCCACTGTGGTATAGACTGGATGCATAGCCTTATTGATTCACACAGGCAGGTATTATTAATCCCTGCTTTGAGTTTTTACCGATGCTGGAAGATGCTAGATGCACGATCAGCATCTAATACTAATGAAATGTTTGATATCTGGAATTCATATATAAAAAAGTATATTGGACCAGATTCATCTAATAAACAAAAACAACTATTACACAACGATAAAGAAATGGACGTTTTTTTTACTGAGTTTCGCAAGCATCTTGAATCGGAAGGGTTCGATAAAATTAGTGTATTTTGGGCAATACATGAATCATATGCATATGCTAAAGGAATCAATACTGACAAAATTAAATCTATCGTAGTTCATGAGCACATGCCATGGCCTTTTGAGGAGGTATTATCTGACTTTGAGAATGTGAATTTTATTATTATGATGCGTGATCCTCGCGCTGCTATTGCAGGGATTATTAAAGGAAGAGTGTCTGATTTTGGTTATTTACCAGATTTTGCGTTTAATACTATTTTTGAGACGTGGTTGCAAGGAAGTGATATTAATAACAAATACAGTAAAATACTAGGCAATAGATTGAAAATAGTAAAAAATGAAGATTTGCATGATTCATTAGAAAAAAATATGCGTGATATTGCTGATTGGCTAAAGGTTGATTTTAATAAAAGTATGCTAGTTCCCACTAATGCATCAGGAATCATACACACACCAGATAGTCGCTATCTTGATGGCAGCAATCAAAATATAGACGATGCAGAATTTTATTCTCCTGAAAGTGTAAGAAAAAGATGGTTAACGGTGTTATCAGATCCACGGGACATCTTAATGATTGAGATTCTATTCAAAGATTTAATGGAACAGTTCGGTTATGATAGAACAAATAAATATACATGTCTTTCTCGTCTTAAAGGAGTAATGTTTTTTTTGCTTCCTAACCATGCGTTAGTTTATAAATGGCTAAATGATTATCCTGATATAGTAGACTTCTCCAGAATTGATAATCGTCTTAAAAAGACTATAGGTGCTGGGCATAAGATTTGGGATATTTTGCCATCACCAATCAAACTATCTTTTTTATTTGTGTTTACTATTTTTCGTCGCATTAAGATATATTTTTTTCCCGGAGATAGATGGAAAAGATATGACTTTAATATTACTAATAAACACTCATAATATATAATTATTACTAAAAAACTCATATAGTATAGTTATCTATTGTGAGATTATTTGAGAATAGTAGCGTGTTAAAAAACATAAGAATCTTAAAAAGATAAAATGTGATTTTTTATTGTATTTGTAGCCGGTTTTGTATTCTCTTCTGGCTTCAAGATCATAGAGGAAAGCTTGATGCTTCAAAAAAATATTCATAACAAGGTGACTATTGGAACTTGGATAACCTTGGCCCACCCTTCAATTGCTGAAATCATGGCCGCCTCGGGTTTTGATTGGATTGCAATTGATCTTGAACATAGTGTTATTACAATTCGAGAAGCAGAAGAATTGATTAGAGTTATTAATCTTAGCGGAGTAACATCTCTTGTTCGACTTACCTCCAATGATCCAAACCAAATTAAGAGGGTAATGGATGCTGGCTCATGTGGTGTTATAGTACCGATGGTAAAATCAATCGAAGATGTAAAACAAGCTGTGGCTGCTGTTAAATACCCACCATATGGAAATCGGAGTGTAGGTTTAGCACGAGCACAAGAGTATGGTCAGTCTTTTAGTGAATATCTTGAATGGCAAAAAAATCAAACCATAATTATTGTTCAAATAGAACATATAGAAGCAGTTAACAACCTTGAAGCAATATTTAGTGTAGAAGGTGTAGATGGTTACATCATTGGCCCTTATGATCTTTCTGCTTCATTAGAAGCTCCAGGCGAGTTTGATAACCCTATTTTTTTGAATGCTATGGAGCGAGTAAAAAAAGTTGCTGCTGAAATGAAAATGATGGGGGGAATTCATATTATTGAGCCTGAGCCTAGGCAACTTCAAAAACGCATTGCCGAAGGTTATCAGTTCATTGCCTATAGCCTCGATATCCGAATGATTGATGTTGCTTGTAGAGAGGGTATAAAAATTATAAATAAGGTTGAATTATTATGAAAGTAATAGCGATAATTCCTGCAAGAATGGATTCTTCTCGCTTTCCTGGAAAACCAATGGCTAAAATTCATGGAATTCCTATGATTGGACATTGTTTCTATAGAGTAAAAATGTGTATGAACTTACAAGAAGTTTATGTTGCTACATGTGATGATGAGATTTTTAACTATATTGAGTCAATTGGTGGAAATGCAATAATGACATCAGATTCCCATGAGCGTGCTTCAGATCGAACTGCAGAAGCAATGATCAAGATAGAAGAAATTACTGGGAAAAAAATGGATATTGTTGTAATGGTTCAGGGCGATGAGCCGATGATAACTCCTGAGATGATTACTGACGCGTTAAAGCCCTTTGAAAATAATGATACTGTTAATGTTGTTAATTTAATGGCGAGCATGAAATCTATCGATGAATTTGAAGACCCAAATGAGGTAAAGGTTGTAGTCGATAATAAAAGTAATGCAGTTTACTTCTCAAGAGAGCCAATTCCCTCAAGAAGAAAAGGCCATAATACTGTACCGATGCTAAAACAAGTTTGTGTCATTCCATTTAAAAGGGATTATTTGCTTAAGTTTAACGAGATGGAGGAAACTCAACTTGAGATAATAGAGTCAGTTGATATGATGAGAATCATCGAAAATGGTGAGAAGGTGCACATGGTTTTAAATGATACAATTACTTATAGTGTTGACACTGAGCAAGACAAACTCAATGTTGAAAACTCAATGGTTGGAGATCTGCTTCTTACGAGATATAAGTGATAAACCACTAATTATAATTATGAAAGCATTAATAACTACGGTACCTTTTGGTGATAAGAATAAACTACCTCTAGAGCAGCTAGAGTCTGCAGGTATTGAATATTTAATTAACCCTTTGAATAAAAAGCTTACTGAAAAAGAGCTGGCTGAAATGGTGACTGATTTTGATATAATTATTGCAGGAACGGAACCCATTACAGATTTTGTTATGGCAAAAGCAACTAATTTAAAAATGATATCTAGAGTTGGCATTGGATTAGATAGCGTTGACTTGCTAGCTGCTGAACGTCGGGGGATTCAAGTTTCATACACGCCGGATGCTCCAGCACCTGCTGTTGCTGAGTTAACCATCGGCTTAATGATTTCGTTGCTTAGATCGGTTCAATTATCAAATATAGAAATGCATAAAGGTGAGTGGAAAAGATATTTTGGTAAAAGAATAGCTAATACTACAATTGGTATTATTGGTTTAGGAAGGATTGGAACTCGAGTTCTAAACAGGCTTTCAGTTTTTGGAACACCAAGACTCTTACTTAATGATCTATCACCAAACTCTGATCTAGATAAAAAATTTAAATTAGAGTGGGTTGATAAAGAAACAATTTACAAAGAGTCTGATGTAATTTCTATGCATATACCATTGACTAAAGCTACAAAAAATATGGTCACTAAAACGCAACTGGAAATGATGAAATCAGATGCAATTGTCATTAATACATCTCGTGGGGGAATTATTAATGAGAAAGATCTTTATGATGCGATGTGTGACGGACATTTATCTGGAGCTGCAATTGATGTTTTTGAAGAGGAACCATATTCTGGTAAATTAAATAAGCTTTCAAATTGTCTGTTGACAGCTCACATGGGCTCTATGTCTCTTGATTGTAGGATACGCATGGAAATTGAGGCAACAGAAGAAGCTATACGGCATGCTACAAATAAGAAGTTGAAAGGGGCTGTTCCAGAATCAGAATATGAATTGCAACGTGAAGGATTGTAGGTGAATTGATATGGATAAAGTTGTAGTTATTGGAGGCTCTGGATTTATGGGTAGTCATACTTCCGATGTATTAACTGAGCAAGGTTATCAAGTTACTTTATATGATCATAATCCATCGCCATGGCTACGAGACAACCAGCAAATGGTATTGGGTGATATTCTGGATTTTGATAAATTATGTCAAACGTTAGATGGTGCTCGTTATGTTTATCATTATGCAGGTATAGCTGATATCAATGAATCTATGATGAAGCCTTATGAAACTGTAAATCTGAATGTGATGGGAGCGACAACAGTCATGCAGGCAGCTGTACAGGCTGAAGTTGAACGGTTTGTTTACGCTTCAACAATGTATGTTTATAGTCCCTACGGTTCTTTCTATCGTGCGAGCAAACAAGCTGCGGAAACTGTTATAGAAGCCTACCACGATCAGTTTGGAATTGATTATACCTTTTTAAGATACGGCTCTTTATATGGCCCAAGAGCACAAGAATGGAATGGATTGTATAAATATGTAAGTCAAATACTATCTGATCAAAAATTGAAGTATCCAGGTGGTGGAGAGGAAAAACGTGAATATATTCATGTAAGGGATGCTGCCGCACTAAGTGTAAAAATTCTAGATGAAAAGCATAAAAACCGAGCAATTACGGTAACTGGGCAACAAGTGTTACACTCTAACGAATTGATTGACATGATCTTTGAGATAACAGGAATCAAGAAGAATGTTGAATACGATGATTCGCATTTTAATTCTGGGCATTATAAGATGACTCCATATCGATATACACCAAAACAAGCTAAAAAACTTGTCCCCGAAGAGTTTATAGATATAGGTCAAGGTATTCTTGAGGTCGTGGAAGATATTTCTCATAGAAAGTAGAGTGGTTACCGGTCGTTAATAAAATGAATAATATTAATTTTATTAACAATGTTAATGATGGCATATTATACGAATATTCAGAGTATATAAATCACATTAATAATCTGGCATATAAAGACATTTATATGTTATCTAACCCATCACTTAGCAAAAATCCTTATAGTGGATCTACTCTGCTTGAGAATTTATTACAGCATAAGAATAAGACCAAAAAGTATAGTAAAACATTATTTGTAAGATCAGCAACAACTTTTTATGTAAAAAATTTATTTTATCTGCTGATTTGGCTTATCCATTTTGGTTATGCTAAATTCTTTATAAGAATCCCCGTAAAACAAATAAATCATCAAGTTGTCCTTGTAGATACATTCTTTGGAAAAAGTCAAATAAATTCATCCATGGAGTTCGAAGACCCATTTTTTAAGGGGTTATATAGTATTCTTAATAAATATGATATTGATTATGTTTTGTTGCCAAGTATATTTGGAGTAAATAGTAGTGTTT
>CABXJL010000021.1:0-22008 GCA_902512485.1 uncultured Gammaproteobacteria bacterium
CCATCACCTTTGCGTGGTTCTCTAGTCGGTTTTTTGGATGATTTATATGTCCACCCCGATCATAGAGGTACTGGAGCTGTTCAACTTCTATTTAAAGAACTTAAAGGAATCGCAAGACAAAATGGTTGGCCGTATGTTCGATGGATTACTGCTTCCGACAACCATAGAGCACGAGCGGTTTATGATAAGATTTCAGACACAATAGATTTTGTGACTTATCAGATGCCAAGTCAATAGTTATTATTTTCTTGTAGGGAGGGTTCGAAATGCCATTCTGGGCAACTGTATATTGTTTATTGATTATATTGAGTAGTATTGGCGTTGTCATCATGTATAAAAAACGCCCAACCTACTATATTCCTGGACAAGTATTGTCATCCCTTTGTAGTGTGTTAATGTTTTTGTTTTATTACGATAGCTTTGTTCATAAACCACAATCGTTTTTGGTCATTTTGGTAATGTTTTCCTATATTTTGTACTGGGAATTATGGGAGAATCGCCACCTATTTCCTACTTTAGTAGCTGAAAAGAAAAATGCTTCGGAAGAAGAGTTAGTTTTTTTTGAAGAGCCATTTACGATGACTAAAAAAGCCTTTATTGGTTTTTTGGTGGCCATTGTTATAGTCTCTTTGCCATTTTTGTTTGTAGTAACTAAACTTATGATATCGTACCTCTAAAAAAATCTCTACACTACATCTATGAATAAAGATAGATTCCACAAAAACATTGGCCAAGAGATTGGTTTTACCGTTGATGATTGGCACGTATGTCAATTGCCATCCCGCACTGATATGAATGGAAGTTTTTGTAGATTGGAGGCGCTAAATATTGATAAACATGCCGAAGATCTTTATCACGCCTTTTCGGAAGATACTGATCAACATAATTGGACTTACTTGCCTTATGGACCATTCAATGACTATGAATCTTTTTACTTATGGTTAGAAGAGAATTGTTTGGGCGCTGATCCTTTGTTTCATGCAGTTATTGATCAATACAATCAATCCGCAGTAGGTTTGGCTAGTTATCTTCGGATTAATCCCAAGGTTGGTGTAATTGAGGTTGGACATATACACTTTTCCCCTAAGCTGCAACAAACAGTAATGTCAACAGAGGCCATGTACTTGATGATGAAAAGAATTTTTGATGAATTGGGTTATCGAAGATATGAGTGGAAGTGTGATGCACTTAATACAAAATCACGCAAGTCGGCTCAGCGACTTGGTTTCACTTTCGAGGGTGTGTTTCGTCAGGCAACGATGTACAAGGGACGTAATCGAGATACTGCATGGTATGCGATTATTGACTCCGATTGGCCTAAGATAAAGCAAGCATTTCAAAATTGGCTTGACCCTGAGAACTTTGATGAATCAGCACAACAAAAAACAAAACTTCAGATGACTTTGGATCTGGATAATTAACCTCTCGGATGGTGTTTCGCGTGTTGCGCCTTGAGCTGTGCATTTTGTATGTGTGTGTATAGTTGAGTGCTAGAAATATCGCTGTGACCTAGCATTAATTGCACGGAACGCAAATCAGCACCTTTTTGTACTAGATGGGTTGCAAAAGCATGACGGAGAGAGTGCGGAGAGAGTGGTTTGTCTATTCCCACTTGATTGGCATAAGCCTTAATAATATAAAAGAAGTTTTGCCGTGTCATAGCACTACCACGATTAGATAAAAAATAACTGTCACTTTGGCCGTTTTTCAATAACATGGGTCTTGCATTAGTCTCATATTTCATCAAATAGTCAATAGCCAATTCGCCCATGGGTAGAACTCTTTCTTTGCTTCCTTTGCCGTGGATACGAATGAACTCTTCTTTCAAATTGATGTTGTGATAACTCAAGCTAATAAGTTCGGATACTCTCAAACCACACGAATACAATAGTTCAAGCATTGCTCGATCTCTTTGTCCAAAAAGACTAGAACTGCTTGGAGCTTCAAGCAGTTTTTCTACTTCTTGTATATTTAAAAAGACAGGTAATTTTTTTTCTAGCTTAGGGTGAGACAATTGCTCAGTAGGGTCTTTTTTTATGAGTTGATTAGTCAATAAGTATTGGTAAAAAGAATGAAGACAAGTTAGAATTCTTGCTTGTGTTGATGAACCTGTATTATTTTTTTGTCTGTCAGAGAAATAATCTTGAATGTTTTTTGAATTGACTGAAGTGAACTGCTTTCCTGCTAGCCATTTGTTAAATATTTTAAGGTCAGAGCGATATGCAGCTAAGGTGTTTTTGCTAGCACCAGTGCTTAACCAGTAGAAATCGATAAATTGGTCTATCAACTCAGTATTCATTTGCTATCATTCTACTTGAGTCGGTTGAAATCAGGGCAAAAAAAATGCCAGTCTGAGCTAGCATTTATTCTATCTTTTATTTTATCTCTTTTTAAGCTTTTCTTTGATGCGAGCAGCCCTACCAGTTAGGCCTCGAAGATAGTATAGTTTTGCCTTTCGTACTTTACCACTACGTTTAACAGAGATACTGTCTATCATAGAAGAGTGCGTTTGAAATACCCTTTCAACACCTTCACCGTGAGAGATTTTTCTAACGGTGAAAGCAGAATTCAAACCACGATTCTTCTTGGCAATAACCACACCTTCAAAGGCTTGTAATCGCTCGCGAGTACCCTCACGAACCTTAACCTGAACAACAACTGAGTCACCAGGAGAAAATTCAGGTATATCTGACCTTAGTTGTTCACCTTCAACTTCATCAATTAAATTCACGTTGATACCCTGTGTGGTTTTAGAAAATTCGCTAATTATACAGAGGTTTCTTATCCCACACAACATTCGCTAATACATATATTGGTGGAAAGTGATAATTGCAATATTGAGTTGATTATTTATTAATAAATTTTTCTCATAATGTGAGAATAAAACTCTCATTATTCTTTCTATTATTGAAACTCCTGAATGAGAGTATGGGATAATTACGCGCATTGTATTGTAAGAATAAATAATGGGCAAGGTTACCGGTTTTTTAGAGTTAGATAGGGAAGTTGAGTCATATCGTGATGTAGATATACGTATCAACGATTACGATGAAATATTTTCAGGTGATCATAACCTGAATCAATTGCAAGAACAAGGTTCACGTTGTATGGATTGCGGTGTACCTTTTTGCCAGTCTGCAGACGGATGTCCAATAGATAACTTGATTCCTGAATGGAATGATCTTGTGTATAACAATGAATGGCGTAATGCCCTAGAACGACTTCAGAAAACGAATAATTTTCCTGAATTTACTGGTCGAGTTTGTCCTGCACCTTGTGAGGGCTCTTGCGTACTAGGATTGACCAACCCAGCAGTAACGATCAAAAATATTGAGCTTGCAATTGTTGACAAGGGTTTTGAAGAAGGTTGGATTAAAACCAAAAAAGTTACAGAACGCTCTGGCAAGAAAGTTGCAGTTGTTGGTTCTGGCCCCGCTGGACTTGCTGCTGCTGATGAACTCAATCAAATGGGGCACTTTGTTAAAGTCTATGAGAGAAGTGACAGAATAGGTGGTTTATTGATGTACGGCATTCCCAATATGAAGTTGGGAAAAGAGGTGGTTAATCGTCGTATTAATCTTCTAAGGTCAGAAGGAATTGAATTCATTACCGATACAGATATTGGCCAAGACATCACAACAACAGAATTAATAAACCAGTTTGATGCAATTATTTTCACCACAGGTGCAACCAAAGCGCGTGACTTACCTGCTGAAAATCGTGATGCCAAAGGTATTTATCCAGCTATGGATTATTTGACTGCAAACACTAAGAGTCTTCTTGATAATGGGCATGTTGACCAAGATGAGTTTTCTGCAACAGGAAGAGATGTTATTGTGATTGGTGGTGGTGACACTGGCACTGATTGTATTGGTACTGCAATAAGACAAGGTGCAAAATCATTAGTCAACTTTGAACTCATGAGTCAACCTCCTGTTGACCGTTCCGAGAATAACCCTTGGCCACAATGGCCTACCATCTTTCGCGTTGATTATGGTCACGAAGAAGCTCAATCGGTCTTCGGTCAGGATCCCAGACACTATCAGTTACTCACAAAGGCTTTTATAAAAGATGACAATGGCAATGTTAGTGGTCTAAAGACCATCAATGTTGAATTCAAAAACGGTAAATTAAATGAAATTGATGGCACTGAAAAAACTTGGGATGCGCAATTAGTTTTGCTTTCGATGGGTTTCGTATCACCTGAACACTATTTAAGTGAAGACGCCAAAATCGATTTAGATAAGCGTGGAAATTATAAGGCTGAGTATGGTGAATACAGTACTTCAAAATCGGGGATTTTTACCGCTGGAGATTGTCGCAGAGGGCAATCCTTGGTTGTATGGGCGATTAATGAAGGTCGTGGTGTCGCTAAAAGCGTGAACACTTATCTTTCAGAATAACCATTTAATTTATCATTATTTCTAGCAGTTGCTGCATCAAAATAAATATAAGATTCTAAATATTTAACCTATTTTTGTTTTTGATAGCAGTAAAATCATCCCTTAAATATATTAAATTATTTGATCAATTTTTTTGTAATTTGATATTTTGATAGATAAAATCAAGAGCAGGGTTTAATGAGAGATGGCTGAAATACTTGGCGCAGAGATTGATGAAGAGGGCTTCCTTTTAAAGATGGCTGATTGGAGTGAGGAGATTGCGATAGCAATGGCAGATGAGGACGACATTGAATTGTCTCCAGAACATTGGGAGGTGATTAATTTTCTCCGAGAATATTTTATAGAATATGAATTTGCACCTGCAGTGCGTATTCTTACAAAAGCAATCGCTAAGAAGTTGGGTAATGACAAAGGTAATTCACGTTATTTGTACTCACTTTTTCCTTATGGTCCAGCTAAACAAGGATGTCGATTTGCAGGCCTGCCAAAGCCAACCGGTTGCGTTTAAAGCTTACCGAAAGCTTTTATTAGCAAATTCTTTACTAGCCATCCTAAGTTTTGGATAAAGTCATATGTCAATGACAAGTATTATATTTACACTGTTTTGTTATCTTTCGCTTCTGCTATTTGTCATAGGATTAAGCTATAAGATAATTCAGTATTGGCAGACACCAGCACCGCTAAAAATCTCCATTGCTCCTGCACCGCTGACGAGAACGGGGGTATTTGTGCGAATAGCGGCTGAGGTATTCCTGTTCAAAAGTTTATTCAGAGCCAGTAAATGGACTTGGTTTTTTGGTTGGATTTTTCACTGGGCTTTGGTGTTGTTGTTTATTCGACATCTGGGCTATTTCTGGCCAGGTGATACGCCTGAGGTGCTGCTCAAAACTGAGCCTTTTAAGTACGCATCCTTTCCCCTTATTATTGGCTTAACGGGCTTACTGGGGCGGCGTATTTTTGTCGATCGCGTTAGATATATTTCTGCGCCATCGGATTATCTGATGCTGATTTTACTGATTGTCATTGGTGCTAGTGGCATGCTGATGACTTTTGCACTTTATTATCCAGATATGGGCTTGGTTTATAGCTTTGCAGAAGGTCTGGTGACCCTAAATTGGTCTGAACTGCCGAGTGAGTTGATTTTTCTCGCCCATATTTTCTTTGCATTTACGCTCATTGCTATTTTCCCAATCTCCAAATTGTTGCACACCCCTGGGGTATTCTTCTCACCGACACTCAATCAGGTGGATAATGCCCGTAAGAGGAGACATATTTCGTCTTGGGCTATGCAAAAAGAAACAGAAAAGGAAATTTTCATAGAACACAATTTAGAAAAGGATGAATAGTTGTGGCTGAAGTTGATATAGATAAACTACCAACCTATCTTGAAATTCCAGCAATCCAAAAAGATACTATGGCAGGAGATGGCCCTTTTAAGGCAAGTATAGAGATCCAAGAGCAGTTGGGCTTTCCTGGAGAAAAGGTTGAAAACTGGCAACAAATTGCGATTGAGAAAATAGCAGAAACCAAATCCAAGTATCGTTCTGTCCAAGTTTTTTTGGATGCCTGTGTGAAATGCGGAGCATGTACTGATAAATGCCATTATTACTTAGGCACTTCCGATCCAAAAAATATGCCAGTTGCAAGACAAGATTTGTTTCGAAGTGTATATCGAAGACATTTTACTTTTGCTGGAAAATATTTCCCTAAACTGGTTGGAGCTAAGGAGCTTGATGATGCGATGCTTGATGACTGGTATAACTAC
The DNA here is from genome assembly GCA_902512485.1 of uncultured Gammaproteobacteria bacterium. Lineage (GTDB taxonomy): Bacteria > Pseudomonadota > Gammaproteobacteria > PS1 > Pseudothioglobaceae > Pseudothioglobus. Next base: position 6,169 of record CABXJL010000021.1, read on the forward strand.
TTTCATCAATGCTCTCAGTGTCGTCGTTGCGCAGTTTTCTGTCCTTATGGGATTGATACAGCAGAAATTTCAATGGCAGCTCGAGAGGTTATGAATGTCATCGGTGTTGGACAAAAGTATAGCAACCAAATATTGGGAAGAATAAATAAAATTGGTAATAATTTAGGTATGCCGGAGCCAGCGCTCAGAGACACGCTACTTGACCTTGAAGAAGAAATTGAAATAGAGACGGGCGTTGCTGTCAAGATGCCTTTGGACAAAGAACACGCTGAAGTCTTGATGGTTACTCCATCCGCTGATTTTTTTGCCGAACCACACATCGATGGCCTGATTGGTTATGCAAAAGTTTTTCATCAAAGTGGTGTTACCTGGACCATGAGTTCATACGCTTCTGAGGCGGCAAATTTTGGTATGTTTATAGGCAGTTATGAAGTGATGCGTAAAGGCGCTTTAAGAATACGTAAAGCTGCCCTCGACTTAGGTGTCAGTCGTATAGTCGTTGGTGAATGCGGGCATGCATGGCGTGTGGCTTATAGTTTCTGGAATACTCTTTCTGGAATTGGTGGTGGTGCTAGTGATGAATATGCATTAAAACTGCAAAGACAATTGGATGGTCACTATCCGCAACCACAGCACATTATTGAATTTAGCTATGACTTGATTCAAAAAGGCATACTCACATTCGATAAAACTAAGAATGACCATCGCAAGGTAACCTTCCATGATTCTTGCAATGTAGCCCGTGGAAGTAATATGGGTGATATCGAAAATGGTCAATTCATCTTGCCGAGAGAAGTCATTAAAGCTGCTTGTAATCATTTTATTGAAATGCCGAAAGCGACTATTAAAGCCTCCACATTTTGTTGCGGTGGAGGGGGCGGTTTATTGACTGATGACCTTATTGAGCTTCGAATCAAAGGAGCCATGCCAAGGATGCGAGCCTTAAAGCAAAGTCAAGAAAATGATGGTGTAAATACTTTGGCTGCAATCTGCGCGATTTGCAAATCACAGTTCAGTAAAGTTTTGCCAAACTATGATTTTGACCCTTACATGATAGTTAGTGTGCATCAGCTGGTTAGTGATGCGCTTATTCTCAGTGACAAATCTCAGACAAGGGCAGAAGATTCTTTATAGAGAATCTTCAATTTTGTCGTAATAATCAATGATACCTTGGTAGATTGAGTTGGCTATTTTTTGCTGCTGTTTGCTATTCGTTAAACGCTTTTCTTGAGTGGGGTTTGAGATAAAGGCCGTCTCAACCAAAACTGATGGGATTGCAGGGGTTTTTAAGACAACGAAGTTGGCTGTTTGCGGTTCTTCTTTATGAACTGGACCGATTTTTTTAAGTTGATTTAATATTTCGTTAGCAAGCAGTTGGGATTGAATGTCACGATCTTTCCTGGAAAAATCCGTGAGTATATTCTTTAAGAACTGGTCACTGTCAATTACTTTCTCTACGCCTCCGAATTGATCGACTGAATTTTCAGATTGCTCTAGTTGCTTAGCTAACTTACTGTTATTACCTTTCTCACTCAAGGTATAGATTGAGGCCCCTTTAGCTCTTGTACTCTCTACTGAATCAGCATGGATAGAAATAAACATTGTGGCCTTTTCCCTTTGAGCTATAGTGATTCGTTTGGTAAGAGGAACATAGTAATCACCACCGCGAGTTAAGACGGCTTTTAAATCTGGATTTTGATTAATAATGGCAACTAGTTTCTTTGCGATTGCTAAATTAACATCTTTTTCTCGAGATTTATTTTTACCAATTGCACCGGAGTCTTCACCTCCATGCCCGGCATCAACCAATATAACTTTATTTTTAATCGGAAATACTTGTTCAATCGGGTCGACAGTTTTTACAACGTCAGATTCTAGGTCAATAAAATCAATCACTAGGCGGTGATATCTGTATTTTGCATTTGGAGATAATGTGAAATATTTGACAATGTAATCTTTGTTAGTATGAAAGATGAGTTTAATTGTTTCTCGGTCACGTTTAATGCGGGTTTTCTTTATGCGTTTATCTTCAAAAAATATATGAGAAAAGGTTTCTGATAATACTTCAGCGTCATCAACACTTAAAATAATGTAGTTGCTTTCTTCTGATATGTTGAAGAGAGTATCTTCTTCAGTATCTATTACGATACGAGTATGATCTGGAGCTGTCCAATAACGAAAATCGTACAATGTTGTTTTGTCTTCAGCACCCACTGAAGAAATCAACAGTGCAAAAAACAGCGTTAAGTAGCTGCGCATTTTGTAACTTGTTTTCCAGCTTCAGTATGGCTTTGAATATTGATTTTCCTTTGAATCCCATCACCGCTAAGAGTAATGGAGATGTCAGCATTTGCGATAACCCCTTTACCAAGTTCTGGCCATTCAATGAGCTGCAAGTGTCCTGATAAAAGGTATTCACGAATACCAATATATTCTAGTTCTTCAGGGTCGCTCAGACGGTAACAATCCAAGTGGTGAATGTTGATAACTTCATTTTGATAACTCTCTACCAATGAGTAGGTCGGACTTTTAACTCGTTCAAAGCCAAAATATTGGATAAAGCCTTGTGCTAAAGCTGTTTTACCTACACCCAATTCGCCAATTAAATAGATAACTAAAGTGCTTTGAAGTGACGAGCAGCAATTAGCAAGCCTCTCAGCAAGGGCTTTTGTTTCATCAAGATTCTTAACAATTAGGTCCAAAATAATAAATAGAGATAAACACACAATGCAGCTATCATTATTACTCCTTCAAAACGATTGATAGTGCCTTCTTTTTTAAATTTATATGAACTAATAAATAGTAAGACTGTGAGCAATAACATAAATGGGTAATCGCGGCTCATCACTTCATTAGGAATCTCAAAAGGCATTATTAATCCAGGAATAGCTAAAACTCCAAGTGTATTGAATAGGTTAGATCCGATGATATTTCCAACCACCATTTCATGTTGTTTTTTTAAAGCACTGCTGATTGAAACGGCGAGTTCGGGCAAACTCGTTCCGAGCGCAATAACGGTAAGCCCGATAAGCAAGTCGGTTACTCCAAATTCAATGGCAAGTGTTGTTCCACCCCATACGATAAGCCTTGCACTGGTTAACAAAACCACTAAAGAGATAAATAGTAAAAACCAAGTTTTACCTTTATCTTGTTTGGAAGATGTCCTCTGAACCTCTTCGAATTCATGATGATAATCTTTTTTAGATTCTCTAAACACATAGAATAAAAACAATATCAAAAGACCAAGTAGCGTTAAGCCATCCATAAAACTTAAATACCCATCCAGCAATATCCATCCTGCAGCTAATGTCGAAATCATTAAATAAACCCACTCCTTCTTAAGAATATCCTGCCTGACTTTGATTGGAAGGATGATTGCAGTAATTCCAAGAACCAAAGCTATGTTAAAAATATTCGAGCCAAAGGCGTTACCTATGCCCATCTCTGGATGGCCTTCATAAGCCGCCAACCCAGAAACTAGCATTTCAGGAGCTGAGGTACCAAAACCAAAAATAAGCAGTCCAATAACGAGCGGAGAAATATTAAAAATCTTGGCAATTTTAGCGCCATTATTTGTAAATGCATCAGCACTCCAAATTAGCAATACAAAGCCAGATACAAGAGATATAATCGACATTAACATTATTATTTATTGGTGATATATACTATTTTATTGGGGCTTATTATAAAGGTATACAACTTAGAATGAATAAAACAGAGTTTTTTATTGGCCAGCTGAGCTTAGCTTTTAAAGTCATTTTTTATCCAGTAGTTTTAATACATTGTCATAAGACTCTGTTTTTGAAGAGGTCTTGATGGTACTTTTAACTAGACCCTTATTACAAGTTGGAAATCTCCAATCCTTATTGGAAGATTCGGATTTGGATTATGTGCTCTTTCCTGCCTTCGAGATTAATAAAATTGAAACTTCGGTGCCTAGTCAGACTTATGACGTCATTATTTTTATTAGTGTTAATGCGGTTATTTATTCGGAAGAGTACTTTAGTCAGTTATTCGTCGAACCTTTGAAAATATTTGCTGTAGGTCCGATAACTGCGAAAAAGTTGACTGATAAGGGTATAAAAGTTGATGCCTATCCATTGGAAAACGCTTCTAGTCAAGAACTTTTGGCGATGCCGGAATGTGGAGAGCTAACTGATAAAAAAATACTCATAGTGAGAGGGAAGGGCGGTTCACAAACTTTGAAAAATTCACTCCAAGTAATGAATCAAGTAGACTACCTTGAGGTTTATAGGCGCACTCCTTGCGAGGTATCTAGACTTCATGTAGAATCGATAGAGCGTTTTATGCAAACGCCAGATGGCATTATCATTGCTAATAGCGTTGAAAGCCTTTTTAATGTTATTAAGCTAGTTAAAGAGATAAGACCATATCATGAAGATCAGCTAAAATCGAGAACCATTGTTGTTTTCAGTGAAAGAATTAAAGTTCAAGCAAAATCAATAGGTTTTGAAAATATACACGTTACTCCCACTCCTTCAGATAAAGGGACTATAATTGAGCTGCTTAAGCAACAAAAATAAAAAACTACCCAAGGTGGAGAGGTTTGGGTAACATATCTGAAAAATGAAGTGGAGCGCAAGTGATTAAATTTGGTATCTCATGGGTAGCACGCTTATTGGGCGTAAGTGGTTTTACAGTCCAACAACCAACTACTCGTGGATCTCTCCAAGACCTAAATATTTCTGCAAGAGTGGTTCCTTTTAATCCCGACAATTTAGCCAAAGATCATTTCCATTTTCATAACAATTCCAAAGCTACTGAACATCTTAAGCGCTTTCAAGATACCCAAGTCAAGCTCAGTCAGGATAGTCAAGTCAGTGATGCAAGTAACGATCAAGACTTGGTTTCTGTGATTGCAAATTTGAAATCCAAGTTGTATCAGGAATCATTAAAGAGTAAGCACTACTCTAACGCCTTCAATGAGCTTAACGAGCGATTAGTTGAACTGGAGAAAACTGTCCAACCAGAGAAAAAGACAGACTTTCAAAAATTACAAGGTTGGGTCCATTCTAAGCGTTATCTGCACTAATTTTTCAACCTCTTAATAAATACACATTTAGCCAACTAGTTTAGGCGATTTTTGTGTGTGTTTATAAGGTTTTTTGGTGTGCTTATTTCTAGATAATATTTTGTGCTATAGTTAAAACTGGCTCGGTCCGATTCATGCTATAGAAATGAAAATCCTTCACGCCACCAGCTTTAAGTTTTAAGCACATTTCGCTTACAACTTCTTGTCCAAATGCTTTAAGACTTTCTTTATCATCGCTATAAATTTTTAGTCGATTAATAATCCAAGAGGGAATTTCAGCACCAGCGATTTTTGAAAAGCTAATCAAATTTTCATAGTTTGTAATTGGCATAATGCCTGGCACAATAGGTATATCAACACCAAATTTTTGCACTTCGTCTACAAAGCTAAAATAAGCATCTACATTATAAAAATATTGTGTGATAGCGCTGTTTGCACCAGAATTTACTTTGTTAACAAAAAACTTGATATCATTAGTAAAAGACTTTGATTGAGGGTGCTTTTCAGGAAAAGCGCCTACTTGGATGTGAAAGTAACCTTTATATTGTTCTTTGATAAACTCAACCATCTCATTTGCAAAATGAAAGTCACCTTTGTCTCTATTATTTTTATATGGAAAACGAACTTTAGGAGGGTCACCTTTTAGCACCATAACTTGATTCACACCAAGTTCAATATATTTATCAAGCAAGGCAGTTGCTTGACTTTTCTTTATACCAGCACAAGTTAGATGAGGTGTAATTGGAATATTAGTATTGTTTAGGAGATTAGTAATTGTTTCAAAAGTGGCATCTTGGGATGAGCCCAGAGCTCCAAAAGTGACAGAAAAAAACTCAGGCTTGATAGCGCTGAGTTCTTTTTGTACTTTATTGAGGGCTTTTTCCCCATGCTCAGTACGTGCTGGGAAAAATTCAAAACTAATATTCATTATCGGAAATGAATTATACCTGCCTTCATTCTATGTCATGAACTATATAAATTGTTAATGTATAATCTCCACTGGTTTTTTATTAATACTTAATTATAAAAATAATATGTCGAAGAGTGATTACATAGAGTTAGAAGGCGTAGTAAAAGAAAAATTACCCAATACAACTTTTAAAGTTGAATTGGAAAATGGTCACAATGTTCTGGCACATATATCTGGTAAGATTCGGAAGCACTATATTCGCATATTACCTGGCGATAAGGTAACTGTTGAAATGACACCTTATGATTTAACTAAAGGCAGAATTACATTTAGACATAAATAAACCTAGATATGCCAGTGTGGTGGAATTGGTAGACACGCCGGATTCAAAATCCGGTTCCTTCACGGGAGTGACGGTTCGAGCCCGTCCACTGGTACCAAATAATAGAAATAATCTCCCAATATTTTTTCAATTTAGTTTCTTTTGATTTTGTTGACGCACAACAAAATTTACAGTATATTAGTCGGAACTTTCTATATATAGATAAATTATGTTCCATAATAGACTTACAGTTGCCCAAATTGATAACTTCATAAATATGAGAACTGATGGAAAGTCTGCTAGATTATCAGACGGAATGGGATTGTGGCTGAATGTTACGGCAAAACAAACCAAACAATTTAGGTTTGATTATTCAAGACCAAATACTAAATCTGAAAATTTTCCAAACGGTAAGCGAAATACTATTTCATTGGGCAAATATCCTTCACTGTCGTTGTTAGAAGCAAGAAAAATAAGAGATGAATATAAACTCTTACTTGTTGAAGGGGTCGACCCATCTAAATGGAAGAAATCCAAAAAGAGAAAAAATATTCTTGAAAAGAGCAGTGATGTTTCATTTAAAGAGGTAATTACATCTATAAATGTTAAATCTATAATTATTGCTGCTGGCATAGGAAGTAGACTTAATCCTTATACTGAAGATTTACCCAAATGTATGTTGAAGTTCGGAAATAGTACTTTACTTGAAAGACAGTTGAAGGCATATCGAGATTGTGGAATAAATAACATCTCAGTTATACGTGGATATAAAAAGGAGAAAATAAATTATGAAGGACTAAAGTACTACGAAAATATAAACTTTGAGAATAATAATATCCTCAACTCCCTGTTTTATGCTGAAGAGGAAATATTTGGGAACGTTATCGTAAGTTATTCGGATATTTTATTTGATTCTAATGTGGTGAAAAGGTTGCTAGAATCACATGCTGATATATCAATTGTTGTGGATATTGACTGGCGAGGTTATTATGCAGATCGTAAAGATCATCCTATGGATGAAGCTGAAAAAGTTATATTTGATGCTAATAACAAAGTCATAAAAATTGGTAAGGTTGTTACAGGTAAAGACGAAGTTTATGGCGAGTTCATCGGTATGATGAAATTAACACCTCGTGGCGCTGAAATTATTAAATTGCATTTTAATCGCGCTAAAGCAATTTTTTGGGATCGCCCATTTCAACGTGCTGAGACATTTCAAAAAGCATATATTACAGATTTAATTCAGGATATGGTTGATCTTGGTATGCCTATTCAATGTGTAATTATAGAAAGGGGCTGGAAGGAAATTGATACTGTTGAAGATTATGAAAAGGCTTTGATAGAGTTCGAAGTTGATTAGTTTTTTAATTTAAAAATATAAATTTATTAAGAGGTTTTAAGTATGAATATTTATAGAAATTTTTTTGCGATTATTATGGTAGTTTTACTGTCAATTCCATTTAATATTGCCCAAGCAGAGTCGATGAATTTGAAGATGGTTTTTGTTCCAGCAAGTGAGAAGGGTGATGATAAGGATTATGTTAATCTTATTAATATAATCGGAGATCTGACTGGAATAGAAATAACACCTATTCGTGTTACAGACTACAATGCAGCTGTTGAGGCGGTACGTGCAAATCGGGCACAAATTGCATGGTATGGCGGCAAAACATACATTCAAGCAGCTGAAATTGCAGACGTTGAAGCTTTCGCAGCCGGTGTTCGTAAGGGGGATACAGATGCTAGTTATTTTGCGTATTTTGTCGTTCCTGCTGATAGTAAATTACAAACTTTAGAGGAAATTAAAGGTAAAACACTTGCACTTAATACTATTGGTTCGACCAGTGGAGATTTAATCCCACAAGTTGAATTAATGAAGGTAGGCTTATCTGTTAAAAACAAGGATGACTTCGAGAATGTCTATTATGCTGGAAGCCATGATGCATGTTTAATGTCAGTATTAAATAATCACGCAGATGTCTGTGGTATGAGTTCTCGTAATTTTGATGCGCGTATCTTAGATGGAACATTTAAGCTTGAACAAGTTCGTATCATTCATCGCTCAAATCCAGTTCCACCACCTCCACTAGCGTACTCAAAGAAATTACCAATTGAGGTTCGTAATAAAATCAAAAAAGCAACACTTGAAGCTCACAAATATGGAACTATTGGAGGTTATGGTGGTGAAATGTCTCATTATATTGAAGTGACTGATTCTGATTACGATCTATTGAGAGAAGTAGACAGACTATTGAGCAGTCAACAATAACAAAACTATTAGTTAAAAGATGATCTTATGCTTCTTGAAATAAAGGGACTTAGAAAGACTTTTGATGATGGGACAAGAGCCCTTCAAGGTGTAGACCTTTCAGTAAAACTAGGAGAATTTGTTGTAATTTTAGGGTCCAGTGGATCTGGAAAGACAACTCTTTTGCGAAGTATAAATGGGTTAGTTAAACCCGAGGCGGGTGAGGTAAAGTTTTTTGACCGAGTTATCTCATCAGCCACTTTGCCTGAACTAAGAAAAGAAACTGGTATGGTTTTCCAAGATTTTAATCTAGTAAATAATCTTTCATCTTTAAACAATGTACTTACCGGATTGCTTGATTCTAGTAATTCCCTTATGTCAATGCTATATTTATTCTCTCGAGAACAAAAAATTCAAGCCTTAAAGTGCCTTGAAATGGTTGGATTGCTGGATAAGGCATATACTCGTGTTGATAAACTTTCTGGAGGTCAAAAACAACGTGTAGGAATTGCAAGAGCTATTATTAAGAATCCAACCCTACTTCTTGCTGATGAGCCTGTTGCCAGTCTTGATCCTATGATTAGTGGTTCAATCATGACCTTGTTGAGAAATATTGGACATAAAATTGGCTTAACCGTCATTTGTAATCTTCATCAAGTAGATATAGCACTTAAATATTCTGATCGTATTGTGGGTCTGTCTGGAGGGCGTATTGTTCTTGACGCACCAACTAAAGATTTAGATGAGGAGTATATTCGTAAAATATATCAAGGCCATGGTAGTGGGTTATTTTTTAATGAAGATGACACTAAAGCAAGGCCAAGGTAATGAGTAGTTCAAATCTTAAATTTTTTAATTCTTTAATAATGGCTGTTGCCCCTGGTGGCGATAATCTAGAAGGTTTAGATTTTCAGCAACTCACTTCTTATCTCTCAAACAAAATTGGTATACCTGTAAAACTAAAATATTGTAAAGATTACAATGAAGCTATGACAATGCTGTCAGACGGGACCGCCCAGATTGGTTGGTTAGGTGCCTATGCTTATCAAAAATTAGAGAGTGATAATAGTCCAGTTGTTGAATTTGCTGTTGGTGTGCCAAAAGGAAAAAATGTGCCTTTTTATCGCTCTAAATTTATCGTTCGTTCTGACAGTAATATTCAAATTCTTGAAGATGTTAGAAATAAAACAATAGCTTTGGGTGATATCTATTCAACGAGTGGTTATGAGGTACCAAGACGTGAGTTGTTAGAGGTTGGAATTAACCTTCAAAACGAAGGATCCTTTAAAGCAATTTCCAACGTAGCTAATCACGATGAAGCAATTCGTTCAGTGATTGAGGGGACAGTTGATGTTGCGCCAGTAAGTTCTATTAATCTGGAATTAATGATTGCAAACAGGACAATTAATACTAAAGATTTTCGTATTATTCATCAGTCACCTAATATTCCAGGTGCTCCTTTAGTATATCTTCGAAATCTTGAGTCAAATTTAAAAGAACAAATTAAGTCACTAGTACTTGATGCTCATAATCATATTGATGTTTCTGGTTACGGTGGGCACATGGATCGTTACGTAGATCCAGTAGAAAGTCACCTTGAATATATTGAGTCTTATTTGAGGCCACAGTGGACCTGGAGGACAATAATTGGAATTCTGGCTTTTATAGTGATTTATACCTTAATTGCAATTGATCTAGAAGTTGATATTTCACAATTATTATCGGATTCATTCTTATATATGAAAGATGTATTGGGACGAATGTGGCCTCCAGATTTTTCTAATTTTGGCCACTTGATGCGTGCAATGTTAGAGACGGTTGAGATTGCAATGTTGGGAACACTTCTTGCTATAACTCTATCTATACCAATTGGCCTATTATCAGCGCGAAATATTGCACCAAATTATCCCATCTATCTGATTGCAAGAACAATCACTGTTTTTTTTAGGGCTATTCCAGAATTTATTATGGCTATGATTTTAGTGATTGCTATTGGTTTTGGAGCTATGCCGGGAGTTATAGCTTTGGGTTTTCACACTATGGGCTTTTTGGCAAAATTCTATGCTGAATCAATCGAACATGTTAATGATGAGCCTATGAAAGCAATTGAATCTATGGGTGCTTCTAAATGGCAAGTGATAGCATTTTCTGTGGTACCACAGGTTATCCCTTCATTTATAGGTAATAATCTTTATATCCTAGATCGTAATATTCGAATGGCAACTATGTTGGGTATTGTTGGAGCAGGTGGAATTGGTTATGAGTTACAATCATCATTTAGGATGTTTGAATACCCTCGTGTTTCAGCAATTATTATAGTGATTTTCCTAACAATTTTCGTTATAGACATGCTCTCATCCTATATTCGTTCGAAAGTTTTGTAAAAGTAATTGAAAATTTTTATTTTCCTTCAATAATTTTTATAATCTAAATATTCTTTAAATCGTACTTTGCTTATCTATTTTTTAAGCATAATTTAAGTTATAATATTTGCGCCTACTAAGGCGGTTTAAAAAACTCTGGAACCAACCAACTAGCCGCCGTCAAAAGCATTTCTGGACGTAAATTTTTTTGGTATTCTTATGAATAAATGTTACTGGGTTACTGGTCTGTCAGCCACTGGAAAAACTACATTATCATCTTTGCTGGTTACCCATTTAAGAAGTTTAGGAAAAACTGTGATTTATTTGGATGGAGATGATTTAAGGCAAGTTTTAGCTGATCAAACCTATACAAGAAAGGAGAGAATTGCATTAGCGATGCGTTATGCAAGATTGTGCAAGTTATTGTCCGAGCAAGGTATTGATGTTGTTATAGCTGTAATTGGGATGTTTAAAGAAGTATATAAATGGAATAGGGAAAATATCGTAAATTATATTGAAATATTTATTGATACTCCATTAAGTGAATTAAAAAAAAGGGATCCGAAAAAATTATATAGAGATGTTGAATTAGGTGTAATAAAAAATGTTGCTGGTATTGATTTGGAAATTGATATTCCTTCTAATCCAGATATACATCTCAAATGGTCGGATAAAAGTACTATTGATTCTATGTTTAATGAATTAGTTAATTCTATACAATTAGGACATTGACTAAGATAACAGTAGAAATTACAATTGTTAGTCAATAATTTTTATAATCTAAATATTCTTTAAAATCGTACTTTGCTTATCTATTTTATAAACATAATTTAAGTTATAATATTTGCGCCTGATAATGCGGTTTAAAAGTGTTTTAATGGGTTTTTTCAGTAAACATAAATAGATTTAAAAGACTTTTCATACTTACAAAAAATATTGAGGGTTAACAATGGACAGTAATCTGATTAATGAAGCAACGAACTTAACACTTTTTGGGATGGGTTTTGTTTTTGTATTTCTCATATTAATGGTTGTAGTAACTACCATGATGTCGTTATTAGTAAAAAGATTTCAGCCCAATTTAAACCTTGCAACAACCGCAAACCTTGAATTGTCGGGTGGAATTGATGAAAAGACAGAAGCAATTATTAAAAAAGCAATTAAGATGCATACAAAGACCTAAAGAGTTATCGATGATTTTATTTCAAGCCGTTATGAATTTTATTGTTAAAGTCTGATTTAATTTCTAAGATAATAATTGCAATTAGGAAGATAAACTATGACGAATTCAAAAGAAAACACGAGTCCGGTTGGAATCACCGAGCTAGTTTTAAGGGACGGTCACCAGTCACTTTTTGCGACTCGTATGAGGATTGATGACATGTTGCCGATTGCTGAAAAGCTAGACAAGGTAGGCTATTGGTCAATGGAATCCTGGGGTGGTGCCACTTTTGATTCTTGTATTCGCTTTCTAGGTGAAGATCCTTGGGAAAGAATTCGTGAAATAAAAAAAGTTATGCCTAATACTCCACAACAGATGTTGCTTAGAGGACAGAATTTATTAGGCTATCGTCATTACAGTGATGATGTGGTGCGTAAATTTGTTGATCGTTGCGCAGAAAATGGCGTTGGTGTTTTACGTATTTTTGATGCGATGAACGATATGCGTAACCTACAAACAGCGGTTAACCAAACAGTAAAAGTTGGCCAGCACGCGCAGGGTACGATTTCGTACACAGTTAGCCCAGTGCATACAACAGAACTGTGGATTGATCTGGCTAAGCAAATTGAAGATATGGGTGCTCACTCACTCTGTATTAAGGATATGGCTGGCTTATTACAGCCATATGTTGCATACGATCTTGTTACTAAATTGAAAGCTGCAATTGACATTCCAATTCAGTTGCATGCACATGCAACAACAGGCCTTTCAACAGCAACGATACTTAAATCAATCGAGGCAGGTATTGATCGTGTGGACACATCTATTGCTTCAATGAGTATGACATACGGCCATTCTTCCACCAACGCAGTGGTTTCGATTTTGGATCACAGTCCTCGCAAAACGGGCCTTGATATGGAACAACTAGAAGAGATTGATTCTTACTTCAGACCGGTGCGTGCCAAGTACGCTAAATTTGAGGGCTCATTGAAAGGCATTGATCCTCGTATTTTGTTGGCTCAAGTGCCTGGTGGCATGTTAACCAACATGGAAAGTCAACTTAGGGAGAATAATGCTTTGGATAGACTTGATGAAGTGTTGCAAGAAATCCCACGCGTACGAGAAGACCTTGGCTTTATCCCCCTAGTGACACCAACCTCGCAAATTGTGGGTACACAAGCGGTGATGAATGTTTTGCTCGGTGAGCGCTATAAATCAATTGCAAAAGAGTCTGCAGGTGTACTAAAGGGCGAATACGGTGCGTCACCAGCCCCTGTGAATGCCGAACTTCAGGCACGTGTTCTTGACGGTGGTGAGGCAATTACCTGTCGACCAGCGGACAATATCGATCCAGAAATGGATACCTTGGAAGCGGAATTCGATGCCATTGTTGCAGAAAAAGGCATTAAATTAGAAAATGAAAAAATTGACGATTTGTTAACTTACATACTGTTCCCACAAGTGGGTATTCAGTTTTTAGAAAATCGCAACAATCCTGATTTCTTTGAGCCAGTGCCACAGGCGCCAAGTGAAGGTCCAAAAGAAGATGGCGTTTATACAGTGACACACAACGGTCAAGATTACGTCGTTGAAGTGAAAGCTGGTGGTGATATTTCATCAATCCAAGTTGCTGGACAGGCAGTTGCCGCATCTCAAGTAGCAGTGCCTCAAGCAGCACCTGTTGGTAATGCTGAAGATGTCCCAGCACCACTTGCTGGCAATATCTGGAAAGTTTTGGTTTCGCCAAATCAGCAAGTTAACGAAGGCGACACACTTGTTATTCTTGAGGCAATGAAAATGGAAACTGAAATTAAAGCAAGTCATTCTGGGGTTGTGGCTAATGTCAATGTCAAGGAAGGGGATTCAGTAACTGTTGGCCAGGTATTGCTGTCGCTGGCATAGCTATGGAACAATTTAACATACTTTGGAATAATACTGGCCTATATCAAATGGTATGGGGTCAGGGGCTGATGTTATTAGTCGGTATTCTGTTGATTTATCTAGCTATTGTAAAGAAATTTGAACCACTTTTACTTTTACCTATTGGTTTTGGCGCAATTCTAAGTAACATCCCAGGAGCCAATTTAGCTATAGATGGCGGTATTCTCCATCTCTTTTATATGGTAGGTATTGAGTCTGGTGCATTCCCACTTATTATTTTTATGGGTGTTGGTGCTTTAACTGATTTTGGCCCACTTCTTGCTAATCCAAAAACCTTAATACTGGGTGCTGCAGCTCAGTTTGGCATTTTTGCAACCTTACTTGGTGCGGTTGGCTTATCAGCACTTGGGGTATTTGACTTTACTTTAAAACAAGCTGCTGCTATTGGCATTATTGGTGGCGCTGACGGTCCAACTTCAATTTATGTTGCATCAATATTAGCGCCAGAGCTTCTAGGTGCTATAGCTGTAGCATCATACTCATATATGGCACTCGTTCCGCTCATTCAGCCGCCTATTATGAGGGCAATGACGACTGAAAAAGAACGACAAATTAAGATGGTACAACTACGAGAGGTTTCCAAAACTGAAAAAATTATTTTTCCAATTATCTTGTTACTACTTGTTGCGTTATTACTCCCTGCAGCTGCCCCGTTGCTAGGTATGTTTGCGTTTGGTAATTTAATGAAAGAATCAGGTGTAGTGAATCGTTTAAGTGATACAACTCAAAATGCTCTGATTAATATTGTGACTATTTTTCTTGGGCTAGCTGTGGGATCGAAGCTAATGGCTGAAAAGTTCTTACAACTAGATACATTAGGAATATTAGTATTGGGTTTGGTTGCTTTTGCAATTGGCACAACGAGTGGCTTGTTGATGGCTAAATTGATGAACACATTCAGTAAAAATAAAGTTAATCCACTGATTGGCTCAGCAGGTGTTTCAGCGGTTCCAATGGCGGCTCGAGTTTCGAATAAAGTCGGCCTCGAATCTGATCCGCACAACTTCTTGTTGATGCACGCGATGGGACCTAATGTAGCGGGTGTAATTGGATCAGCAATTGCAGCTGGTATTATGATTCAGTTTTTAGCCTAATTATATTTTGCTTAAAGTCTAAAAAAACCATTCACTCTAATGACTGAAGATTAATTCTGGTTGATTCAGTTTCGTCTTTCAATTAGTTGTTGATTACTCAGGGTGAGCGTTCTATTCATTTTTTTAGCAATATCTTGATCGTGAGTTACAATCACGAGTGATGCAGTGCTATTTTTATTGAGTTCCAAAATTAACTCTAGTACATCTTTAGCATTCTTGGCATCAAGATTGCCTGTAGGTTCGTCAGCCAAGAGACAGTCAGGTTGTACAACCATAGCCCTTGCTATTGCTACCCTTTGTCTTTCACCACCAGAGAGTTCTGATGGTTTATGGCTCAATCGATTTTCCAAACCGACCCTTGTTAATAGTTTCTCAGACTGGGCAATCGCACTTTCCTTATCAACTCCTTTAATAAGGAGCGGCATGGCGACATTATAAACGGAAGAAAAATCGTTTAATAAGTGATGAAATTGATAAACAAAACCAAAAGTGTTGGCACGTAACTCAGTACGATCTTGTTCATTGAGCTTTGCAATATTACTGTCATTAATTAGGACATCGCCTGAAGAAGGTGTATCAAGACCTGCAATTAAATTGAGTAGTGTTGATTTTCCACAACCCGATGGTCCCAAAATAGCAATAGACTCTCCTGGCTTGACGTCAAGCATTAAATTACTCAATATGGAAGTTTGATTATCTCCTTCAATATATGAAAAACAAAGAGAACGGCACTCGATGATATTATTC
>CABXJL010000022.1:0-20690 GCA_902512485.1 uncultured Gammaproteobacteria bacterium
TAGTCTTACTTAAACCTTGCTCCAAGGAATGTTTTGGCTTCCAACCAGTAAACTTATTTACTTTTTCAAAATCCATCAATTGGGTTTCTATTTCACCAGATGTTTTTCTGTCTTTCATGAGAACAATAATTTCTTCTAATTCTGCTTCATTTCCAATCAGAGAAAATATCATTTCCAATATATTCTTAACTGAATGAGGCACATTAGAGCCTGCATTAAATATTTCACCCGTTAATCCATCCGGATCATTATTTAACAATTCTCCAACCAGCATATAAAGCTCAGAAACATCTTCAACGTAAATAAAATCTCTGACCTGAGTCCCATCTCCTCTGGGTATGAATTTTGTATATCCAAGCGCTGAACGAATTCCATCAGGTATGATAGCTGAAAAATTTAACTGCCCTGGTCCATATATATTACAAAATCGGGTCACCACGACTGGCAAACGAAAGATATCACTTGCATAGGTTTGTGCAATCATATCTCCACAGGCCTTGGAAACATCGTAAGGATATTTAGGAATCAGTGGATAGTCTTCCTTGTATGGCATGCGTTCTTTAGGGTATGAGCCATACGATTTGTCTGACGATGCAACAACAATGGACCGCATCTTATTCCCGCTATTACGAATCGCTTCCATCAAGCAATAGGTTCCCCGAATATTCGATTCAAAGGTTAGATACGGATCCTTTATAGCAACACCGACTTCTACCTGTGCTGCAAAGTGAAATACTGCTTCAATGTCTTGCTCGGCAATAATTCCTTCGAGTAACTCTCTGTTTACCAATTCTCCCTGAATAAGAAGTACTTTATCAGCAAGTCCTTCATAAAAGAGTAATGTATTACGATCTCTGTCACGAACAAGTCCAGTTATCTTAGCTCCTTTATTGAGCAATGCCTTTGCCAGGTTGCCTCCTATAAAGCCATTTATCCCCGTTATGAAAACATTTTTATCTTTCCAATAATCACTCATGATTTGCCTTTAACGATTCGATGTTTTTCTCAGCTTCATTGAGTTCTTGCAGCGTATTTACAGTAATGTGCTTGCCAGTATGTTGGAATGCATACAATTCTTGTTTATGTACGAGGTATTCAATAAAAGCCTCAAATTTTTCAAAACTTTTCATTTTTGAAATTAATTCTGAAGAGAAATAAAAGAAACCGATATTGATCCATTTATTAAGTATCGGCTTCTCCAGATACGACTCAACACGCCCTTGCCGCCCAATTTCCATAACACCAAAAGGACTACGCATAGGCCACAAAGTAATGGTAGCAAGGCCATTATGTTTAGAATGAAATTGTAATAATTGTTTTATATTTATATCTGCCAAGGTATCCCCATAAAGAACCAGAAAACCGTCACCATTAATTAATTTTGCGCATGACCAAATGCGTTCGATAATTTCTGCCTCACCGGTATCAACAATGGTTACTTTCTTTTCTTTAAGAGGATAGCTTGAAAAATACTCATGTATTTGATTAATCTCATAACCTGCAGCGATATAATAATGCTTAATTGGACTGCTAGATAAATGACTAAGTATATGGCCGAGTATTGGCTTGCCCTTAATCGGCACTAATGGTTTCGGCAGAGACTCGGTCAGTGGTCTAAGTCGAACGCCCTTACCACCACAAAGCAAAATAGCATCTACGGAAGAAGTCATAAAAATTTATAGTGCATAATAATTTCTTATAAGATAGTACATGTCGTAACAATTTTATATTTCATTGCTCTTCTTATGTCTAGTAATTAACAAAAACTATCTTGTAAGATAGAGATCACTAATGATTTTTCATATTAATTGCTCAACTTTGTTAGTAGCCTAAATCAGGCCTCACTAGATTGTTGAGTTCTTGGTTAGCAAGGTATCGACGCATATTCATAAAAACCAATTCGAGAGTCATTAGAATGTAGGTGTCACCATCATCTGCAGAAATATGGGGCATAACCATGAGATTAGGAGCGGACCACAAAGGTGAGTTTTTGGGTAGCGGTTCTGGGTCAAATACATCGATAATTGCAGCACCAATATGACCTGAATTTAGGTTGTCAACCAAGGCTAAATAGTCCATTGTAGCAGCGCGACCTACGTTAACAATACCAACACCAGGTTTCATTAATGATTGCCGTCTTTCATCCAATAAGTTATTAGTTTCAGTGGTATTTGGGATAGCCATAAAAATATAATCTGCTTTTGGTAATACTGTGTCCAATTGATCAGTGGATACCATTTCATCAACATCTTCTAAAGTTTTTCCATGGCGACTGACACCAATAACATTCATTCCAAGTGCTTTGCATTTTTTTACCACAGAGTAACCAATATCTCCAACGCCAATAACCAACAAAGTTTTGCCCTTTATGGGAGTAGAGTAAAGTGATTCCCAGTAGTTGTTATGTTGATTTGCGATAATCTGTGGCATATGAGTGTGAAGCATAAGCACACTCATCAAACCAAATTCCCCCGCTTTTGCTGAATGCACACCTCGATTATTGACAACAGAAATGTTATTAGGAAGCCAATCCATCGGACAGAGGTGCTCAACACCAGCACCAGTGATATGAATCCAACGAAGGTTAGGCGCTATTTCGGCAAGGTTATTGGTAGGAAAATCCCAACATACAAGCACCTCTGCCGTTTTCATTGATTCATAAAAGTTATCCAAATCCCAGTCAAATACTGGCTCAATTTTTCCTTTCAAGTCGGGGTAATTTTCAAGAGCATCGTTAAATCTTGCTTCCGTAAGAGCGAAAACAGATTCCCCTTCTATTGTCGGAGGAAAGGACTTAGGGTTTGCATGATTACTCTTGAAATGCACTTTTATTTTTCTCTCTTCTAGCATGCTATCAATACCTACCTTATTTGTTTTATTTAATCTTTAAATTATACTTGGACTGCATTTCCTTCAACCCTGCAGTTACAATTTTAATTCTTTGTTGTTCCGATTTGCCATCAACCTGAAACTGAATGTCAACAAACTCGTGTGCAAGTTTGCTGAGTAAAGACGTATCATCACCTTCTTCATTTTTAGGGATTGAAAGAACAGAGTCACCACCATAAGTCGGGATCGGCATTCCCGCAATTTGTGAGGCAAGGTAGGGTTGATTGCCGGCAACTACGGTTCTAATTTGCCTCCTTATTCGTTGACGCATCATAGCAACACCGCGGTCGCTTTTTACTAGTTGTTCGTTCTTGTGAATGTTAATGGCACCCATGCCTTCACAAGCCTCTCTATCTGCAGGGAATTTCTGTCGTTCTTCATATGGTCGATCGAAAACCTCGCCCTGTTCAATTAGCTCTGGACCTTCTGGCGTGTTATATGATTGCGGATCACCACGTTTACCAAAATTAGCCCAAGCATAACAGATGGTTGTTTCATCATTAATTGGTACTACCCAACGACTGAAAGAGCTTCGTCCATAATAGATTTGTTTTGTGCCATCAACTCTGAAGGCTGCTCCTGCCTGAGTGAAATTTGGTAATACAAGTTCATTGATTCGAAACCAAACGTTGTCACCAACTCTGCGAGTGTTGCAGCCCAATATCCAGTTATCTCGCTCGAAGAAGTCCATCTGGCCTACCTCTCCAAAACCCTCCGAAAATTGTTGACGACTCATATTGGAGTGAAGAAAGGCGGTATGAATAGGATCAACAATAGCATCGAGTACTTGAAGCCAGTTACAGTTAAATGGCGCTTTGTAAGGAACCAGTTCCATATCTTCAAATGCGAGACTGTCATAGATTGGAAATTCTGGCTTTTCATCAATTGGGCCTAAATATGCAAAGATAAGTCCCTTAAATTCGAAAGTAGGATAAGCGCCTAGACGCACCTTATTTTTTATCATATCTGCGGTTGCGGTTGGCTGACCAGGAACTTCGATTAATGTGCCATCGACATCAAAGTGCCAGCCGTGGTAGCAGCATTGAATGCCATGTTCACGACAAATTCCAAATTCTAGAGAGGCCTGTCTATGTGGACAGTGTTTGTGAACTAGTCCTAACTGAGCACTTTTATCTCGAAACAAGACAAGTTCTTCTCCAAGTATTTTTATTGCAACAGGGAGTTCTGATAAATCAGAAGAAATAAATACTGGTTGCCAATAGCGCCTCAGATATTCTCCAGCTGGCGTTCCTCGGCCAATTCTTGTTATTTCATCATCTATCTCGTTTGAAAGTGTCACACTATGACCAACAAAACCTTTCAAATCAGTTCCATTTTGACTTTTAGTATCTTTCATCAGTAAAGATCTCTTGATATTATCAAAATAAAATAATCAGTCATAATATGGTATAGTGATTTTTTTCAACAAACTATACCTCAAAAGGAGTCAATAATGGCAAACATATATCCAACTTTAATGTCAGAGGCGCTTCCAGATAAAAAGCGAGTTAATGAAGCAAAAGCGAAACTTGAAAAGGCGGGTGTTAAGTATATTCTTTCATGCTGGATAGACCTTCTAGGCATTCCTAAAACTAAACCTATTCCCATCTCTGAGTTTGAGTTATTGTGCGCTGGAAAAGGCCCTCAATTTGCTGTTCATTCCGTTTCTTTCGTTCCAGAATTAGGACCAAATGACTCTGATCAGATTCCTGTCCCAGATCTTGATAGTTTGATGATCTGCCCTTGGGACAAAACCTGTGCCTGGGTTTTTTCTGATTTATGGTGGGAGGATAAACCTTACAATTTGTGTCCCCGTCAAGCACTAAAAAGAGCTGTGAAGAATGCTGAGGATGCTGGATATAGAGCTTTTTGTGGTATCGAACCCGAATTTATAGCAATGCGTTGGGAAAACGGTCAACCTGTCAAGGCTATTGATGACGACCCTTTGCCTGGTGAAGGTGTTCGACCACGCCGCCAAGCCTTTGGATATGACGTGGAATACAGCATTGACTCTATGGAATTTTTGGGAGACATGATTGATACTCTTAATGAATTAGATTGGGGGTTGAAGGATGTAGTTTGTGAGGGTGCATATTCTCAGTTTGAACTCGACTTTACTTATACAAACGTACTTCAAATGGCCGATCGTTTGGTATTTTTAAGGGTTTTACTCAAAGAGATTGCAAAAAATCACGGCATGTTTATTACTTTTATGCCGAAACCAACAATTGGAGATTGGCGTTCTGGTGCCCACATTAATTTCAGTTTAACGAGTACTGCGAACAGTAAAAATATATTCGAGGGTAAAAATGGCAAGTTTTCGGATGCGGCCTACCATGCAGTAGCTGGTTTGATTAAGCATGGATCAGAAATTACAGCCGTGGCATGTTCCACGGTTAATTCTTACAATGGATTGGTTCCTGTAGTGGGAGGATTTGAAGGTGGAGTGCACACTTGGGCCCCAACTCAAATGGCATATGGAGATAATAACCGTTCATGTATGCTGCGACTTCCACAAAATCGCTTTTGTATAGAGAACCGTGCTGCCGATATGTGTATGAATCCATACTTATCTTTGGCTTTGACTACTGCTGCATCTATAGATGGAATTAAAAATAAGATTGATCCAGGTAAGCCGTTAAATGTCAATCTTTACACCTTAAGTCCTGAAGAAATAAAAGCCTCTAAAATTAAATCTCTACCTCGAAACCTTCTAGAGGCCATTGAGAAACTTCAGCACGATGATTTTGCAAAAGAGGTTTTAGGTGAATCAATGCTAAACCAATTTTTTGCCTACAAGATGGATGAATGGGACCGTTATCACCAGGCCGTTAGCGACTGGGAAGTAACTGAGTATTTAAGGCTTTACTAAATTAGAATAGTTTTGATTTAATCAAGTGTATATTGATAAATACACTTGACTCAACCTTAAAACAGTAGTTTCAATTGTAAAAATAAATTTATGAGGATTTCAATATGTCTATCAATCTTTCAAATATTGCCAAGAAACGCGGTATCGAATATTTTTTGATTAGTTTTGTCGACTTGTTCGGCAACCTGCGCTCAAAATTAGTACCTACAAGGGCCATCGATGGTATGCAAAAAGATGGTGCTGGTTTTGCTGGTTTTGCAGCCTGGCTGGATATGACTCCTGCACATCCTGATATGTTTGCTATTCCAGACCCTGAAAGCTTTATTCAGCTTCCCTGGAAGCCCGAAGTTGGTTGGCTAGCTTCTGATCTGTGGATGGATGGCAAGCCAGTTGAAGCTTCTCCAAGAGTTGCGCTAAAAAGGCAGTTGGAGCAAGCTGAAAAGCTTGGTTTTCGGATGAAGACGGGAGTTGAGTGTGAATATCACCTGATCAATAGTGATGGTACAGGTATTGCCGATACTAAGGATCAACAAAGTAAACCTTGCTATGACCAGCAAGCTTTAATGCGACAGTATCCTGTCATCAGTCAGATTTGTGATGCCATGATTGAACTTGGTTGGGGTCCTTATCAGAATGACCATGAAGATGCCAACGGTCAGTTTGAAATGAACTGGGACTTTGATGACGCATTGAAAACAGCTGACCGTCATGTCTTTTTCAAATTTATGGTCAAGTCAATAGCAGAACTTCATGGAATGAGAGCCACCTTTATGCCGAAACCTTTCTCTAATTTGACTGGCAATGGTTGTCATTCACATATCTCACTCTGGAATTTAAGTGGCACTCAAAACTTATTTGATGGGAACAATGATTCCCGTGAACTAGGATTGTCACCTTTGGCTTATCAATTTCTTGGTGGCATTATGCATAGTGCTGATTGTTTGGCTGCAATCTTCAATCCTGCAATCAATAGCTATAAGCGTATCAACGCGCCTCGGACACTTTCCGGTGCTACCTGGTCTCCTGACTCTATAACCTATGGTGGCAATAACCGTACTCATATGATTAGGGTACCTGAAGCAGGGCGCTTTGAATTAAGATTGATGGACGGAGCAGCTAATCCCTATTTGATGCAAGCAGGCATCCTTGCCTGCGGTCTTGATGGGATTGAAGGCAACCGCGACCCGGGTGATCCTCTAGACATTAATATGTATGAACTGGGCGAAGATATAAAGGGTTACAAGCAGTTGCCTCATAATTTACTTGACGCGATTCGTCTTTTTGAGGGTAGTGATGTTTTGAGAGAGAGATTGGGAAGCGAACTGGTTGAGGCTTTTGTAAAATTAAAGAAAAACCAATGGGATGATTACACTTCACATTTAACAAAATGGGAACTTGATAATACTTTGGATTGCTAGTTATTCTTCAGAAGCCGAATCAACAAACAAATTAAGACTAAAGATATGACACTGTAATGGATTATGAGAAGTATGAATTAGACACTGTTTCACTATTGTCAGGTGAGAAGCTTGATTCAGCTTTCTTAATTTATAAAACCTACGGCAATTTAAATAAAAGTAGAGACAATGTAGTTGTATTGCCAACTTTTTATACCGGCTCTCATCAAAGAAATGAGGGCTTTTTTGGTATTGGTAGAGCAATTGATCCAGAGAAACATTTTGTTGTTTCTATTAACATGTTTGGTAATGGTTTTTCCTCATCACCTAGCAATACGCCAGCTCCTCAGGATGGTCCTAGGTTCCCACACATATCACTTTGGGATAACATTGCCTGTCAGTATAAGTTACTTACCGAACACCTAGGAATATATAGAATTGCTCTTGTCACAGGTTGGTCAATGGCTGGCTGTCAGGCATATCAGTGGGCTGCGCAATATCCAGATTTCGTCGATGCTATTTTGCCTTTCTGTGCTTCGGCAAAAACATCAACGCATAACTACGTCTTTCTTGAAGGTGTTAGAGCGGCGCTTTGTGCAGACCAAAATTGGAATAAAGGCGATTATGACTCACCTCCAGTTAATGGACTTAAGGCTTTTGCAAGAGTCTATGCGGGCTGGGCTTTTTCTCAAACCTTTTATCGTGACTCTTTGTTTCAAGAAATAGGTTATGAAACTATGGAGGACTTGCTGATTGATTGGGAAAATGACCATGTTGAGAACTGGGATGCCAACAACCTCTTGGCTAAACTTGCAACATGGCAGGCAAGTGATATTAGTGTTGGTCCTCTTTATAATGGTGATTTTGAGATGGCATTGAAGTCAATTCAGGCAAGAACTATCTTGATGCCTTGCACTCAAGACCTCTATTTTCCACCTGAAGATAACGAAATTGAGGCGAGTTATATATTGAATGCTGAACTTCGTCCATTTGATTCTCCATTTGGGCACTGTGCAGCTAACCCAGGAAACGATTCTGGTTTTGAGGCTGCACTTGAGAGAGCTATCGGCGATCTACTCGAAACATAAAAAACGGGAATGATATGAAAATTACTTGGGAAGATTTTGAAAAAGTTGATATAAGGGTTGGCACGATAATCAAAGCTGAAGATTTTCCTGAGGCTAGAAGCCCAGCTTATATCCTGCACGTTGATTTTGGTTCAGAGGTCGGTATAAAAAAGTCTAGCGCTCAAATCACAAATCTGTATACAAAAGAACAGCTTGAGAATAAACAGGTCATGGGGGTGGTGAACTTTCATCCCAAGCAAGTCGGTCCAATTATGAGTGAATGTTTGGTTTTAGGTTTCTATAACCAAGATAAATTTGTAGTTTTGGCAGAACCTGATATGCCTGTTGAGAACGGTGCTCGTCTTCTATAACTAATTTTATTAATAACTTATTAGCTATAAAATAACTGAGTACAATGAGCTCTATTTTTTTATTTAAATAATTACATTTAATGAGTTCAATTGTTTCCATCAAAGACCTTTCAAAAACCTATAACTCAGGTTTTGAAGCCTTAAAAAACATCAATTTGGATATTAAAAAAGGTGAGATTTTGGCATTGTTGGGTCCAAATGGTGCAGGGAAAACGACCTTAATTTCGACAATCTGCGGTATCGTTTCACCAACCTTGGGAACTGTCACTGTTGATGGCAATGACATCATCACTGATTTTAGAAAGACAAGACAAATGATTGGTCTAGTTCCTCAAGAGCTCACTCTTGGTGCTTTTGAACAGGTATTTCAGACGGTAAGTTTTAGTAGGGGATTATTTGGCTGTAAACAGGATGATGACTATATAAATCAACTACTCAAAGATCTCTCTCTTGATGATAAAAAGGACACTGAAGTTCGAGCGTTGTCTGGAGGGATGAAAAGACGTGTTCTGATTGCCAAGGCACTTTCTCATGAACCTCAAATATTATTTTTAGATGAACCGACAGCGGGGGTTGATGTTGAACTCAGAAAAGATATGTGGAAGATTGTTCGTCAGCTGAAAGACAAAGGCGTAACCATTATTCTTACAACGCACTATATAGAAGAGGCAGAGGAAATTGCTGAGAGAGTCGGAGTGATTAATGATGGCGAGCTCCTAGTGGTTGAGAAAAAGGAGCTGTTAATGGAAAAATTTGGCAAAAAACAACTCGTCATCGAGTTAAGGGAGGAGGCCAAAGAAATTCCTCATACACTTCATAAGCATAATGTGGAGTTAACGGATGATGGCTTGAATATTAGCTACACTTATGACGCAAAAAATGAAGGGAGTGGTATTCAAGAGTTACTCAAAGAAGTTTCAGACTCCGAGTTAGTGCTTAAGGATATTAAAATTAATCAGAGCTCATTAGAAGATATCTTTGTAGATTTGGTGAAAATAAAATGATGAATTTTAGAGCGATAAAAGTAATTTATTTGCATGAAATGTTACGTTTCTGGCAAACACTTTTCCAGAGTGTTGCTTCACCGATACTTTCAACGGCCTTGTATTTTGTTGTCTTTGGTGCTGCAATCGGATCCCGGATATCTGACGTTGATGGCGTATCGTATGGGCTTTTCATTATTCCCGGTCTGACGATGCTTTCAGTCTTAACTCAGAGCATTGCTAACGCATCATTTGGAATCTTTTTTCCAAAATTTACGGGTACTATCTATGAAATTCTTTCTGCACCGATCTCGTTTTATGAGGCCTTAATAGGATTTGTCGGAGCGGCTGCAAGTAAGTCTTTGTTTTTGGCAGCTATTATTCTAATTACGGCGAGCTTTTTTGTCGACCTCAACGTGGCGCACCCGTTTTGGATGTTGGCATTCCTTATATTGACCTGTGTGGCTTTTAGTCTGTTTGGTTTTATTATCGGACTTTGGGCCGAAAACTTTGAAAAACTGCAAATCGTGCCATTACTGATTATTACCCCTTTAGTTTTTTTGGGGGGCAGCTTTTACTCTATAAGTATGCTGCCACCTTTATGGCAAAAAGTGACCTTATTTAATCCAGTGCTTTATTTAGTCAGCGGTTTCCGCTGGAGTTTTTTTGAGATTTCCGATGTTAGTGTAGGCATAAGCCTACTGATGGTAATTGTTTTCTTGAGTGCATGTATCGGTGTTGTGGCTTGGATTTTTAAGTCAGGTTACAAATTGAAACAATAAGTTTGTCTATTTGTTGCTTATGATTCAAGTTACAGACATATATATTTATCCCGTCAAATCACTCAAAGGTATTCCGCTAAAGGAGGCAGAAACTGGCTTGCGAGGCTTCAAGTATGATCGCGAGTGGATGATTACAGATAGCGATTATCAGTTCCTAACGCAGCGCCAAATTGAAGTAATGGCGACCATAACTGTGAGCATTTCTAAAGATTTCTTATTGCTACGCTCATCAAAAGGTAACGAACTCAATATTGATCTCAATGCTAAAAGAGAAGAGTCAGTTCAGGTGTCTGTTTGGGACGATATTTGTGATGCATATGACGAAGGAGAGGCTGCCTCATATTGGTTAACCGATGAGCTCGGATTTTGGCAAGGAAAAACGTTGAGGCTGGTGAGGTTTTGTTCCGATAGAAAACGTCCAGTGCCAGCAAAATATCTTCACGGTCGTGAAGCCGAGAGTTCATTTTCCGATCAATTTCCCTACCTCATAACTACCTGGGATTCGTTGAAGAAGTTAAATAAGGGTCTCAGAGAAAATGGCAAGCAAGAGGTTACAATGGCTCGCTTTAGACCTAACATAGTTATAAGCGATATAACCAGTATTGAGAACCAAACATCTCTTGATCTGATTTCCCAAGACGATCACTATGAGTTTGGTTTGAGGAAGCCATGCAAGCGCTGCAAAATAACAACAATCAATCAAGATAGCGGAGAAATCATAGACTTCAAAGAGCCTCTTGCAACTCTCACTTCACTGAAGTTTAGTTCTGAAAGTTATGGCGCATTTTTTGGTCAAAACGCAATCCTGCTTTCAGATCAAGATTGTGTCGTCAGGGTCGGAAATTTATTAAAGACGAGTACGAAAATAACATAGTTAGTTATCTATAGAGATTTTTCCGAAGTGCTTTTCATGTTTCCAAGCATGTCCATAAATAACTTCATAGGTTGCAGGCAACTTGTCGTTCTTTCGATAACTTTCATACATTTCAATCATCTTATTAAATTTTGTTTTACCGGTTAAAGACTTTGAACGGTTGTGTACGGTTTGAGCGCCGATACCTTTTAAATCATGCATTAAATCGATAACTTTGTCATAGGTCAGTGTTAACCTTTCCATTTCCATTACTGGGCTTTGAAAGCCCGATTGCAGCATTTGATCGCCAATGTCATGCATATCAGTAAACTCATTGACATGTGGATTGCTATCGACAACAGACCAGCTACGCTTTAACTCTTTAAGGGTATCTGGACCAAACGTTGAAAAAAGGAATAAGCCTTCGGGTTTAAGAACTCTAAAGCATTCATCTAAAAGTGTTTTCAGGTCAGGGCACCACTGCATCATCAAATTGGAGACAGTAAAGTCAATACTGTTATCGGTGAAAGGTAATTGGTAAGCATTAGCACAAACCTTTAAGTCATGAACATTGGATAACAAAGACTGTTGTGCGAAATCGATACAGATTAATGTAGCGTTAGGAAAAGCTTTAACTGCTTTTTCGCTTAGGAATCCAGTTCCAGAGCCCAGATCAATTATTGTTTTTGGATCAATTGAGATAACATTCAATTTTTCTGCGAGGCGATGTGAAATCTCGCTTTGTAGAAAAGCGCTGTCATCGTATTTGGATGACGCCTTATTAAATGTTGTCCTTACCCTAGACATTCGACCAGTTGACTTGAGAGTCCTTCCATTAAATTAAAATATTGATCTGAACCTGCATCAAGTTTAGCACCCAGGATGTCAATATTGACTGCTTTTATTGGCAAGCCTTCTGACAAAACGTTCACCTTTTTAGAAGTGTTGTCGGGACCATAAAGTAGACATTTAATTTTCAAATCTTTCATTTTTTTTCTAGCTTCCAGAGTTCTATGAATACTAAGTCGAGCCCCATGGTAGGGCGTTATGACGACAGGTTTTTGCAAATGAAAACTTTTCTCAAAGTATTGTAATGTGTCTGAATATATTGCGAAATTTTTTGAACTGAAAGGCGCTAATTTATGTTGAAGTTCAGATTTCAATTTGTTTAGTCTTGAATGAATTTTTACAAGATTAATTTCATAAGTATTTTTATTAATGGGGTCTATTTTTATTAACTGTTCGCTAATATATTGCGCAGTTTTTTGCATATTAAAAATGTCTAGCCAGAGATGTAAATCAAGATCAGTATGTTCTTCATGTTCTTCATGTTCTTCATGTTCTTCATGTTCTTCATGTTCTTCTTATTCTTCATGTTCTTCATGTTCTTCATGTTCTTCATGTTCTTCATGTTCTTCATGTTCTTCATGTTCATCTTTGTTTATTTCATCTATATCTACATCTCTAAAATCATAAAGATTAAGGTCATTTATCTCACTCACGATAACATGAGATCCATCTTTGATATTTCCAAGAGTTTTTTTGAGACCCGTTTCAAAATCATCACCAATCGTTATGACAAGATCTGCATTTGACAATAGGCTTAATTGAGAAGGTTTAAGGTGAAAAGTATGTGCAGAGTCGCTAGATTCTAAGAGCAATTGAGGACTTGAAACACCTTCCATAAGGGCGCTTACGATACTATGAATCGGATTAATACTGATGACAACATTGGGTGTTGACTGAGCGCCAACATTATTAAGGCTTAAGAGAAAAGTTAAGCCCAGCAATATGCGATAAATCATAGCATACCTCAAAATCAAAAGGAAATTATACGCCAACCCCAACCACTTAGATCTTCATTAATTTAGCGTTCACAAATGACAATTGCTCTCTTAGGTGCTGGGTAACCTTCAATCGTAAGAGAGTCATCATCTGGATCAAGAAAATCTTCTAAGGAAGCTCCATTTTCCCCAATCCAGGGGGTTTTTCGTTGTTCAGCTGTTTTAGTTTTAGAAACATCAACAACTCTTATATTTTTGAAGTTTGCATCGTTCAACCAAGATTCAAGGGTTTTAATGCTTGGTATGGAGTAAACATTTCGCATTTGCGCGTAACGACCTTTAGGGACTAGCACGAAATTCTCTGGACCTTCCACTACAAGCGTTTCTAAAACAAGTTCAGCGTCTGCAACCATTAATTCATGTAATTGTGACAAGTGAGCCATATGGTCTCTTTGGTGATACAAAACACCCATAGAAAATACCGTATCGAAAATAGCTATTTTTGGCATTTCTTCTAGCTTTACTGGAAGTAATAAAGCATTCAGTGGAGATTTAATCATTGATTTGATAGCTCTAAATTGGTAGTTGAATAGCAAAAAAGGTTCAATACCTAGCGCCCGCTTTGCTCCTTCCATAGCCATCCTGATAGTAAAGTAGCCGTTTCCTGCTCCAACATCTAACACACGTTTGTTTTCTAGGGGCTTAATGTGTTTGCTTATGCGTTGCCATTTCATATCTCCATCCCATTCACTTACTAGCACAAGGTCATTAATCATAAAAGGACCCTTTCTCCACGGTATAAGTTTTCGGAGTTCTGCCATTAATAATTCATTGTCAATACTATCGTGATTAATACTGATATAGGGTTTCTTTAGAGCGAGTTTACCTTTAGGGAAGGCGTCAATAGTTTCAATGGCTTGGGACCATTTAGGGATATTACCATTATTGACTTGATAGGACTGATTGCTAATTTCTAGGCATTTTTTTGAGATTTTATTAAGTAAAGAATCATCAAAAAAAGTCGATAAATCATCAAGAAAGAAATTCACTAATTACATTAATCTGAAAAATATATCTAGTATAAAATAAGTGAATAAATAAAAAAAACTTCTTTATAACTTTTTGGAGGTTAGTGTGATAAATCAATCAATCAAATTCTTTACTATCTTCGTAATGGCATTTAGCGTCTTTGCTGGCGGAGATGATCGTGATGAAGAGTATTATGAAAACTTAGATAAAGACCTAGCTGCCTTTGAAGCTCAACTAGAAGCAGACCTTGCTTCTGATGCTTTAGATAGAGAGCTCGCTGAGTTTGAAGCCCAACTAGAAGCAGACCTTGCTAATCAAGCTGCTCTTGCAGCATTTCAGCAAAAACTTGCTGATGAAAAAGCCGCTGCAGCTAGATCAACTGCTGCTTATCAAGCTAAGCTAATGATGGCAGAAATAATCGAAGAGGAGCGTGCTCAGAAACTGGCTGAATTCTTAGCAAAACTAGAAGCAGAGAAAGCCGCTTCCGCAAAAGCAACTGCAATTTATCAAGCCAGAGTGCAACAAGATCAGATTATCAAGGAAAATCAAGCTAAACGAGCAGCTATACTTGCTGCAAAACAAGCCGCTGCCGAAGCCGCTGCTGCAGAGCTAGCTGCCTTTAAAGCTGAACTGGCTCGTTATGCAGAATGCAAAGCTGCACTAAGTTTATCTGATAGTAATATTGCACTTTTTAAAACATCATTGGAAGCTGGTAATTTGTTTAACGTAGGTCCTCAAATTACTGCTGGAACAGAATTTTCAGCAAGCAGATGGGATGACTATGCAAGCTGTATTGGTGCATTGGGTTATAAAAATCCCTTTTAAGGTAGAGGATCACTAATATTGTTAATAAGTCTTCCTTCATATCGAATGGAAGCGTAGAAAAACTTAACAAATAATAAAGCCCAGAGCTTGCTCTGGGTTTTTTATTTATAATGAATTTATGAAAAATTATTTAGTTCATAATTTAATCAAATTCCTTTTTTTATTCTTTATATCTATCACCGTTCATGCTGGCGGCAATGAAAGCGACTCACTATTGATGGAATCATTAGATGAGGTATTGATAGAAGAATATAAACCTTGTTCTGATCAATCAGATATTAATTCATTTGAAGTTAGCTCAATATCTTCATTAATGATCATATCTGAGGGTGGCTTTTTTATTGAAGGAGAGATTATTACCAGCTCTAGTGGTGTGCAAGCAATTGTAGATTCTTATGATGTTGAAACGCAAAAATTAACTTATCATCAAGATGCTAATACGGGTTTTGAAACTTTTTTATTAAATGAAACAATAGAAGGGTCTTCTTCTGGAATTGCAATCGTTAAAGAGTTTATTCTTGATTTATCCATCCCTTGTTCCGAATTAATAGTTTCTATTGAAGAAGAACCTCAACAGAT
This sequence comes from uncultured Gammaproteobacteria bacterium, assembly GCA_902512485.1. Lineage (GTDB taxonomy): Bacteria > Pseudomonadota > Gammaproteobacteria > PS1 > Pseudothioglobaceae > Pseudothioglobus. The sequence goes on from CABXJL010000022.1 coordinate 15,432, forward strand.
GATATTTACGCCAAAGAAATCAGCTGAAGAAGCCGAGCTTGCTCGAGAAGCTGCAGAGATAGCCGCTGCAGAAATGATGGCTGAAGTTGAAGAAGAGCTGGCTAGACAGGCTGCTCTTGAAGCCTTCCAGAAGAAGCTTGCCAAAGAGAGAGCCGCTGCCGCTGCATCTACTGCTGCTTATCAGGCTAAAGTTGCTTATGATGTCAGGGTTGCCAAAATTAAGGAAGATTTAGTAAGACAACTCGAAGAAGTTGTAGAACCGGATGATTTCAAAACTCATCTTGTAGAAGAACTTATAGCACAAGCCACTGCTAAACTAGAAGAAGAAAAATTTATTGGAGCAATATCTGGAGAAATAGTAACCGTTGCAATTCATGAATTTTGTAAAGATACTTTGAATTTGTCAGACAGTAATATTGCACTGTTTAAAAAAGCATTAGCAGGTGGTTATTTGGGTAATGTAGGTCCACAGGTTAAGTACGGAACAGAATTCACTGCAAATAGATGGGATAAATATATTACCTGTGTTGGTTCATTAGGCAATTAACATTGCTTGCAAAAAATTAATACCTATATTTCTAGTAATGAGTTTTCCTTATCACTGAGAGATTTATCAATCAAGCCAATGTGTTCGTCAGTAATTTTTTGAATATTTTCTTCAGCTCGATGGGTTTCATCCTCTGATATTTCTTTTTCTTTAAGTAGTTCCCTGTAATCTGATATAGCATCTCTACGAATATTTCTAACAGCTACCCTTGCATGTTCTGCCTCATCTCGAACTACGCGTACTAATTCTTTTCGTCGCTCTTCTGTGAGTGGTGGAAGGGGAATACGAATAACTTGACCCATTGAGTTTGGATTTAGTCCTAAATCAGAAGTCATTACCGCCTTTTCAATTGGCCCAACCATATCTTTTTCCCATGGCGTAACTTTTAGTGTTCTCGAGTCTTCTGTAGTTATATTTGATACTTGAGAGATGGGTACTATAGTGCCATAATATTCAACGTGAATTTGTTCAAGAAGTGAAGGGTGTGCTCTACCAGCTCGAATTTTGCTAAAGTCACCCTCCAGTGAAGCTAGGGTCTTATTCATACGGTCATTAGCATCATTATGAATTTCATTGATCATTGTTAATCTCCATTATCTACTCATTAATCTAGCAACTAACAAAATAGTGATTTTACACAAGGCGTGCGTATAATGAACCCTTTGTCCCTCATAAAATAACTGAGTTTATGGATGCAATAAGGATACGTGGCGCCAAAGTTCATAATTTAAAGAATATTGATGTCAATCTTCCTAGAAATAAACTTGTAGTCATTACGGGACTTTCTGGGTCCGGCAAATCATCATTAGCTTTTGATACAATCTATGCTGAAGGCCAACGTCGTTATGTCGAGTCATTGTCAGCTTATGCCAGACAATTTCTATCGTTAATGGAAAAACCAGATGTCGATCATATAGAAGGACTATCTCCAGCTATTTCGATTGAGCAAAAGGCTACTTCTCATAATCCGCGATCCACTGTTGGAACTATCACAGAAATTTACGATTATTTAAGATTACTATTTGCTAGGGTAGGGACGCCAAGATGTCCAGAACACAAAACTGCTTTAGAGTCTCAAACTATTTCACAGATGGTGGATGAGATACTCATCTTGCCGGAAGGTGACAAAATTATGATTTTAGCTCCTATAGTGAAAAATCGTAAAGGTGGTCATCAAAAGTTGTTGCAAGAGCTTTCACATCAGGGCTTTCTGAGAGCAAGAGTTGATAGCCAAATTGTATATCTTGAGGAATTAACTGAACTTGATGGCAACAAGCGTCACACAATAGAGATTGTTGTTGACCGATTAAAGGTTCGCCAAGACATTACTTCAAGATTGTCAGAGTCTTTAGAAACCACACTAAATATGAGTTCAGGTATTGCAAAAGTGATTCCCATGGATACTGATTCTGTCTGGGAAGAGATGACTTTTTCTGCAAAATTTTCCTGTGTACATTGCGGTTACTCTTTAGATGAATTAGAGCCTAGACTCTTTTCATTTAATAATCCTGTAGGTGCATGTGGAACATGCGATGGTCTGGGAGTTAAAGATGTTTTTGATGAAGAAAAAGTGGTAGCTAATCCTGAACTTAGTTTAGAGGATGGTGCAATATATGGTTGGAGTAAAAATAATGCTTACTTTTATCAAATGTTGGGATTAGTAGGTGACTTTTACAATTTTAGTATTAAGCAACCTTTTAATGAATTAACAGATGAACATAAAAATATCATTCTTTATGGTAGTGGAGAACAATCAATTGATTTTTCCAAAATAAAAGGTAGGAGGGGTTGGTCAAACAAGAAAAAGCCTTTTGAGGGAATCATTCCAAGGATGATTCGTCGCTATGAGGAAAGCGATATACGCTCTGTTAGAGAAGACTTATCCAGATATGTTATTAGCAAACCTTGTGCAAGTTGCCATGGTGACAGGCTCAATAAAGCAGCAAGAAATGTATTTATCCAAAATAAGAATCTCTCAGATTTAACTAGACTTTCAATCGATCAGATATATGATTTTTTTGATTGTATTGAACTTGATGGAAAGCGTGGTCAAATTGCCAGTAAGATTCTCAAAGAAATCTCACAACGTTTACATTTTTTGATTAATGTCGGACTAGATTATCTTAGCTTGGAGAGAAAATCCAACACTCTTTCTGGAGGCGAAGCACAACGCATTCGACTAGCCTCTCAGATTGGAGCTGGTCTAATAGGTGTCTTGTATGTTTTAGATGAGCCTTCCATAGGTCTTCATCAGCGCGATAACCAAAAATTATTAGACACACTAACTTATCTAAGGGATTTAGGCAATACAGTAATAGTTGTAGAACACGATGAGGAAGCAATTAGGCAAGCAGATTATATTGTTGATATAGGTCCTGGCGCTGGGATTCATGGCGGAGAAATTGTTGCTATTGGGCATCCGGAAGAAGTAATCGCTAGTACCAAGTCTCTAACGGGAGACTATTTAAGTGGCCGCCAAATAATCAACGTGCCTAATAAAAGAAAACATGCCAATGAATGGTTAAAAATACAAGGTGCAAGCGGAAACAATTTGAAGGATGTTGATTTGGCGATTCCAGTAGGCTTATTGACTTGTGTAACCGGGGTTTCAGGTTCAGGAAAATCTACCTTAATTAAAAACACCCTTCATCAGTTAGCTGCAAAAATTTTGAACCGTAGTCAAGTTGAGGTAGCTCCATTCAGAGGGTTTGATGGAATGCACTTCTTTGATAAAGTGGTGAACATTGATCAAAGTCCTATTGGTCGCACTCCGAGATCTAATCCGGCTACTTATACAGGTGTTTTTAGTTTGATTCGTGATCTATTTTCTCAGACACTTGAATCACGTTCTCGTGGTTATAGATCGGGTCGCTTTAGCTTTAATGTCAAAGGTGGTCGATGTGAGGCTTGTAAAGGCGATGGTCTCATTAAGGTAGAGATGCATTTTTTGCCCGATATTTATGTTTCTTGTGATGTTTGTAGTGGTCACAGATATAACCGTGAAACTCTAGAGATACAATACAAGGGCAAAACTATCGCTGAGATTTTGGAGATGACGGTAGAAGATGCTCTAGAATTTTTTCATGCTATACCCAAAATTACAAAAAAACTTCAAACCTTGTTGGATGTTGGATTATCTTACATCACACTTGGACAGAATGCGACAACATTGTCTGGTGGAGAGGCTCAGCGCGTGAAACTTTCCAAAGAGCTCTCTAAATCTGATACCGGGCAAACACTATATATTTTGGATGAGCCCACCAGTGGTCTTCACTTCCACGATATCAAACAACTACTTTTAGTTATTGCTCGACTCAGAGATCGTAATAATACAATTGTTATCATTGAACACAATCTTGACGTCATAAAGACAGCCGACTGGGTTATAGATCTTGGACCCGAAGGTGGCGATAAAGGTGGTGAAATTATTGCATTTGGAACACCAGAGATGATTTCCCAATCACCAAACTCTTTTACTGGAAAATTCCTAAAAAAACACCTTTAAGTGGGTTTTTTAAACTCTTTTAATACCAGTTTAAATTCACTATTTCCGTTAATTTTATGAATGAGTACGGGTTGGAGATTATGCTCTATAGAAAGGTTAAGTGTTAATTCCAATTCTGGACAAATAATTACAATAGTTTCTATCTCTTTTTCTTTAATAGAAACAGTTTGATATCCCTCAAGTAAAAATTTTTGATACTCAACTCCATCTTCGTCTGCGACTTGGTAAATGAATTCTACTTGGCCAGGATTTTTTTGAATGTCAATTGAAAGTGCTAGGTATACACTTAGCTGATCAACAAGGTTTCCCGGATCAATCGTCCATTTTTTTCCAGTACTAGAAATGACGGAATTTCTATCAATGATTGTAAATTCATAGTCTTTTCTTACCTCATCCTTTATCCTTTCCACAACAGTAAAATGAGTACTTATCAACTCACCATCTATCTCTTCGCCAATGCTTTGCTCTGATCTAGAGTAATCGTATAAAGCCTTTAACAACGAAGAAGTGCGCGCCTCAGTTGTGTAGATATATTTATTGCCATCTACATCCAACATAAATTGAGCAGCACCAATATGCATACTACCTAGTTTAGTTTTTGCATAGAGCTTATATTCTCCCGTATAAGAACTAAGTGCATAGCATTGAAGTGTAATGAACAAACTTAAAATAAGCGTGAAAGTCTTTTTCATAGTGTCTTTTTATCTAGCGTAGCTGTGTTTTTGTCTATAAGCTTTAGTCTGCCTTGAGTATACCAGTGAATGGTTTTTGGGTATAGGTCATGCTCTTTATCAAGGACTTTTTTTGCAAGGGTTTGCGCATTATCTGTAGAATCAATATTCACAAATTCTTGTGCAATCACAGGTCCGCCATCAAGCTCTTCTGTTACAAAATGTACACTCGCACCGTGCTTCTTTTCAAAAGCATCAATAGCTCTTTGATGTGTATTGAGTCCTGGAAATTTTGGTAGTAGTGAGGGGTGTATATTAAGTATTTTGCCGAAGTATTTTGAAATAAAATCAACAGAAAGAATTCTCATGTAACCCGCTAAAATAATCACTTCTGGTTGGTAATTATCGATGACTTTCATGATTTCTTGGTCAAAATCAAGTTTTGAGTCAAACAATGTTTCATCTAAAGCTTCACAAGGAATGCCTACTTTTGCGGCGCGTTTTAAACCAAAAGCATCCGTTTTATTGCTAATAAC
>CABXJL010000023.1:0-19836 GCA_902512485.1 uncultured Gammaproteobacteria bacterium
TCCATTACGCTCAGTTTATTAAGCCGAGAAAAGATCATATTCTTATTTTCATAAGGCTTAATAAGAGCTTCTTTTGTAATATCTGGCTCAATTTGCGCAGAATGAATAAGCTCCATAAGAACATCAGATTTAGGTAATTTTTTTGCCCTCTCTTCAATTACCCCAGAGGATTCAGAGTCACAAACTAAAGAAGGATAATTTAAAACACAAGAGATCATTTTCGACATCAAACCTTTCATATTTGAACTGGCACTTGCAGTTATAACCTCGTTGTGTGGCGGGTCGGTGAAATCATTAATCTCATTTACTTGTCGTTCAAAGGCTGGTGGTTTACTCTGCACACTCTGAGTCAGAATATTCCATTTTTAATTGCCTGTTAATAGCAACAATTTGTTCATGTTGGGTTTTTACTATATTTTCTTTTTTATGGAGCTGATACATTTGGTGATGCCAATAAACGCAAAGCAAACTAATTGAGATCACCAATACAATCAAAAAGCCATTGATAATCCATATTTTTTTTAATAATATTAGCATTTTTGTGCCAAACGAAGAATGGCGCTGCGAGATCGCCTATTAGTCCTAATTTCCTGTTCAGAAGGCTTTATTTTTCCTAGATCTTTAAGTGAGCACTGATTTCCTTCATTAGTTCTTATTGGTAGACCTTTGGGAGCTTCTTTAGGGCGAGAATATTTACGTATAAACTGCTTGACAATTCGATCCTCTATTGAATGAAAGGTAATCACAGAAAGCCTACCATTGACTGCCAATACTTTAATTGTTTGTTCAAGAGCTTCAGAGAGTTGTTTTAGTTCGTCATTAATAACAATTCTAATTGCTTGAAAAGAACGGGTTGCGGGGTGTTTATTTTTTCCAGACCGAACAACGGAGGAGATAAGGTTAGCCAAATCAAGAGTGGTTTTAATCTCATTGCTTTTTTGATATTTTTTAATTGTAGCAGCAATAATTCGACTTCTTTTTTCTTCTCCATAAAGATAAATAGCGTCAGCAATCTCTATCTCACTACTTTCTTTTAGCCATTGAGCGGCGGTTAGAGATTGTGTTTGATCCATTCTCATATCAAGGGCTCCATCTTTATTAAAACTAAAGCCTCTTTCAGCTTGATCAAGTTGTGGTGAAGAGAAGAAAATTGCAGATGATATAAGTCGTCGTAAGATGTCTTCTGAGTACAACAAAAAATCTTAACTTTCTGACATTGATTTAATCTCCAAATCATTGACTAGGATTCTTTCCATAGCTACCTTGAATGCCATAGCGGCAGAATTTGAACCTTCACAACGATTTCTTAAAGTTGGATCCCAATAAACGAAACATTTTTTAGGGTAATCGAGCCGAATTGCGATGATATATTTAGGATTAATAACCGGTGAAAAGCCAACAAAATAGGTGCGTTTCTGACCCTCTTTACTATACTTTCCATCTATCACCATTTCAGCAGTTCCTGTTTTTCCTGCAACATCATAACCATCTATTATAGCGCGATAACCAGAGCCCTTCATTGAAGCAACTGAGTCGAGTATTTCGGTAATTCTTTTAGTTGATTCTGGGCTGAAAACTTGTTGCTTCTTGGTATCAATATTTCCATCTTCTATCAGTTTGAGTGCAGGCAGAGCGCCTTCATTTGCAAACACCAAGTAAGCTCTGGCTAGCTGGGCTAGATTGGTATTCATTGGTCCATGCCCAAAGGATACAGAGCGCTTGTCCGTCAAACCCCAAGTACTAAAGTGTCTCAAAATTCCAGGATTTTCAATGCTTGGCATTAATCCCAGAGATTCGCCAAAGCCAAGTTTCTTCCATGCATTATAAAAGTCTTCATTCTCGAGTCTTTCGGAGACATTGATAGTTCCAAGGTTGTGAGATTTTTCTAAAATTAGTTTTACAGTTATCTCAGTATATTTTTCGTCTGGTCTATGGTTTCCAATTCGTTCAGTGACATCAATCAATTCATCCTTTGTTGCAGTGATAACGCCTTTGTCTAAAGCTAGGAGCATGGTGAATGGTTTCATGGTTGAACCTGGCTCTATTTTGTCTGCTAGGACTCGGTTACGGTATTCCTCAGCATCAAAGCTTTTGCGATCATTTGGGTTTGCGGAAGGGTAGTTCGCCAGAGCTAGTATGTCTCCATTTGGAGATAAAACAATGGCTGAAGCAGAGTCCGCTTCATGAAATTCTGCGGACTCTTTGATGGCGTTATAAACATGAAATTGAATGTCTGCATCGATTGTTAACTGAAGGTCTTCACCATTCTTTAACTCTTGAAGTGTTTCAGCTTGATGATAGATGTTTGAGTTAGATTTGTTGTCTTTCATTATTTTTATACCGTTCACTCCAGCTAAATAACGATCAAACTCAGCTTCAATACCAAATACACCAATATAATTGTTATTGGTTCTACCTAATAATGGGGCAATAGATTCAGTTTTGGGGTAGTATCGGAACCTGCTAGATTGAACCGCCACTCCAGATACAGCTTGTTTACCACACTTGACTCTTTCAACTTTTTCTTTCAACGCTACATTCATACCAGCAAGCAATTTTGCTTTCTCAAATAAATTAATGGAAGGCGAAATTAACTTTGAATTACACACTTTAATCCGAAGTTTTTTGAGTTCAGAGATATTTTCAAGGACTGGGTCGGTGACGACTAAGTTTTCTTTGACAATGTACTCTTTTCTCTGATTAATTCTCTTTTCTTCAATTATTCTCCTTAATTCGTCTATAGGCATAAATAATGCTTCAGCTAATAGTGGAATGTATTCATCTTGAATAATCATGGGATCAAGATTGACTCTTTTTTGAATCAAGTCAATAGCAAGAATATTTCCATTTCTATCTAATATATTTCCCCTTACAGCATTCTCAGTTAAAGTTTTTTCAGCCTTGGTTAAGGCTTTATTTTGCAAGGAAGCGCCATTAACTTGCTTAGAATGAATATTGATAGCTTGATAAACAAAAACAACTATTATTACAATGAAGGAATACTTTACTAGGGCTTGTCTGTTCCAATAATTCTGAACTCTTGTAAACTTCATAATATCATCTCATTAATTTGGTTTGGATTGTGCATCATTAAAATATCTTGTGATTTTTTGTAAATAATGACACCACTCTGAAGTTCAGAATATTCCATTTTTAATTGCCTGTTAATAGCAACAATTTGTTCATGTTGGGTTTTTACTATATTTTCTTTTTTATGGAGCTGATACATTTGGTGATGCCAATAAACGCAAAGCAAACTAATTGAGATCACCAATACAATCAAAAAGCCATTGATAATCCATATTTTTTTTAATAATATTAGCATTTTTGTGCCAAACGAAGAATGGCGCTGCGAGATCGCCTATTAGTCCTAATTTCCTGTTCAGAAGGCTTTATTTTTCCTAGATCTTTAAGTGAGCACTGATTTCCTTCATTAGTTCTTATTGGTAGACCTTTGGGAGCTTCTTTAGGGCGAGAATATTTACGTATAAACTGCTTGACAATTCGATCCTCTATTGAATGAAAGGTAATCACAGAAAGCCTACCATTGACTGCCAATACTTTAATTGTTTGTTCAAGAGCTTCAGAGAGTTGTTTTAGTTCGTCATTAATAACAATTCTAATTGCTTGAAAAGAACGGGTTGCGGGGTGTTTATTTTTTCCAGACCGAACAACGGAGGAGATAAGGTTAGCCAAATCAAGAGTGGTTTTAATCTCATTGCTTTTTTGATATTTTTTAATTGTAGCAGCAATAATTCGACTTCTTTTTTCTTCTCCATAAAGATAAATAGCGTCAGCAATCTCTATCTCACTACTTTCTTTTAGCCATTGAGCGGCGGTTAGAGATTGTGTTTGATCCATTCTCATATCAAGGGCTCCATCTTTATTAAAACTAAAGCCTCTTTCAGCTTGATCAAGTTGTGGTGAAGAGACTCCTAAATCCATTAAGATTCCATCAATTTTTCCCATTAAATCTAACCTTTCGAGTTCATTGTTTAACTTTGAGAAACTAGAATGAATAACAATTAAGCGTGGGTCATTGAAATTTGATTTAGCGAATTCAACTGCATCTATATCTCGATCAAATGCTATTAATTGGCCTGAATCTCCAAGTTGCTCAAGTATGCCTTGAGTATGACCGCCTCTTCCAAAGGTTGTATCAACATAAATACCATTGGGACGAATATCGAGGCCATTTATTGATTCACTAAACATCACCGAATTATGATGGTTTTTGTTCATCATAAATTAATCGGATTTGTTATTTTCACGACCTTAAAGTGAAAGCTTTTGAATCTCTTGAGGGACCTCAACTTGTGAACTCAGTCTTTCAAGCTTTTCGATTTGTTCTCCCCAAGCATTCTCATCCCAAATTTCAAAATTATGACCTTGACCACTCAAAATAACTTTCTTATTTAAATTGGCATGTTTTCTGTGAGATATTGGGATCAGTATTCTGCCGATTTTATCTAAATCACATTCATTGGCATGACCGATAAGCTTTCTTGAAAGTCTTTTTGTGTGAATATTAAGAGAAGGAAGCTTGGCCACTTTTCTTTCAAGATTTTGCCAGTCTGACAATGGATAAAGTAGCAGGCAAGAATCATCAGGGTGGATGCTCAGAACCATTTGCCCAGAGCAAACTTTTGCAATTTGATTTTGATGACGAGTAGGAATCTTTATTCTTCCTTTTGCATCAATAGATAAGAGGTGAATTCCACGAAACATAAATCCATTTTATACCATTATTTACCAAATATCACCACAATATTTAATACATAAGTCTGGTCTATCAAGTGTCAGTTTTTTGGTTCTATATAATTATATTTTTTAATTTATAATGAGTTTTTATAATATCCATTTAGTAGGAAGCTGATGAACACAAAAATAGCAATAATCGGTGCTGGTCCATGCGGTCTGGCACAACTAAGAGCATTCAAATCAGCAGAAGAGGCTGGCACAGATGTGCCAGAAATTGTCTGTTTTGAAAAGCAAGATAACTGGGGTGGATTATGGAATTATAGCTGGAGAACCGGACTCGATAGGAATGGTGAGATTGCTCATAGCAGTATGTACCGTTATTTATGGTCCAATGGACCAAAAGAGTGCCTAGAGTTTGCTGATTATTATTTTGAGGAACATTTTGACTACCCAATCGCTTCATATCCACCTAGGGAGGTCTTATTTGACTATATCCAGGGCAGAGTTATAAAAGCCGATGTTAGAGATAAAATTAGATTCAGTACCGCCGTTAGAAATGTTGAATTTAGTGAAGAGAGTGACAGTTTTACAGTAACCGCTCACAATCTAAAAGATGATCAGAGTTATACAGAAGAGTTTGATTACGTCGTTATAGCGACTGGGCATTTTTCCACTCCAAATGTTCCGAATTATGAGGGTTTTAGCCACTTTAATGGCAGAATTTTGCATGCACATGATTTCCGTGATGCTCTAGAATTTGAAGGTAAAGATTTACTCGTGATTGGTAGTAGTTATTCTGCAGAAGATATTGGTTCTCAGTGCTACAAATATGGCGCAAAGTCAATTACCAGTAGCTACCGTACTGCGCCAATGGGTTTCAAGTGGCCAGATAACTGGGAAGAGAAACCAGCATTACTTAAAGTAGACGGCAACACCGCTCATTTTGCTGACGGCAGTTCTAAGGACGTCGACGCTATTATTCTTTGTACAGGCTATCTTCACCATTTTCCATTTTTGCCTGACTCGCTTCGCTTAAAAACAAACAATATCTTATACCCACTAGGTTTGTATAAGGGTGTTGTTTGGGAGAAAAATTCAAAACTACTATACCTAGGAATGCAGGACCAGTGGTATACCTTTAATATGTTTGATTCCCAGGCTTGGTATGCCAGGGATGTCATACTTGGAAGGATTGAATTGCCTTCTTTAGAGGAAATGCAGTCACATACTAAGGAGTGGCACGAGCGTGAGACAGCTCAAGACGACGCCAAATATGCAATTGACTTTCAAGGCGAATACACGCAAATGTTGATTAATGAAACAGATTACCCTGATTTTGATATTAAAGGCGTTAATCGTACATTTATGGACTGGAAACACAACAAAAAAGACGACATAATGGGTTTTAGAGATAAATCCCACGCATCATTGATGACTGGTACTCAGTCTCCTCCGCATCACACACCTTGGCTTGAAGCGCTGGATGACTCTTTGGAGGCGTACTTAAAACAAGAAAAATGAGGTTAGTTTAATTTTTAGCATCTATGCACACTGCTGTGTGTCATTTGTTGGATGAAGCGTTTCAAGTTCTTTATGACTTCACAATGTAAAAATCACAAACGATAAATGGAATTAAGACCAATACTCAATGTCGATTAAAATATAATATTATCGCTGAGAAAAATCTTATTATTGAACCTCACTAAGAATTTTATGAACTCTACTAATAGTCGCACCATCTTGCTTAAGAAAATGATGGCGGTTGCCGGGCTAATTTGGTTTGCATACCTAATATTTCATATGTTGAGTGTGTTAAGCTTCCATTCCGGTGAGGAGGTATTTAGTGGATTCTATGGGTGGTTGAACAGCTCAATCTTTTACCCAATTTTGCTTGCCCTGTTAGTGCTCACAATTTCCTTCCATATAGTAATTGCTGTTTCTCGGCAGCTATCCAACAACGAAAGCATTGGTGAGCGTTATAAGAAGACTTATCCAAAAGCAATCCCTAGACTAGTGGCATGGTTGGGAGCTTCAATTATGCTTGCTTTTATTGTAATTCATAGTTTTCAAATGCTTTCCACAGAAACCGCAGATTTGTATCAAGAGATCCATTCAATTTTCAATCAACCATTGATGTGGTTTATTTATGGATTGGGACTTCTGTCATTATCGACACATCTGCACCATGCTTTAACTAACGTATTACAAACTCTAGGTATTTCCAGTTCTCAATGTCACGGTTTGGCGATCTTCATTGTGGTTGTTATTATGGCAGGTTTTGCTTCAATTCCATTAGGTATTTTAAATGCATAATCTAAATTCAAACGAGCCCTCAGGCCCTTTAAAAAATAGATGGGAAAAGCATTTATTTGACTTGTCCTTGATTACACCTCAGAATAGAAAAAAATATAACATTATTGTTATTGGCACTGGTCTTGCAGGCGCTTCCCTATGTGCCACATTGGGCGAGGCTGGCTACAATGTCAAATCCTTTTGCTATAATGACAGTCCCCGAAGGGCGCACTCGATTGCTGCACAGGGTGGAATAAATGCCAGTAAGAATTATCAAAATGATGGTGACAGTACTTGGAGACTCTTTTATGACACCATAAAAGGGGGCGACTTTAGAGCGCGTGAGTCAAATGTTTATCGTTTAGCTCAATTAAGTTGCAATATTATTGACCAGGCTGTATCACAAGGTGTTCCTTTTGCAAGAGAGTACAGTGGTTATTTGGCCAATAGGTCTTTCGGAGGTGCTCAGGTCTCTCGTACCTTTTATGCACGTGGTCAAACCGGCCAACAACTGTTGTTGGGAGCATACAGCGCTATGAGCAAAGAAATATCTTCGGGGCGAGTGAGACATCAATCAAGGTCTGAAATGTTGGAGCTCATCATTGTTAATGATAGAGCGAGAGGGATTGTTGTTCGAGATTTAGTTAGCGGTAAAATTTCAGCACATATAGCTGACTGCGTTGTGATGTGTACTGGTGGCTATAGTAATGCTTTTTACCTCTCAACGAATGCCAAAGGTTGCAATACCTCTGCTACTTGGCGAGCTTACAAAAAAGGTGCCTACTTTGCAAATCCAAGTTTCACCCAAATTCATCCGACCTGTGTTCCACCAACAGGTGACAACCAATCTAAATTAACATTGATGAGTGAATCATTACGCAATGATGGTCGAATTTGGTCACCAAAAAACATCGAAGATTGTGATAAAGATCCAAATAATATTAATGAGGAAGATAGAGATTATTTTCTTGAACGCATGTACCCAGCTTTTGCAAACCTAGTACCAAGAGATATTGCCTCTAGAGCGCTAAAGGAAATATGTGATGAGGGCAGAGGAATTGGATCAAAAGTTAATAATCAACGACTTGGTGTTTATCTTGATTTTTCTTCAGTGATTGAAAAAATAGGTATAGAAAAAGTGAAAGAAAAATATGGCAACTTGTTTGATATGTATGAAAATATCACAGGTGAGAATCCTTATCAAGTTCCCATGAAAATTTATCCAGCACCACATTACACTATGGGTGGCCTATGGGTAGATTACAATTTGATGACGACTATTGATGGTCTTTTTGCTACTGGGGAGGCTAATTTTTCTGACCACGGTGCTAACCGTCTAGGTGCTTCAGCACTAATGCAAGGTTTAGCTGATGGTTATTTTATAGCACCACAAACAGTAGCTAACTACTTAGCTAAAAGTCAATTCGAAGAAATAAGTAATATTCATCCAGAGGTTGTAGCTTCACTTGAATCAGTGAAGGCTCGTATAGGTAAACTAATGAATGCTCCCAAACCAAAACACTCACCAGACTATTTTCATCAAAAACTAGGTAGGATTTTATGGAGTGTATGTGGTATGTCAAGAGAAAAGCAATCACTTAATGCTGCCATGAAAGATATTTCTGAACTGGAATCAGAGTTTTGGCAGAGCATAAAGGTTACAGGTTCTGAGGGCGACTTTAATCAAACATTAGAGAAAGCCGGAAGAGTGGCTGATTTTATTGAGCTAGGATATTTGATGTGCCGTGATGCAAGTGAGCGTGAAGAGTCATGCGGTGCTCATGCCCGAGTTGAATACCTAGCTGAAAGTGGTGATGCAAAGCGTGACGATGAAAACTATAGTCATGTTGCTGCCTGGGAGTTTCAAGATGGAGATCCTATACTGCATAAAGAAAAGCTTCTTTTTGAATTTATTAAGCCATCTGTGAGGGATTATAAATGAATTTTACACTTCATATTTGGCGACAAAAAAATGAAGAAAGTTTAGGGAATTTTGTTACCTATCAGGTAGAAAATATTGATGGAGATACTTCATTTTTAGAGATGCTTGATCAGCTTAACGAACAACTTATCGAAAAAGGTGATGATTGTGTTGTATTTGATTATGACTGCAGAGAAGGAATTTGTGGAACCTGTTCACTAGTAATAAATGGTCATCCTCATGGCGCAAAAAACGCAACTGCAACCTGCCAATTATATATGCGAGACTACGCCAACCAGAACGAGCTTTGGGTTGAACCGTGGCGTGCTTCTAGCTTCCCAGTGATTAAGGATTTGGCCGTTAACCGTGATGCCTTCGATCGCATTATTCAAGCAGGCGGCTTTATTTCGGTGAGAACTGGCTCTGCACCTGAGGCTAACTCAAAGCTTGTTAGTAAAGATAATGCTGATAATGCTTTTGATGCAGCCACTTGTATTGGTTGTGGTGCATGTGTTGCAGTTTGTCCAAACGCTTCAGCGAGTTTGTTTGTGGCAGCAAAAATTAATCATTTTCATCAATTGCCGCAAGGAAGTGTGGAAAGTAAAAATCGTGCAAAAAGGATGATTAATCAGATGGAAGTAGAAGGTTTTGGTAGTTGTTCAAACCACCGTCACTGTGAGGTTGTTTGTCCACAAGAAATATCTGTAAGCAATATTACTTTGATGAATAGCCTTCTCTAAAGTTTATTAAGTGTTTAATTATTTACATTATTTAACTTAAACAGAAAATAACTCGAGACATGAGATTTGAATGGATATGTTAGTATTGACTTAATGACCTTATTATTTTATTAGGGGGTATTATGAAAATTGCATTATTGGGGGCTGCTGGGGGTATTGGGCAAGCGCTAAGTCTATTGTTAAAAACACAGTTGCCAGCAGGTTCTGAATTGTCATTATATGACATTGCGCCATTAACACCAGGTGTTGCGGTAGATCTTAGTCACATCCCAACTGCTGTAAAAGTAACCGGTTTTTCTGGTGAAAATCCCTCACCTGCCCTAAAGAATGCTGATATTGTATTAATTTCAGCAGGTGTTGCACGTAAGCCAGGTATGGCTCGTGCTGATCTTTTTAACATTAATGCAGGTATTGTCAAAAATCTTGTTAGGAGTTGTGCTGAAACTTGTCCAAAAGCATTAATTGGTATTATTACTAATCCAGTTAATGCCACCGTTGCTATTGCTGCAGGAGTTTTAAAAGAAAAGGGTGTTTATGATTCGGCACGGTTATTCGGAGTCACAACGCTTGATATTATCCGTTCAAACACTTTTGTTGCTGAAACACAAGGCTTAAATCCTGAAGATTATGAGGTGCCTGTAATTGGCGGCCATTCTGGTATTACTATATTGCCATTACTTTCACAGTCTGGTTGTGAGTTTACAGAAGAAGAAACTGTAGCCCTTACTAAACGTATTCAGAATGCAGGAACTGAAGTTGTTGAAGCAAAAGCTGGAGGCGGATCTGCTACCCTTTCAATGGGTTACGCTGGAGCACGTTTTTGTTTGTCTCTGGTCCGTGCACTTAATGGAGAAGATAACGTTGTAGAGTGTACTTATATTGAAGGGTCTGGTGACAAAGCACGCTTTTTTGCGCAGCCTGTCCTATTAGGAAAAAGTGGTGTAGAAAAAGTATTGAACTATGGAGACTTAACAGCTTTCGAAGAGTCCAAACTCAATGATTCAATTGATACGCTTAAGAGTGATATTTTATCAGGTGAATCATTTAAAGAATAATCGATACTTATACCTTAAATACACGATAATACTTGCTTCTCAAATCAATTCAGCACAAATATGCCTGAAGAATTCCATGAAAAAGCCCTGAACTATCATCGGGGAAGGAGGCCTGGGAAGATCTCCGTATCATCTCATAAGAATATAGATACTCACCAAGGATTAAGTTTGGCTTACACGCCAGGTGTTGCAGAACCAGTTCGTGAAATTATAAAAAATCCGAATAAGGTAAACGAATATA
The DNA here is from genome assembly GCA_902512485.1 of uncultured Gammaproteobacteria bacterium. Classification (GTDB taxonomy): domain Bacteria; phylum Pseudomonadota; class Gammaproteobacteria; order PS1; family Pseudothioglobaceae; genus Pseudothioglobus. The sequence continues at coordinate 10,951 of CABXJL010000023.1, forward strand.
CAATCAAAGGTAATCTGGTTGCAGTTATTACAGATGGTTCAGCTGTTTTGGGGTTGGGAAATGTTGGCCCATTGGCAGCAAAGCCTGTTATGGAGGGAAAGGCTGTTTTGTTTAAACGTTTTGCTGATATTGATGTCTTTAACATTGAACTTGATACTCAGGATGTTGATGAAATTGTGAATACAATCAAAAATATTGCTCCAACTTTTGGTGGCATTAACTTAGAAGATATTTCAGCTCCTCGTTGCTTTGAAATTGAACAAAGACTGATTGATGAGTTAGACATTCCTGTGTTTCATGACGACCAGCATGGTACGGCTATCATTGTTGCAGCAGGTCTTTTAAATGCGCTAGAAATTCAAGGGAAAACTCCCGATACAGTGCAGATTGTTTGTGCAGGTGCAGGTTCTGCAGGGATCGCCATTTTGAACTTGCTAACTGAATTGGGCGTTAAGAAAGAAAACATGCTTTTAGTTGATCGTAATGGCGTGGTATCGGAAGATAGAAAGGATCAGGTTAATAAATACAAAGCTGAATTTGCACTAGATACCAAGAAAAAAAAATTAACTGATGCTATGAATGGTGCTGATGTTTTTATTGGTGTCGCGAGAGAGGGTCTTGTTACTCAAGAGATGGTTAAATCGATGGCGGTCAATCCAATAATTTTTGCACTTTCAAACCCCGATCCTGAAATTTCACCAGCTGACGCCTTTTCCTGCAGAGATGATTTATTGATGGCAACAGGACGAAGTGATTATCCTAACCAAGTTAATAATGTGCTCGGATTTCCGTATATATTTAGGGGTGCTCTAGATGCCAAATCCAAAGCAATCAATACCGAAATGAAAATTGCTGCAGTACATGCTCTAAAAGATTTGGCTAAGTTACCAGTTCCGGATACCGTTCTTCAGGCATATAACGTTGATAGCCTTAGCTATGGAAGGGATTACATCATTCCAAAACCATTCGATCCGAGACTAATCGACATCGTGCCAAAAGCAATTATTAAGGCTGCTATTTCGAGCGGTGTTTCGCGTCCAACTTAATCTTTCAAAAACCCCGAAAATAGGCTATTTAATGCTTGCTAAGGAAAACTAGTTATGGGATAATGTCCGATTGTTTTTTTGGAGGGGTTCCCGAGCGGCCAAAGGGAACAGACTGTAAATCTGTCGGCTCTGCCTTCGAAGGTTCGAATCCTTCCCCCTCCACCAGGAAAACATGAGAATAGGAATTGCGGGTGTCGTATATCGGTATTACCTTGGCCTTCCAAGCCAATGAGGTGGGTTCGATTCCCATCACCCGCTCCATGTGGCTAGGACTGTGCTCACCTAGCTCAGTCGGTAGAGCACTTCCTTGGTAAGGAAGAGGTCGCCGGTTCAAATCCGGTGGTGAGCTCCACTTAACATTATGAATATAGGGGAATAGACATGTCAAAAGAAAAATTCGAAAGAACCAAACCACATGTGAATGTGGGCACAATTGGTCACGTTGACCATGGTAAGACTACACTAACTGCAGCCTTGACTAAATGTATGTCTGAAGCTCGTGGTGGTGAGGTCAAAAATTATGCAGATATTGATAACGCACCTGAAGAGAGAGAGCGCGGTATCACCATCTCAACTGCACACGTAGAGTATGAGTCAGAAGCTCGTCACTATGCTCACGTTGACTGTCCAGGACATGCTGACTATGTTAAGAACATGATTACTGGTGCTGCGCAAATGGATGGCGCTATTATCGTAATCGCTGCGACTGACGGGCCAATGGCTCAAACTCGTGAGCACATTCTTTTGTCTCGACAAGTAGGTGTTCCATATATCGTCGTTTATATGAACAAAGTAGACTTGGTTGATGACGATGAGCTAGTGGAGCTTGTTGAAATGGAAATCCGTGAACTATTAACAGAATACGAATTCCCTGGTGACGATACACCGGTGATCCTTGGTTCAGCTTTGAAAGCATTAGAAGGCGATACCTCTGATATGGGCGTTCCTTCCATCCAAAAACTAGTTGATGCATTAGATTCATATATCCCAACACCAAAACGTGACACCGATAAAACATTCCTGATGCCGATTGAGGACGTGTTCTCAATCTCAGGTCGTGGTACTGTTGTAACAGGTCGTATCGAGCGTGGTGTCGTTAACGTTGGTGACGAAATTGAAATCGTTGGTATTAAAGACACACAACTCACTACTTGTACCGGTGTTGAAATGTTCAGAAAACTGCTTGACTCAGGTGAAGCAGGTGATAACGTTGGAGTACTACTTCGTGGCACCAAGCGTGAAGAGGTTGAACGTGGTCAAGTACTTGCTAAGAAAGGTACGATTACACCACATACTAAGTTTGAGGCGGAAGTTTATATCTTAAGCAAAGAAGAAGGTGGACGTCATACGCCATTTTTTAACAACTATCGTCCACAGTTCTACTTCAGAACAACAGACGTAACTGGTGCCGTGCAATTACCATCAGGTGTTGAAATGGTTATGCCTGGTGATAACGTTAAGATGTCGGTTGAGTTACTTGCACCAATTGCGATGGAAGAAGGTTTAAGATTCGCAATCAGAGAAGGCGGTCGCACGGTTGGTGCTGGCGTGGTCTCGAAGATTACTGATTAATAATGAATATAATTTGTAGCTACAGTTTTCTGTGGCTACGTTTTTTTTAGGAATTAATATTTAGGCAAGTGGCTCAATTGGTAGAGTGGCGGTCTCCAAAACCGTTGGTTGGGGGTTCGAGTCCCTCCTTGCCTGCCAAATTAAAGGATAGATGTGACTAAGCAAATAGACAATCTAAATAAAGGATCATTCCAATTAAATACTACTCTGTCAATTGTTATATTGGTAGTCTCAATTGCAGTGTTTTATTTAAATCCTTTTGGATTGACGACACTCTTTAAGGTTCTTATCATGCTATTTGGGTTTGTTGTTGCAGCAGCTATATTTATTAAATCTGCACAAGGTGATCGATTTCTCCATTTTGTGAAGGAAACCAGAATTGAATTAAGAAAAGTTGTTTGGCCGACTCGACAAGAAACCATTAAAACAACTGGATTTGTATTGATTGCCGTGATTATTGTTGCAATCTTTCTGTGGATTGTTGATGCATTCTTTACTTGGGGTGTGCAATTGATTTCAACGTTAAATTTTTAAGTAAAGGGTTTTCATGTCTAAGAAGTGGTTTGTCATCCATGCAAGAAGTGGCTATGAAGCAAAAGTAAAAGCTGCCATAGAAGAAGCCGTATCTCGTGAAGGTATCGAAGATCTTGTCGGCGAGATTATGATTCCAACTGAGCAAGTGGTTGAACTAAAAGGCGGTAAAAAAAGAGAAACTGAACGTAAGTTTTTTCCAGGTTATATGTTAATAAAGATGGAACTTACTGAGCCGAGTTGGTTGTTGGTTAAAAACACCAGAAATGTGATTGGTTTTATCGGTGGTTCATCAGGAAAACCTTCTCCAATAACACAAAGAGAGGTTGAAAGAATTTTTGCACGTGTTCAAGAAGGAGCTGATAAGCCTAAACCTAAAGTGGCATTTCAGCCAGGCGAAGAAGTGTTGGTTATAGATGGTCCATTTAATGAATTCAATGGCACTGTTGAAGGTGTTAATTATGAAAAAAGTTTACTAACAGTGGAAGTCTTGATTTTTGGTCGTACCACTGCAGTTGAGTTAGAGTTTGCTCAAGTGGAGAAAACCTAAGTTGGCCTTGACGGGCTGTTTTAACTAAAGGGGAGCTTAACAGCGTTTGTACCCATAGGAGATAGAATAATGGCAAAAAAAATTGAGACATACATCAAGTTGCAGGTACCTGCAGCGGAAGCGAATCCATCGCCACCAGTTGGTCCAGCATTAGGTCAACATGGTGTCAATATTATGGATTTTTGCAAAGCTTTTAACGCTCAAACTCAAGATCTTGATAAGGGTATGCCAGTGCCAGTCATCATTACAGTCTATAACGATCGTAGTTTTACATTTATTACTAAAACACCCCCTGCCGCAGTTCTTTTGCGCAAGGTAACAGGTATTGAAAAAGGAAGCGGTGAGCCACATATGAACAAAGTTGGAACAGTCACTCGCGCTCAATTAGAAGAAGTAGCTAACATAAAAATGAAAGATTTGAATGCAAATGATATGGATGCGGCAGTACAAATTATTGCTGGTACAGCTCGTTCGATGGGCTTAGTGGTGGAGGGTTAATAATGGCTAATCTAACAAAAAAACAAAAAGATAACGATTCAAAAATTGAAACTGGAGTTCGTTATTCAATGACGGATGCCCTTAGTCTTGTTAAGGATTGCGCAACAGCAAAATTTGACGAATCCATTGATGTCAGTATCAATCTAGGTATTGATTCCAAAAAATCAGATCAAAACGTTCGCGGTGCTGTTGTGCTTCCAAATGGAACAGGAAAGGTTGTTCGAGTTGCGGTCTTTACTCAAGGTGATAATGTTCAAAAAGCAACTGATGCCGGTGCAGACATTGTTGGGATGGAAGACTTGATGAAGTCTATGCAAGATGGTGACCTTAATTATGATGTTGTTATTGCTTCACCTGATGCAATGGGTGTGGTTGGACGATTAGGTCAAGTTCTTGGGCCACGTGGCTTAATGCCAAACCCAAAGGTTGGAACAGTAACACCAGATGTTGCTATAGCTGTTAAGAATGCAAAAGCAGGACAGGTACGCTATCGTGCAGATAAAGCTGGAATTATTCATGCAGGTGTTGGTAAAGCTTCATTTGATGTAAAGGCATTGGAGGAAAATATTGCTACACTGATTGATGCACTTAAAAAAGCCAAGCCTAGTTCAGCAAAAGGTGTTTATTTTAAAAAGATAAGTGTTTCATCAACTATGGGTCCAGGCCTTGCTATTGATGCAGCTAGTGTTGATATTTAATTAGTTTTAATACCAATAATTTAAATTTTTATTGGTAAATGAATTCTTTGGGCGACAGGGTTACTTGTTCTGCCTCAAAGACCATAGGTGCGACAAATTGTTTTTAATTTGTTGCTTAATAAATTGATTCTTCAATTTGCCTATGTAGAGGGTATGAAAAATACTCTGTGGCGAAAGTTGTAATTTTATGGCTTTCTTTTTGTTTAATTGTTCAGGAGAGACAATATGGCTCTAAATCTTGAAGCAAAAAAGGCAGTTGTCGAACAGGTCAATGCAGTAGCTAGTAATGCAGTGTCTGTTGGAGTTGCCGAGTATCGTGGATTGAATGTTGAACAAATGACTAATTTGCGAAACTCTGCGATAGATGCAGATATTTCTTTGCGTGTCGTAAAAAACACGCTTGCAAAGAGAGCATTAGCTGAAACCGAATGTGAGTGCATCATGCCGGTTCTAAGTGGCCAAGTCATTTTGGGATTTTCCCAAGAAGACCCGGGTGCTGTAGCGCGCGTTTTCCGTGATTTCATTAAAGAAAATGAAGCATTAGTCGTTAAAGGTTTGGGAGTTTCGGGTGAATTTGTTGATGCGGATCAACTAAAACGCATCGCAGACCTTCCAACTAAAGATCAAGCAATCAGTATGTTGATGGCGTTAATGCTTGCACCAACCGAGAAGTTAGTGAGAACTTTAAATGAAGTTCCAACCAAACTAACTCGAGTTGTCGCAGCTATCCGTGATCAACAACAATAATAATTATATAGAGGAGTAAATATCATGGCGAAATTAACGAACGAAGATATTTTAAATGCAATTTCAGACATGTCTGTTATGAACGTTGTTGAGCTAGTTTCAGCAATGGAAGAAAAATTTGGCGTTTCTGCTGCAGCAGTAGCTGCGGCACCAGTTGCTGTAGCAGCTGAAGCAAGTGCGGCAGCTGAAGAAAAAACTGAGTTTGATATTGTTTTAACAAGTTTTGGTGACAAGAAAGTTGCTGTTATCAAAGCTGTTCGCACTATCACTGGTTTAGGTCTTAAAGAAGCAAAAGATCTTGTTGAAAGTGCTCCAGCACCTATTAAAGAGGGTGCTCCTAAAGCAGAAGCAGATGAATTAAAAAAGCAGCTTGAAGAAGCTGGTGCTAGTGTAGAACTAAAGTAACTTGTTCAATGCTATACACCAGAATCCCCCTCAGGGGATTTTGGTGTATTTATTGAAAAGTAATTTTGAAAACAATTTATTGATTAATTCGAGGCATTCATGACTTATTCATTCACTGAGAAAAAACGTATCAGAAATAATTTTGGCACAAGAGAATCGATTCTAAAAGAGCCAGATTTATTATCTATTCAGGTTAATTCATTTAATACTTTTATTCAAGAAGGGGAAACTGAAAAGAAAGATGTCGGTCTACATTCTGTATTTAAATCTGTGTTTCCAATTACAGCACTTAATGGTTATGCAGAAATTGAATATGTAGATTACGAACTTCAAGAGCCTAAATACAATGTTAAAGAGTGTAAGCTTCGTGGTGTCACCTATGCGGCAACAATGCAAGTAGAACTTAATCTTGTACTTTTTGATAAAAACGGTTCAACACTCAAGAGGAAACGTCGCGTAAAGCAAGTTATCGAAGAGGATGTATATTTAGGTCAACTCCCTTTGATGACAGATACTGGAACATTTGTTATTAATGGTACAGAGCGTGTTGTTGTTTCTCAACTGCATCGTTCTCCGGGTGTTATCTTTGAGCACGATAGAGGTAAAACTCATTCATCGGGTAAAATATTATTCTCTTCTCGCATTATTCCTTACCGTGGCTCATGGTTGGACTTTGAGTTTGACCATCATGAGCACTTGTTCGTTAGAATTGATAGACGTAGAAAGCTTCCAGTGACCACTTTGCTGCGTGCAATGGGGATGTCTACGAATGATATTATTGACACTTTCTTTGATCACATTGAAATTAAATTAAAAACTAATTCATGTGATTTAGTAATTCAACCACAACGTTTGAGAGGCATTATTGCTGAATTCGATATTAAGTTAGGAAAAGATGTTGTTGTTAAAAAGAATCGTCGTATTACAGCAAAGCATACAAAAATGCTTGAAAACGGCAATGTTAATCTTATCAATGCACCACTTGACTATCTTTTAGGAAAAGTGATTGCTTCGGATGTTATTGATACTGATACTGGTGAAATCTTACTGTCAGCTAATACTGTGATAACTGAGGAATCTATTGAAGTTTTGATAACAACTAAGATTAAAAAAATTAATATTATTTATATTAATGATGCTGAAAATGGCACCTATATCTCAGACACTTTACATCTTGATGAAATGCAAACAGAAATAGAAGCTCGTATGTCAATTTACCATGTTATGCGTCCAGGCGAGCCTGCAACTGAAGATGCTGTAAATTCACTGTTCTCAAATCTATTTTTTAATAATGATCGGTATGACTTATCCAGAGTTGGACGAATGAAACTTAATAGACGTCTAGGTATTAAATCTGAAACAGGTGATTATGTCCTGACACATAATGACATTATTAATGTTATCAAGAAGTTAATTGATATCAAGAATGGTCATGACGTTGTTGATGACGTAGATACTTTAGCTAATAGGCGCGTAAGAGCTATTGGTGAAATGATTGAAAATCAATTTAGAATTGGACTTATTCGGGTAGAAAAGGCAGTCAAAGAAGGCCTTAATCTCGCCGAAACTGATGAATTGACACCACAAGACCTAATTAACTCTAAGCCTGTTTCAGCTGCAGTTAGAGAATTTTTTGGCTCATCTCAGTTGTCACAATTTATGGATCAAGTGAATCCTTTATCAGGGATTACCCATAAACGTAGAATCTCCGCATTAGGACCAGGTGGGTTAACACGTGAACGTGCTGGTTTTGAGGTTCGTGATGTACACCCATCTCATTACGGCCGTTTGTGTCCAATCGAGACGCCTGAAGGTCCAAACATTGGTTTGATTAATACATTGGCCGTCTATGCTAAAACAAATGAATATGGTTTCTTGGAAACTCCATATCAGGTAGTTAAAAATGGCCTTGTTACCAAAGAAGTCGTTTATATTTCTGCAATTGATGAAATTAGTCATACTATAGCGCAGGCAAACTCTGCAGTTAATAGTAAAGGTTATTTATTGGATGACTTGGTTTCTGGACGACATAAGAATGAATTTGTATTAGTAGATAAGTCAGAAGTTACATTGATTGATATTGACTCTAAACAAATATCATCTGTTGCAGCTTCACTTATTCCTTTCCTTGAACATGACGATGCCAACCGTGCATTAATGGGATCAAATATGCAACGCCAAGCTGTTCCAGTGTTACGTGCTGAGAAGCCGTTAGTGGGAACGGGCATTGAACGAGTTGTTGCGACAGATTCACGCGTGTGTGTAATCGCAGATCATGACGGTATTGTTGAGACAGTAGATGCATCAAGAATTGTAATACGTGTCGATGCGAAGCAAGCTAAGGCTGGTGAACTGGGAGTTGATATTTATAGTTTGGTTAAGTACTCTCGCTCTAATCAAAATACTTGTATTAATCAAAAGCCACTCGTTCAACCAGGCGATAAAGTTGTTGCAGGTGATGTTCTGGCTGACGGACCATCAACTGATTTAGGAGAGCTTGCTCTAGGTCAAAACATGATGATTGCTTTCATGCCGTGGAATGGCTACAACTTTGAGGACTCAATACTAATTTCTGAAAAGATTGTTCAGGAAGATCGTTATACCTCAATTCATATTGAAGAATTAACATCTTATGCAAGAGATACAAAGCTCGGTTCAGAAGAAGTTACTGCAGATATACCAAACGTAAGTGAATCTGCCTTATCTAAGTTAGATGATGTTGGCATTGTTTATGTAGGTGCGCGTGTCAAAGGTGGAGATATTTTAGTTGGTAAAGTGACTCCCAAAAGTGAAACTGTGCTCTCTCCTGAAGAGAAGCTATTACGTGCTATTTTTGGTG
>CABXJL010000024.1:0-18582 GCA_902512485.1 uncultured Gammaproteobacteria bacterium
TTATAAAAATAAATCTAAGTTACTGGATTGCTACATTAAATATACCTTCACTGATATATGAGATGTTAATGTTTTGCAAGTTTCAGTTTTTTATGAGACCGCAACTATGATTTGCAGGTACAGCCGTCTTTATTTTTTTTGGTGGTTCAAGATTCAAGTTGTCAACTTTCTTGACAAAGGTTTGTTCATCAAAGTCTAGTCTAATTAATGAGTTGAATTCCTTCTCTTCACCGATAGTACTAACTGTGAAGCCGTTATAGTCATGACCAGGATAGACTAGTGTTGAATTAGGCAGTTTAAATAGTTTGTGTATGGAGTGATAAAGCGTTGATGCAGAACCTCCTTGAAAATCACAACGGCCAGTACTTCTAATAAATAAGGAGTCACCTGTAAAGACTTTGTCATCAACAAGATATGACATGCAGCCAGGGGTGTGTCCTGGTGTTTCTATTGCAACAATTTCATGCTCACCAATAGGCAAAATATGACCCTCGCCAACCATAATGTCAGCACACGCTTCTGCATCAATATTTTCTATTCCTATTACAATTTTAGCGAGAGGGAAGGTTTTTTTAAGTGGGCAAGCACTGGTTATATGATCAGCATGAATGTGTGTTTCAATTATAAATTTTAAGTTAAGTTCTAATTCTTGAATTAAGGCAATATCACGGTCTATCATAGAATCTACAGCATCAATAATTGATGCCTCTCTTGTGACGCTGTCAGCTATAAGATAGGTAAAAGTTGAGCTATCTTGTTCAAAAAGTGGCTTGCAAATCAAGCTCATTCGGAGATCCCCATAATCATATTCAGAAAGGTGTGTTTATTTATCATTTACATGTATATGCTTGATGCATTTTTTCTGTATGAATGTAATAATCATACAGTTTTAAGTCTGACGCTGCATGCTTGTCTACAACGACTATTACATTTTTGTGTAGCTGAAGAATGCTTCCTGGAAAGAATGACGATACCGGACCTTCAATTATCTCAGCGACGGCTTGGCTTTTGTGTTTACCCAGACCTAAAAGAAGAATCTGTTTAGCCTCCATTATTGTTCCAATACCCATAGTGATGGCGAGTGTTGGTTGTGTTTCATTATCTTTAAAAAAACGAGAATTGTTTTCAATTGTGTTTTGTGTCAATGTTTTAATTCTTGTTCTTGAGTTTAGGCTTGATGTGGGCTCATTAAACCCAATATGCCCATTAGTTCCTATACCCAGAACCTGAATATCAATTCCACCATGACGCTTTATTGTGGACTCATAGTTTTCACAGGTTTCGAGATAATCATCATCGAAACATTCAGGGATAAAAACATTTTTGTAATTGATGTCAATATGGTCAAAGAATTTACTATTCATATAATGTCGATAGCTTTGTGGATGTCCATGCTCGAGGCCCACATACTCGTCTAGATTGAATGTAGTAACAGACTTGAAGCTGATTTCTCGTTGCTCGTATTTTTTGATTAGGGCTTTATACGTTAAAACCGTAGAGCTACCTGTTGCTAGACCAAGCACTGCTTTTTCTTTATCAGAAATATATTTACCAACAATATTGGCAGCAAAATTGCTTGCCTCTAATTCAGAAGGGAGAATAACTACTCTCATGACGACTCTTCTTTAATCTGTTTGCCTGAAAGCCAAACACTGTGTACTTTAAAATTCGAATCAAAGTGAGCAAGATCAGCTCTATGACCTTGCTTTAATTGTCCAATGTAGTGAGAAACTCCTAAATATTGTGCTGGATAAAGCGTTGCCATAGCGATCGCACTCTCAAGAGGGATTTTACATTTTTGATAAGCATTTTTAATGGCATCAATTTGAGTAATCGATGAACCGGCAAGTTTCCCATCTGAGTTAATAATGCGCCCATTAGATTCACTGACTATTTCATCATAAAGCTCAAAGGAAGGCTCCCCATGATTAATTGTTGCCATAGAGTCTGAGACAAAAAAGAGCTTTCCTTTAGGTTTTTGCTTGAAAGAGAGATTAATTAGAGATGGGTGTACGTGGTGTAAATCAACAATAATGCTTGCTGATGTCTCGTCAAAATCGAATGCAGATCCAACAACACTAGGCTCACGTGCTGAGATCTGACCCATAGCATTAAAGAGATGGGTGAAACCATCTAATCCATATTTAATTGCCTCCTCAAGCTGATCATAACTCGCGTCAGTATGTCCAGCTAGAATTTTAAAACCTAAAGATTTAAGATGTTTCAATTGCTTAATAGGAATACATTCGGGAGCAAGAGTGAGCATCACTGGAAACGAATTCAGTTTTTCAAATAGACTTAAATAAGAAGCATTAATTGTATTAATGTATTGTTTTTGGTGGACACCCCGATATTTAACATTGAAAAATGGTCCTTCAATATGAACTCCAAGAAGCGAATCATTATTATTAATTTCATTTGAAATGGTGTCAGTGCATTTTTGAAGAATATTTAAGGAGTCACTAATGACCGTAGGCATGATACTTGTGCTTCCAAAATGTTGATGTGCTTCAATTATTATATTAAGACTCTCTTTGTCAGGAGAGTTGTTGAATAACTTGCCACCACCACCATTCACCTGAAGATCAATAAAACCTGGAGACAACATACCACCATTTAACTTTTGGATTTTGAAGTCTTTTGGAATCAGTGCTTCACCAACAATCCCGGCAATATTCTTATCTTCTATTAGCAGTGCTTTATTCTCGAGAAAGTTTTCGCCAGTAAAAAGCTTTGCTCCTGTTAATGCTTTTTTCATCCTAATTCAACCACATAGTCATAGCGATCGCCACGGTAATAGGATTGTGTATATTCCACAACTTTTCCATTGATGTCTTTCCCGCGTCTCTCCACAAACAAGACCGCACTGCCAGGACTTATCTCCAATTTATCAGCTATATCGTCATCGGCATTTATGGCATGAATATTTTGTTTGGCAGTGATGGGGTTCATATTTTTTCTTTTAAGTGTTTCGTAAAGTGAATCATCGAGTGCAGTAGTAATTGAGAGAATGGAAGCGGGAATAATTGCTATCTCATAAAGCAATGGTTCATTCACTAAAAATCTGATTCTGTTTAGACGATGAACATAATCTTCTTCATTCAAATTTAATATTAGAGCTTCTTTAGGGCTTGCTTTGCCTTCCTCTCGTAAAACAATTCTTGAATGAGATTCAAGGCCACGTCTATTCATATCAGCAGTAAAACTATTCAGAGTAGAGAGGTTTTTATGCAAAACAATATCAACATTATCAGAAACAACAGTACCAGCACCATGATGTTTTTGTAGTACCCCAATATCAACAAGTTGATCTATCGCTTTTCTAATAGTAATTCTTGATAAACTAAGTTTGTGTGCTAATTCTCGTTCGGGTATTAATGAATCGCCAGGATTTAACATGCCCTTTTGGATGGCATTATGAAGAGATCGTGACAGCTGTTTATAGAGAGGTTCCGGGCTATTATTTGAGGGAAGTAAATAGTTAATTAAAGTGTCAGTTTCAATCATCAGATTATTACTTTATTGATTTTGTTAACAGAATATTTACCACACTATTGATGTGACAATCAAATTATTGGTATTATATTGGTATTATATTATATATTTAACGTATAAAACAACAATCTGTAAAAAAAATCATACCGGTATTGAAAAAAAGACTCTTACCCGTAAGGCATGAAAAATAGAATAGTTGTTATAAAAAACAAATTTGCATTTTTAATTGCTATCTGTTATATAATACCATTTCATTACCAATTTATTAGTAGTAACGCCACTTAGGAATTTAACTTCAATGTTAATGAGTAAAACTTTTTTCTTTATTTAGTGGTCTTGTTTGCGAGGACTATGGGTTTAGTAGATTCGGAATTTATTTTGACTAATACTATCGATTCAGATGGACAATTCTGTTCGGTACTCAAGAATAATAGTGACAAGACTCTAGGTAATTTTTTGATATGCTTCAGCTTACTATCTCCTATCAAGTCTGTAGATAATTGTCTTGTCATGACTCAAGTTGGTGGTTATGTAGAGTTATCACAACTTAATACATCTCCTTTTCTTCCAAGCGAAGAGTGGTCTTTTAAGTATTCTTATGAATATTCAAGGCATAGACCCTTAAACCATACATGGGGTCCACAAGGTGCTTTTGTAAAACTTCTTGATGGTTCATATATTTCAGTACATGTTGATGATTTAGATTTTCAAACTTTCTCCTCCTTGGGAGTAATCGCAAAGAGTTCATCTAACAAATTGTTGGATCAATCTTTGCGATTGGTGCCTCATCCTAGCGAATGGATGCCTAGTGCTGGAGTATGTAATTTATCTCAGCCCTTAAATCTTTCCTTTGACGATTCAGGGATGATAACTAGAGCTGTTAGTGCAGCTTCTGAACTGGGTAATAGGCTCAATTTGAATATTTTATCTAGCAATAATAACGAATTTATTGGTTCTAATACAGAACTAATCATTAAAGCCCAAAAGCATAAAACAAATTCTTCATATAGCCTAGTTATAATTAGTGATGTCATTGAACTTAATGCTGGTGACGAACAAGGCTTATTTTATGGCTTGGTTACTTTATTGCAACTGAACCAAACGTATCACAAATTAATTCCATGCGGCACAATCATAGACCAACCGCGTTTTGATTGGCGTGGACAGCATCTAGATTGTGCTAGGCATTTTTATGCTGTCGAAAGTATTTTTAAACTTCTGGATTTAATGAGTTTATTTAAACTCAATAAGTTTCATTGGCACGGTACTGACGATGAAGCATTCCGTTTCAAGCTTGATAGCAATCCTGAACTTGCCACCGCAACTGCTAAAAGAGGGAATAACCTTTTAATCCCCCCTATTTTTGGCTCAGGCCCTAGTCCAACCGGAGGTTGTTATGACTCTAGTGATATCAAGCGAATTATTGAGCGAGCTTCATCTAATTACATTGATGTACTGCCAGAGTTTGATTTGCCTGGACATAATTTGTCGTTCATTCAACTCTTTCCTACTACTCGTGATCCAAGAGATCAAAGCAATGAAGTTTCAGTACAAGGTTATTTTCAAAATACTTTAAATCCCGCAATGCCTGATACACATTCTATTGTTCGACAGTTAGTTAATGATCTCTGTCAAATATTTCCTGGGGAATATATTCACCTTGGAGGCGATGAGATGCCACCCGATAGCTGGATAAAATCTCCAGAAGTTAATAAATTAAAGGAGAAATATAACCTATCCAGTAATCATGATGTTTTGTCGTGGTTTATTAATGAGTTGTCATTTGATATTGAGTCTAATGGTAAAAAAACGGCTGCATGGCAAGAGGCGGAAGAAGGCATTCATCACGAAAAGAAAACCAATAAACTTCTATTTGCTTGGAGAGATTTAGAATCAGGCCATGAGTTGGCGCGTAAAGGCCATAAAGTTGTCTTATGTCCAGCACAACATATCTATTTTGATATGGCACAAAGTAGAGACTACAGTGATCGTGGTATTAATTGGGCCGCTATAGTTTCCTTTAACACAACCCTTGATTGGGAAATTATTCCTTCAGATGAGCCGGAAATTGAAGAAAATATTGAAGGAATTCAAGGTCATCTTTGGAGCGAAACAATTCTTAAGGATAGCGACATGGAATCAATGTTGTGTCCAAGAATTCTGGGACTATCAGAAAGCGCATGGACAAGTCAAAACAATAGACGCAAAGGTGCCGAATTGAATAATTTGGTATTGAATAGCTATAGAGATTTATTTAAAAAAATTGGTTGGGACTTTTATAAGTCGGAGAATTTTGATATCATGTCCAATCCAGCAAAGAATAAGGAGGTTTTAATCAATGAGTGATTTGTTGCAAATGTTGAAACCAAAAACTAAAGCACAAACAACAACTCTTTTTGCATGGTCTCTAATTGCCCCGGCGGCAATCTATATGTTTTTGATAGTTGTCTGGCCATTAGTCGAAACATTTCGTCTTTCTTTTACTAATTCAAACATAGGTACCTTAATTGAGGGTCATGATTATATTGGTTGGGCTAACTATGAAAAAGCACTCGGTGGACGCAAGTTTCCTTCAATTGTGACGCGGACTTTTTATTGGATGTTTCTTTCTGTTGGTTTGAAAGTAATTTTAGGTTTGATTGGGGCAACATTATTAGCAAGCAATATTAGAGCTAGGGGCATATTTCGCGCTCTTGTTATGCCACCATGGATTGTGCCAATAGCAATTGGTTGTTTTGGCTGGTTATGGCTATACAATGGTCATTTCGGCCTGCTTTCAAATTTCGCGGAGATGGTTGGCATTACAGATGGGCCGTTCAGCTTCTTGGCCTATAAGCAGAGTGCGTTTTATTCAGCGGTTGTGACCGATGTTTGGATTGGAACCCCAATGGTTACCTTATTCTTTTTAGCAGCTATTCAAGGTGTTCCAAAGGATCTCTATGAGGCGGCATACGTAGATGGAGCATCACGATGGTACCGATTTCGTAGAATCACAATGCCACAAATTATGCCAACTGTCATTTCAATGGCTCTTCTGTCAGCAATCTGGACGTTTAATTCTTTCGAAATTATTTGGATTTTGACTGAGGGCGGTCCTCGTGGGGCAACCACCACTCTGATAATTGATACTTTCAAGACAGCTATTTTTAGCTATAAATTTGGAGCAGGCGCAACTCGAGCAGTACTTGTTGTTTTAATTTTAGGTGTATTCTCACTTATTTATTTGACTGTACTAGGAAGAGTTAGCAAAAAATTTGGCTATGCCGGGGTAACAAAATGATGGATAAATATTCACTGCCTCATAAGATAGGAATTTACGTTTCAATTGCACTATTTTTAACTTTTATGTTGCTTCCTTTTGTTGAAATGTTTGTAGCATCATTAAGGCCTTTAACTCATTTGTTTAGCCGACCTGACGTTCCAGTTGGAGAAACAATGAGCTTTATTGATTTTATGAGCAGGTTTTGGTCAGATAAAATGAGTTTTCAGGCCTATAGAGATATGTGGGTAACCGTCCCACAGCTGCCAAGATATATATTTAACAGTGTCTTTTTATCTACTGCTGTAACGGCTATTTCACTGTGTTTTGTAGTTCCTGCTGCATATGCTTACGCGCGCTTTAACTTTCGTGGAAAATCAGTCAGTCTTACACTATTTTTAGCTGTCAACATGTTCTCTGGCGCTGTATTGCTAATACCGTTGTATAAATTATTGAGAATGTATGGTTTATTAAATACATACTGGGCGATGATTATTCCAGGTGTTGCATTTCTTATACCACAAGGTATTTGGCTCCTTAAAACTTTCTTAGAAAAGATACCCTATGAGTTGGAAGAGGCGGCATTTGTCGATGGCGCTTCTAGACTTTATACGCTTCGCCGTGTAATATTACCATTAGCTGTTCCAGGTTTAGTCGTTGTTGGAGTTGCCGTATTTATCGGTGCTTATGCGCAACAGTTTTTATTTGCGATTACATTTAATCAAGAAAGAGACTATATGCCTCTACCAGCTGGCATTTTTGAATTTATTGGTTACCAAGACGTGTTGTGGAATGAAATGATGGCCGCAAGTCTTGTTGGAATTCTGCCCGTGTTGTTAATTTTCCTGTTTATGCAGAAACATCTCATAGCAGGCCTAACATCAGGGGCGGTAAAGGAGTGAGAAGTAAAATACTCACATAAAGTGTTACCAGGGATTATTAATGTCTGGTAATTTGATGTAAAAATAAAGGAGAAGTAAATGAAATATATAAAAAAAGCACTCTTTTTAGCTTTGATTGGCGCCGGTTTTATGGCACCAGTTCAGGCTGCAGAGGTGCATGCAATAATTTGTGGTGGTGAAATACGTCCTGCTGATCAAGTGGTTTTTGATGCTTTTGAGACGAAATATCCAGGTGTTACGGTTAATGCTGAAGCAGTTCCTTGGGGAACGTGTCAGGATAAATCTATGACACTTGCAGCCGCCGGAGATCCAGTAGGTCTTGCTTATATTGGCTCTCGTACATTAAAGCAACTAGGTCGTAGTGGCTTAATTATTCCAGTTGACATTTCTGAAGAAATGCAGGCATTGTATCAACCTGGTGTTCTTGCGACTGTTTCTGATGGAGGTCAATTCTGGGGTTACCCACATGCTTTCTCTACGAAAGCAATGTTCATCAACTGTGGTTTAGTTGAAGCAGCGGGTGAAGCTTGTGTTGCGCCTAGAACTTGGACAGGACTTTACAATATGGCTAAGGCTGTTAATGACAATACCTCAGCCGCAGGTATTGGTTTAGCTGCTAAAGACTTTGACAACACCATGCACCAATTCCTTAACTACCTATATAGTAATGGTGGTACTGTAAGTAATGCGGATACTGGTGAGATAACTTTTAACAGTCCTGAAACTGTTGAAACACTCGCCTTTATTGGTAAATTAGCTGGTGTTGCACAAGAAGGTCCTACTGGCTATGAGCGTTCTCAACTGACTCAGCTGTACAATGATGGTCAGATTGGAATGTATATCAATGGTCCATGGGGCGCAGGTCAGCATAATGCAAATATTGCTGAGATTGTTGTACCAATTCCTGCTGGTCCTAGTGGTGAGAGTGGAACATTATTGATTACTGACTCTATGGCAGTATTCAAAGGTTCTGCTAACGAAGACCTTGCAATGGAGTTGGCTCAAATGATGACATCTGGTGCTGCACAGTATGACCTAGATGGTAGTTGGGGTTTAACGCCGATTCTGCAATACGAGAAAATGATGGACGAAGTTTACTATTCAACTGACTATTGGCAGACGTTTGTTGATCCAATTGGTAGAGGTGGTCCTGAGCCAATGTTTGAAGACTTCAAAGCACTTCAAATGGGTATCAACAGCGCTATCCAAGGCATAATCTTGGGTGAAGGTTCTGCTGCTGATCTAGTGGCTGAGGCTGCAGAAACTCTAGCAGAGGGTCTGTAAGTCAAATAGTTGACTAGTAGTAGGAGCAACGGCAACGTTGCTCCTGCACTTAAAAGGCTAACTTCAAAAACATACCTATCTATTTTTAACAAATTTTTAAGTATGTTTTTGGGCTTGCTTTGGGTGTAAGAAAATAATAATTAACTGCATATCATGATTGATGTGCCATAATCAAGGATAAAAATATGGCAACTTTGCGACTGGAAAATATTTTTAAAAGTTTTGGTGAAACCAAGGTTTTAAAAGATATTAGCCTGGGTATTGAAGACAAGGAGTTTGTTGTTTTTGTTGGCCCTTCGGGTTGTGGAAAAACGACATTACTGAGAATCATTTGTGGTCTAGAGGAAGCAACCACTGGAAAAGTATTTATTGATGAAGAGGATGTTTCCAATGCGCAGCCAGTTGATCGAGGTATTTCTATGGTGTTTCAGTCCTACGCACTATATCCACATTTATCCGTATTTGAAAACATCGCCTTTCCACTCAGAGTTGCAAAAATGAATGAAGTTGAATTAAAGGAGCATGTGAATCGTGCTGCAGAAATACTGCAATTAACCGATCGTTTGGAATTTAAACCCGGACAGCTTTCTGGTGGCCAGCGCCAAAGGGTCGCCATAGGTAGATCAATTGTTCGAAATCCCAGAGTCTTTCTATTTGACGAGCCGTTATCTAACTTAGATGCTGCCCTTCGTGGCGATATGAGAGTCGAGTTGGCTAAACTACACCAAAACTTACAAACCACAATGATCTATGTTACCCATGATCAAATCGAAGCTATGACGATGGCTGACAAAATTGTTGTTTTGAATGACGGAGTAGTTCAGCAATTTGGAGCACCAATGGAGTTGTATCACCATCCTACAACAAAGTTTGTTGCTGGATTTATTGGCCATCCGAAAATGAATTTTCTAACCACAACCAATACTGTTGTTGACGGTAACGAGTTGAATGTCAACATTGGTAAAGAAAACATTTCTTTACCTGTTGAAAAAGGAGAGACAAAGTCAGGCGATATAATCGAGCTTGGTGTTCGCCCTGAAGATCTGATGCTTAGCTCCGATAATCAAGGATTGTCGATGAATGTAGAAGTTGTTGAGCACATAGGTGCAACAGCAATCATCTATGGTACAGCTGCTGGTAATGATGACTTTTGCGCCGTATTGCCTGGAGACACTCTAATTCACCCTGGACAAACAATAAACTTATCTATAGATTCTTCAAAGTGTCATGCCTTTGATTCACAAGGAATAGCACTCCACAGAAAAAAGGCAGCTGAGGTTAGCTAGGGGAATCATTATGAGAACTGGTATTGTTGGTTTAGGTTTAAGGGCTGGCAATGTTCTTAAGATGATGCAAGCCGATATGCCAGAGTTGGAGTTGGTCGGTTACGTTGATCCAGATCCTTGCGGATTGACACTACTTGAAGGTATCTCAAATCAACTTCAAAAATATGAAAGTGTAGAAACTCTGATCGCCAAGTGCAACCTTGACCTGCTTTGGGTAGCGTCACCAAATCATCTTCATTTGGGTCACATTAGAGCCGGGCTAGAAGCAGAATTAAAAGTTTTTACAGAAAAGCCAATTGTTATTAGTAAGTCAGAAAGTTTCAGTCTTGCTAAATTAATAAATAAATACGGTGAAAACCAACTAATGGTGGGTCTTGTTTTGCGTTATTCCCAGCACATGAGAGAATTACGACGTGCAATAGATGCAGGAATGTTAGGTCGAATTACATCGATAGAAGCCAATGAACATATTGCACCCTATCACGGGTCATTTTTTATGCGTGACTGGCGCCGTTTAGAAAAATATTCAGGTGGCTTTATGTTAGAAAAGTGTTGTCATGACTTAGATATATATAACAATGTTGTGGGCGACAGGCCGATTAGAGTTGCAAGTTTTGGTGGACGTGGTAATTTTGTCCCTGAGGAGTCTCCAGGCAATAAGCACGATGACGTTTATCAGCAAAAATTATCATACTGGGAAAGTGTCGATGATCCATTTACTAGTGACGGTGATATTGTTGACCATCAAAATGCATTATTAGAATATGCAAACGATGTTAGTTTTTCTTTCCATACAAGCATTAATGTTCCTGACGAACATCGACGATTTTGTATTATAGGTAGTCGTGGAATGGCAGAAGGGGACTTCATGCGAGGCAATCTTCGCATCACCGATGCACGAACAGGAAAGTGCCTAGAGGATCATAAATTTAATTATTTGAGTACAGAAATTGCTGGAAATTATCCCGCTCATTACGGTGCTGATCAGCTAATGTGTACAGATATCATAGCATTTCTTCGTGGTGAATCAGATTCACTGCCTGTTGGACCTAAGGATGCTATAGAGGCGGGTCTAGTTGCGATGGCAATAGATGAAAGTCGAACCAAAGGGGAGATTATCGATATGACTGGAACATGGCAAGAGCTTGATTCACTATATTAAAGGAGAAGACTTTGATTAAGGGTATAAGTTATCTTTCATTTGAGAATGGGCTATCAAATAATGAATCTATAGAATCTGCTTTAAGTCAAACTAAATCCAATGGGTTTGACGCCCTTGAATTGTCCGTTTCAAATGAGGGCGTAATAAATACGAGCACCTCAAAAACTGAGTGTAAAGCGATTCGTAAAAAAATTAGTGAGTCTGGCATATTTGTTGATAGTATTGCGACCGGCATGAGCTGGGGTATTAGCCCCACCAGCGATGATGAAGAAGTAAGAAAAAACTCTATTAAGCTCCATCAAAATGCACTTAAGGTCGCAAGCAATCTAGAATGCAAGGCGTTATTGTTTGTACCAGGAGTTGTGAAAAGCCCAATCTCCCCCGAAATCGTTCGTTATGATAGAGCTTTGGAGCGATTAACATACGCGATTAACCAGCTACTTCCAATTGCAGAAGATTTAGACGTAGATTTATGCATGGAGAATGTTTGGAATGGATTTTTCTATTCACCAATTGAACTTAGAGATTTTATCGATTCTTTTGATTCAGAAAAGCTCGGCTTCTATTTAGATGTTGGTAACTTAATTGGTTACCAACAATATCCGCCTCATTGGATTGAGCTTTTAAATTCCAGAATCAAAAGAGTTCAGATAAAAGACTTTCAAGAAAACTTTGACTGGACTGGTAGCTTTAGTTTTTGTGATATTGGCGTAGGAGATGTTCCTTGGAAAGAGACTATCAACGCCCTGAAAGCCATCAACTATCAAAGTACAATTATTGCAGAAATGTTGCCTTGGGATGAGACACTTTTGGCTCGCACATCTTCTGCAATGGACCAGTTATTTGATTTCAATAGCTCAACTTATATCTATTAAGCATTATGGCTAAAAAACTAAAAGTTGGCGTTATTGGTTTAGGTAGTATGGGTTCAACCCATTTAGATATTTATTCACAAATCAGTGAAGTAGAGATAGTCGCTGTTGCTGATCCAAATAAAAGTCGGCTAGATGGTTCTAGCAAAGCCGAAGGTAATATTAGCGGCCAGGCAAAGGGCAGTGTTTCAGGGTTCGAAGCCAAACAATATATTGATGGAATGGATTTGATTGATGACCCAGATATTGAGCTAGTCGATATTTGTGTTGGTACAAATTTACATTTCGTTTTCGTTGAGGCAGCGTTAGCGAAAGGCAAACATGTCTTAGTTGAAAAACCATTAGCGCGGACTTACGATGAAGCTAAAAAGATAGTTGAACTGGCGTTAAATTCCTCAACTAATATCATGTCTGCAATGTGTTTACGCTATTGGCCTGCTTGGGTTTGGTTGAAGAAAGTTATAGATAACAAGGATTATGGCGAGTGCCTTTCTTTGACTTGTAAGCGCCAAACCAGCCACCCACCAGGAACATTTTATGCCAATGATGATGAATGCGGAGGAGCATTATTAGACCTCCATGTTCATGACACTGATTTTATTAATTATTGTTTTGGAATGCCAAGGGCGGTTTTCAGTCAAGGCTATATAGGACCTAGTGGAGGTATTGATCATGTTGCCACTCATTATATTTACGAACAGTCTAAGCATGTTCCTTTAGTGACTGCTGAGGGAACATGGACAATGCAAGAAGGCTATGGATTCAATATGTCTTACACAGCAAATTTTGAAAAGGCGACGGCTTGTTATTTGTTAGATAATGAAGAAACACTGACATTATTTCGATCCGGCTATGAACCTGAGCTAATAAAGTTAGATGAAGGAATGGGCTATGAATTCGAGATCCGTTCTTTTGTAGATGACATTTTAAATCACAGAAGAATGAATATAAATTTATTGAGGCAGGCAGCTGAATCGGTTGCTATTATTGAAGCTGAGATGGTAAGCATTAAATCTTGCTCAGTTGTTGCTTTAGGAGCAGGGAGTTAGCTTTTTAGTAACTGTTCAGTTTCAACTTATTCCATACTTCTTCAGCGAGTATAGAGATGTTTTTATCGTTGTTTTCGTAAGCTTTTTTAATCCAGTGCTTGGCTTCAGACATATTTTCAACTACCCCTTTGCCCATAATATACATCCGGCCCAAATTGTATTGAGAAGCAGCATCTCCTTGTTCGGCGGCTTTAATAAACCAGCTAAAGGCAAGAGTGTCATCTTTCTCAACGCCATCACCTCTGAGGTACATGTTCCCTAGATTAAATTGCGCATGAACAAAGCCTTGATTGGCAGATTTTCGATACCAAGCAACAGCCTCTTCATAATCTTTTAGCGTGCCAATACCATAAGCATTCATCCACCCAACATTATATTGAGCCCTAACTTCACCCTGCTCAGCAAGTGCAAGCCATTCATGAAGTGCTGTCTTGTGGTCACCCGCATTATATGCATCAAGCCCATCACTAAAATCAGCGGTAGAGCTTCCAATTAGAACGAATGATAATAATAAAAGTGATAGTATTTTTTTTAGTGACATGGATTTACTCAGTAAAGTTTAACAACATAAATTCTAACGATTGTTAGGGCGCTATATTAACATACTTGAATGGAATTATGGAGGCTTGAAAGAGCTTGTTTTTATTAATTCAATAAACCTTTCAGTTTAAAATGGAATGTTAGTTTTCTTTTTATTATTTAGTGTTCCGTTTTATCTGCAGCGCAATTAAATTATATTCATTTTTACTATACATCTTTATGTCAAACAACTATAAACTATGAGAAAAACCAAACTTAAGCCGCTCGCTTGTTTTGTTGTTTTTTTTGGATCTCTAATGGTCCCTTCTCAGGCAGTTGCTGACGAGCTAAAAGTTGCCGTAGCAAGTAACTTTTATCCAACTATGAAAGTAATTGCAAAGCGCTATGAGTTAAGAACAGCCGGCTCTACTGCACATCACAAAGTGATACTAATCCCTGGCTCTTCAGGTAAACATTATGCTCAAATCGTGAATGGCGCCCCTTTTGACGTATTTTTTTCTGCAGACACAGAACGAGCAAGATTGTTGGAACAAGAAGGAAAAGTCGTAGCTGGAACGAGGTTTACCTATGCGCTTGGTAAATTAATCCTATGGAGTTCGATAGATAACTATGTTGACTCAAAGGGTGAGGTACTGAATAAGAAAGATTTTCGATATTTGGCCATAGCCAATCCCAAACTTGCGCCATATGGAAGATCTGCCGAAGAAGCTTTAAGGTCACTAAAACTTTGGATGAATTTGAAAGAGAGATTAGTGCAGGGTGAAAATATTGCACAGACATTCCAGTTTATCAGCAGTGGTAATGCTAAACTAGGATTTGTTGCCTATTCACAAATTATGAACCCCGACCTCTCCATTGATGGCTCATTCTGGGAGGTGCCTCAGTCGATTTATAAACCAATAGAGCAACAAGCAGTTCTACTAAAGGACAGTTATATTGGGAGAGAGTTTCTGTCCTTTGTTAAAAGTGACGAGTCTTTGAGTATTATTTATGAATCAGGATATGGCTTACCATAATGATAAACGAATTTGATATTACTGCTCTTTTCATTACATTAAAGCTGGCAGGAGTTAGTACACTTATTCTTTTGTTATTAGGAACACCACTTGCATGGTGGCTTTCGCAAACCCGTTGGAAACTGAAAACTATATTGGAAGCTATCATTGCACTTCCATTAGTGTTGCCTCCCACAGTGTTAGGTTTTTATCTGTTGATAACTCTTGGACCTAACGGTCCAGTCGGTGGAATGCTAGAGTCGTTTGGAGGAGCGTCGATAGCTTTTACTTTTACAGGTCTGGTAGTTGGCTCTGTCATTTACTCGATGCCTTTTGTAGTTCAACCTCTGCAGAATGCTTTTAGTGGAATTGGTCGTCGCCCGATGGAGGTTGCTGCCACTTTACGTGCTTCACCACTAGACCGGTTTTTTAGTGTTGCAGTGCCATTGGCACGTTCTGGTTTTATAACTGCTGCTGTATTGGGATTTGCTCATACAGTAGGTGAGTTTGGCGTTGTGTTGATGATTGGTGGCAATATCCCTGGTGAAACTCAAGTCCTCTCAATTACGATCTATGACCATGTTGAGGCACTTGAGTATGGACAGGCGCACTGGCTAGCTGGAGGATTGTTGTTACTTTCCTTTTTAATGTTGATGGTAGTCTACATTTTTAATCGTCGATTTTCACTTATGCAGAGTAGTAACCAATGATTGAGTGTCAGCTAAAAATTAAGCAAGGGAGCTTTACTCTAGATGTGGATTTTTGCACTCCTGCTAATGGAGTCACTGTCGTCTTTGGATCTTCGGGTTGTGGTAAGACCACGCTATTGCGAGCTCTGGCTGGCTTGGAAAAAAGTGATGATGGATTTCTAAAAGTGGGTGACTCGATTTGGCAAGATGGTAAAAATTTTGTACCACCGCATATGCGTTCAGTCGGATATGTTTTTCAGGAGGCTAGCCTTTTTAATCATCTCAATGTACGGGGAAATCTTGAGTATGGAGCAAGGCGAGCAACAGAAGCTGGAAAAGATTTCATGGGACGTGCACTGGATTTATTAGATATAAGTCAATTACTTGAAAGGACAACAGAACAGTTATCTGGAGGAGAGAGGCAGCGAGTAGCTATTGCAAGAGCATTGGCTGTTAATCCAGATATTTTATTGATGGACGAACCTCTGTCAGCTCTAGATTTAAAGCGAAAGAAGGAGATTTTGCCATACCTTGATTCTCTTCATGATGAACTAGATATTCCACTCATATACGTCACACACTCACCCGATGAGGCTTCACGATTAGGGGACCATCTAGTTCTACTGGAAGAAGGAAGTGTTGTTGCAAGTGGTGCTATTGATGAGATGTTGACTAGCTTTGATCTCCCTATCTCTCATGGTGGTGATGCAACCTCTTTGATTGAAGCCAAAGTTGTTGGTCATGACGACCGGTTCAATCTGATGTATCTTGATTTTTCTGGTGGACAGTTCACTGTAACGGATAGGGAGTTGCCGTTGGAAAGTAAAGTGCGTTTAAGAGTTTCAGCGCGTGACGTGAGTCTAACTCAAGATCTACAAACTGATACTAGTATTCTGAATATTTTCTCAGCAATAGTGGATGAAATAGTTCCAGAGGGACAATCAAAAGTGATGGTTCGACTAAAAATAAAAGACGTTACTATGCTGTCTTGTATAACACGTAAGTCAGCTGAACTGCTTGAGCTTAATCCTGGAAAACAGGTATACGCACAAATAAAGAGTGTTGCATTGTTATCATAGGCACTATGAATAAGGCTTTTGAGCGTTACATATTATTACTAATTGGTATTCTGGCATTATTTGGTGTCAGTGCTCAATTCATTATTTCTATTAATAGAGCGATAGCTGCAGACAATTCTGTTAGTCAAGTTGTCATCAATATGTTGGCTTATTTCACCATTCTTACAAATACTTTTGCTGTTGTTGTTCTTACTGTTGTGGGTCTATTGCCTAATTCGCGAATAGGAAAGATTTTTGCCAGACCCAAAGTTTTTGGTTGTGTTGTAACATCCATGCTTTGGGTTGGTATTGGGTTTTATGTACTTTTAAGTGATTATTGGTCGCCTGATGGTATTGAGGCAGTGACGAATTATTTGAACCATTATATTGTTCCGAGTGCGTTACT
Source organism: uncultured Gammaproteobacteria bacterium (assembly GCA_902512485.1). Taxonomy (GTDB): domain Bacteria; phylum Pseudomonadota; class Gammaproteobacteria; order PS1; family Pseudothioglobaceae; genus Pseudothioglobus. The sequence goes on from CABXJL010000024.1 coordinate 16,998, forward strand.
TATAATCTGGCTAGTATTTCCGCCAAAAACCCAAATTCCTAAATGGACACCTATATTCTGGGAAGTTTATCCAGTGATTTATGGAATCTATATCTTTCTACGGGGCGAGTTAATTGACAAATATCCCTACCCTTTTTTCGATGTAAATGTCATAGGCTATCCCAAGGCACTTTTGAATGGTTTGGTGATATTGATTGTGATTCTGGGTATTGGTTATTTCGTTAGATTGACAGTCAACCTATCTTCAAGGCTACAGAGGTAAGGGGTCTATATGACTTTTTCAGAAAATCTTAGTCTTTCAACTGGACGTTCATCAATGAAGACGTGAATAATTGCGGTAATTGCTGCAATTATTGCAGCCCACCACCACACTTGATTATAAGAACCAGTAGTATCAAACAAGTAGCCGCCTAGCCATACTCCAGAAAAAGATCCTATCTGGTGATTTAAAAATACAATACCGTAGAGGGTTCCCATATATCTAAGTCCAAACATCTGCACAACAAGGCCTGAAGTTGGTGGAACTGTTGCTAACCAAAGCAATCCGGTGGCAAAGGAGAAGGCATAAACCGTGAAAGTTGTAATAGGAATGATAAGAAATAGCACAATGACTATTGACCTTGCTCCATAAATAAAAGCTAGTATCCATTTTTTCGAGTAGAGTCCAGAAAGATGACCAGCAGTAAGAGAGCCTATGATATTGCATAGTCCAATAATTGATAAACTCCACGCAGCTACAGAACTATCAAAACCGTTGTCTGAGAGATAAGAAGGCATATGAACAGTAATAAATGCTAGCTGAAAACCACAAACAAAAAAACCTGCAATAAGGAGCCAGTAGTGAATGTGATTAGATGCCTCGCTAAGTGCCTCCCGAAGATTTTGTCTTGGTTCATCCTCTATCTTAGAACTGCTTGCTTCACGTTTCTTGAAAGCAGGTGTAAAAAGGATCATTGATAGAGAGCCGATTGCCATTATCACGAGTGCCATTTGCCAGCCATATGCCACAAGAAATTCTCTTGCTACCGGTATGAAGAAGAATTGTCCTGCTGAGCCTGCTGCAGTTCCAATACCTAAAGCCATAGCTCTTTTTTCAGGTCTAACCATTCTAGCCATTGCGGGTAGTACAACGCCTAGTCCTGTGCCTGCAATTCCCATTCCTATTAAGATGCCAGCACCTAAGTGAAGGTCAAGAAATCCATCTGCAGTTGCTGTAATGTAGAGACCTAGTGCATAGAGTATTGAGCCAACTATTATTACTTTTGAAGTGCCATATTTGTCAGAAATAGCTCCTGCTAAAGGCTGACATAAACCCCAAAAGAGATTTTGCAAAGCCAAAGAAAAGGCAAAAATTTCGCGACCATAACCGAATGACTCTGATACAGGCTTTAAGAACAGACCTAGTGATGACCTAAAACCAAAGTTAATTGTCAGAAGTATGCAGGCGGCAATGATTGAAAAACTTAATAATTTCTTGTATTGACTCATGTTCTTTTAATTGAGCAGTTACAAAGCGACAGTATAACCACAATTATTATATTTTCTAATATATTACTATTAATATACAATCTAACTATTCTAGTTA
>CABXJL010000025.1:0-17267 GCA_902512485.1 uncultured Gammaproteobacteria bacterium
CAATTGGATGCTGCGATTAGTTACTATGAGAAGGCACTCGCGATTAAACCAGACTATGCTGAGGCGCATTACAATCTTGGCTTTTCACTTCATAGGCTCGGTCAACTAGATGCTGCAGTTAGAAGCTACAAGAAGGTTGTAGCTATTAAACCAGACTATGCTGAGGCGCATAATAATAAAATTCTCTCTGTCATTTACTTTTTTACTAATGGCCAGATTCCAGATGCAATCGATATCCTTCAAGCCTTAATAAAAGACAATTCTAATGATGCACTACTCTTTAATATGTTAGGGGGTTGCTATGTTAGCCTAGGGCAGCTTGATATGGCAATTAAGTTCTACGAGAAGGCACTTGCTTTTAAACCGGACTACTCAGTACCACAGCATATGCTCAATGCATTAACTGGTAATACAAGCACAGAGCCACCAAAAGAATATGTTAAGAATCTATTTGACGATTATGCAGAAAGATTTGACGATTCCTTGATCAAGCAACTTGGGTACAAGTTACCTTTTCTAATGAAAGAACTAATTCTCAAACTAAACCCTACGAGAAAAACATTCGAGAAAGTAATTGATCTAGGGTGTGGCACGGGTTTAGCCGGCAAAGAACTAAGAGACATTAGTGACAATCTCACTGGTATTGATATCTCTAGTAATATGGTAGCCAAAACAAAGGAACTAAATGTCTATGACCGTTTAATTGTAGGTGATGTTTTTGATATCCTGAGCTCGTCAAAAGAAAAATACGACTTATTTATTGCTTTGGATGTGTTTATTTATGTCGGAGAACTAACAAAAATTTTCAATGCAGTTAGGCAATGCTGTAATAAAAATGCCTTGTTTATTTTCTCCATAGAAACTCAGAAAGAAAATGGCTACTCCTTATTAAAAAGTGCGCGTTATGCTCACTCATATGATTATATTTTAAACATTGCCTCTGATGGATTTAAAGTAATCGATTCTCAAGAAGTAAGACTAAGGAAGGAGATGAAAGGTTGGATTGACGGAAAAATCTTTATTTTGCAGGCATCTTGAAGATATTTTGGAAGCAAGCCATAAATAAATAACAAATTTAGTCTTTAAGATTGACAGAATTTAACAAAGCTTGCACCTGATTAGGTTTAAGATATTCAGACTGATTTGCCCTTAACTTATCCGGCAAACGAATGTCACCAAATCTAATACGAATTAAGCGCGATACTTTGAAATCGAGGAACTCCCATAACCTTCTCACCTCGCGCTTTCTACCTTCTCTGATAACAACTCGGTACCAACGATTAGCTCCCTCTCCGCCTCCCTGAGTTACCTTATGAAATTTAGCAAAGCCATCCTCAAACTCTATACCATTGATTAATTTCTTGATGTGTTCTTCTTTAACTTTTCCCAGGACTCGAACAGCGTATTCTCTATCAATCTCAGCACTAGGGTGCATTAACTTGTTTGCTAACTCTCCATTATTAGTAAACAACAATAGTCCTGATGTATTTAGGTCGAGTCTACCAACCATTATCCAGCGGCTTTTCTCTGGTAGTAAATCAAAAACACTTTTGCGACCTTCAGCATCTCTGGTAGAACAAATAAAACCAGCTTGCTTATTAAGGATTAAAACTTTTGTCTCAGTCTCTGCGTACCGTTTTAGATCGATTAACTTTCCATCAATCCTGACCTTGTCATTAAGTACAGCCTTGTCACCAAGTTTCACATCATGATTATTTAATGACACCCTGCCCTGCTCAATCAATCTTTCTGCCCATCGTCTAGAACCGTAACCTGCATTGGCAATTAACTTTTGTAATCTTTCAGACATATTTTAAAAGCCTAAAAAATTTAGTATGTTATTCCCATCGCATCACGCACCTCTTCCAATGTGTTTTTAGCAACACTTCGAGCGCGCTCAGAGCCATCAAAAATAATTTCTTGAATTAAATTAGGGTTTGATTGATATTTAGCTATACGTTCTTGCATAGGTCCTAGCTCAGAAATAACAGAGTCAATTACAGGCCCTTTACATTCAATACAACCAATCTTAGCCTTTGTACAACCTTCAACAACCCAGTCGAGTGTATCTTGCGGAGAATAGATTTGGTGCATCTGCCAAACCGGACATTTTTTTAGGATCACCAGGATCACTTAATTTGATGCGTGCCGGATCAGTTGGCATTTTTTTGATTTTTTTTGTAACGACTTTTGGTTCATCTCTTAATGAAATCATGTTTTCGTATGACTTAGACATTTTTTGCCCATCTAGTCCAGGTATTTTTGACGCCTTTGTTAGTAATGCTTCTGGCTCAATTAAGATAATTTTACCTAGCCCTTCTATAAACCCAAGCAACCTCTCGCGATCACCAAGCGTGATGTTTTTCTGCTCACCAAGTAAGGCTTTTGCTTTAACCAAAGACTCATCATCACCAGTCTCTTGGTAAGCTTTTCTTAATTGTCGATATAGCTTAGCTTGCTTTTTCCCCATTTTATTGATTGCCAACTCGGCCTTTTCCTCAAAACCGGACTCTCGACCATAAACATAATTAAAGCGCCTAGCGACTTCACGAGTGAATTCAACATGAGACACCTGATCTTCGCCAACAGGAACTAGTCCTGCCTTGTATATCAATATGTCTGCACTTTGAAGTAATGGATAGCCCAAAAAACCATATGTGGACAAATCTTTCGTTTTTAATTTTTCCTGCTGATCTTTGAAGGATGGTACACGTTCAAGCCAACTGATTGGAGTAGACATAGACAACAGCAAATGCAGTTCAGCATGTTCAGGCACTTTAGATTGAACAAAAATAGTAGAAGTATTTGGATTAATTCCAGCAGCCAACCAATCAACAACCATATCCGAGACATTTCTCTCTAGGTCAATATTATCAGAATAGTGAGTTGTAAATGCATGCCAATCTGCCACAAAATAATATGAGTCATATTCATTTTGAAGCTCAATCCAGTTTTTTAAACAACCATGATAGTGCCCTAAATGCATTTGACCCGTCGGACGCATGCCGGATAGTACGCGATGATCTTTCATTAAAAGTAATTAAGGAGTTTCATGTTAATAAGTCGATTATCCCATAGATTTACTGTAGCTTTCTAAACCATCCAAAACCAAGTTATCAAAATAATTAACTGTTTCAGGAAGCTCAGAAATAAGACTTTTAATACTACCACCCGTTAAAGTAACTATTCCTTCAGGTTGTTCACTTTCATAAACAGTTATCTGTTCCTTGATAGAAGAGATAAACATTGCTTGAGTACCACTAAGCCAAGCCTCATCAGTACTACTCTTCAGACTTAAAGAGTTTAAGTTCTGGCTATTAGTAGCAAATTTAGCAAAACTACCTCTGATGGCTTCCAAACCGGGCATAATTAGCCCACCCTGGTGCTCTCCACTATCATTGACGACATCTATTGTAAGTGCACTGCCTACATCAATAATTAACAAATTTCTATCAGGAAAATGTTTTAGTGCTCCTAACATTGCAAGAAACCTATCAGAACCTAATTCCAACGGCTCTTTATAAGCAATAATTAATGACCCAAAATGTGATAAAGGTTTAACGATTTCAACATCTGAAAATTTCGTGTTTATGGCTTCTACTATTTGAGGGTGAGCTACTGCACTTAACCAGACAGATTGATTATCAGGTAAAGATTGTTCTGAAAATTTATCTACACTTTGTGAAAACACTTCAGAGTCAAGCGTTCTCCATTTGACCGCTGAGTGTCCAATATCGACAAATAAATTAGATTGGGACATCAAACAAAGCTGAATTTATCCAAATATGAGTAACAATGCTTGCAAAATAACCGATAGCGATAGCCCAGATCCATTTAAGGTGTGATACAAAGGTGTAATAACCTTTAGACTGACCCATCAAGGCCACACCTGCTGCTGAACCAATCGAAAGCAAACTTCCACCAACTCCTGCAGTAAGTGTGACCAATAACCATTGTCCTAACGACATATCAGGGGTCATGGTAAGTACTGCAAACATGACAGGAATGTTGTCTACTATCGCAGATAAGATTCCTACCAACACGTTTGCATAGGTAGCCCCTAATTCAACATACATGGCTTCAGAAACAAGAGCCAAATAACCCATAAAACCAAGACCGCCAACACTTACAATAACGCCGAAGAAGAATAATAGAGTATCCCATTCTGCTCTTGAAACCATTCTAAACAAATCAAACCTTTCGGATAATTCTTCACTTGGGTCGATGCGCTTAACAAAGTAACTGAAAATCATCAGATATCCCAAACCTGTCATCATCCCCATTGCTGGAGGAAGGTGAAGGTAGTTATGAAAACTAACAGCAGTAGCAATGGTTATCAAAAACAAAACTGTAATTGGAATACCGCCAGTTTTGATATCAACACTTTCATTCAGCGCTTTAGGCTTTTCATTTTCAATTGCAAAATGCATAATAGCTGCAGGTATGAGATAGTTAACCGCTGACGGCAAAAACAGAACAAAAAATTGCTGAAAATCGACTAGTCCTTTCTGCCACACCATGAGTGTTGTAATGTCTCCAAACGGACTAAAGGCACCGCCCGCATTTGCTGCTACAACAATGTTGACAAATCCAATTGAAATAAATCGAGCATTCCCTGCACCAACTGCCATAACAACAGCACCCATGACTAGCGCAGTGGTTAAGTTGTCAGCAATTGGGGACATAAAGAATGCGATAATACCTGTTAGCCAAAAAAGCTGCCTGTAACTAAATCCTCTGGAGATTAACCACACTTTCAGTTTATCGAAAACGAGACGCTCTCTCATAGACTCGATATATGTCATCGCAACTAAAAGAAAAAGGAAGAGCTCAGCAAACTCTAAAAAGTTGTGCCTTACTGCAACCTCTGCAGCATGGTTTATTCCATTTGAAGCATAAATCCACCCTATAATTGCCCATATGATGCCGGCGGCTAAAATCACCGATTTTGACTTGCGTAGATGTGTGAATTCCTCTACCATCACAAAGCCATATGCAATAACAAAAACTATGAGTGCCAAATAACCAGCCATATGACTTGTTAGATCTAGGCTAGGAGATGTTGAAGCAGCAAAACTCAGGCTTGGAAACAAGCCAAGCAATATCAGAAAAAATTTATTCATTGTGTATTCGTTTTAGTGTTGGACCATGTTCATTGTTAATTGTAATTTTGTTGTCTTTATTTTCGACTTCGAGAGTCGCTAGGCAGTAAAAATTAGTTCCGAATTTTACCTGAGAAACCACACTTCCACTTGCTTTTGCAGACTTTGACTCAGCGCAGTGAAGAGTGTCACCAATACTCAAGGGTGAGTCAGATTTAAAAGCAAAAAGCCTGCGCTTTGCTTTCCCTAAATAGTGCAATCTTGCTACAACTTCTTGACCTGGAAAGCAGCCCTTGGAAAAGTTCACAGCGACCTCATTAATATCCAAATTAAGCATTTGCGGTATATAAGTTTCAGTCGAGGCAATGCTCACCTCTGGAAGGAATGAATCTATACAAGCCTTGTCCCAATGGTCTTGGGAAGTTAAGTCAAATTTTGATAGGTTTTTCGGGTCAGCTAGTATCAATGACAACTGTTCGTTAATCGTAAAGGAATCTTTCTGAGATTTTCCTATCAGACCCATTTGCAGGTATCGCTCTGTTACATCTGTGATCTTAACATCAGCCATCAACACATACATTTGCAGTCGATCTTTAATTGAGTCAAGTAAATCAAACGGAAACGAGAGTAAAAAGTCATCACCAACACGAATCACCCAAAACAACGCCAAGATCTTGCCTTGGTGCTGACAGTAGGCATTCAATTGAATGCTGGAATGATCAAGCTTACTGATATCGTTACTGAGTTGAGTCTGAAGAAACGCTTCATTTTCGCTACCAGACAACTTTAGAAGTGCACGATTTTTGAGGTGAATTATCATTGATAGGCAAGTCTTCAAATAAATAGTACTATTTTAATCAATTTTCAGTTAATACAATTTCCCTTAGGCATAAAAAAACCCCAGAGCAAGCCCTAGGGTTTTCGATATATTAACTTACTTCTAAGTTAACTGTTTTAATCTAAACGAGTTTAGAAAGTAACAGAAGCCTTAAGTGTAAGTGAATCATCTAAAGTACTATATGTAGCAGCCAACGTAGCACCTGAAGTTAGGTCACGTGATATAGCAACAGTTGAATAATCAGTAACTGAATTTTTCACGTAAGAACCATAACCGTTAGCATGCGTACCAGCAGAATTACCAGTTGATTGAGCAGCAGAAGCTACTGATGGAACACGAGTAACTGTCATTGTATTACCTGCTAGACCAAATGCAGCTGTGATCTTCTGAGCACTAGTTAATGTCAAGTCAACACCACTAACTGTAGTATCTAATGACCAAGTAGTTGCACCAGCTTTGTTAGTAACGCTCATGTCAATACCAGCGATTGCAGCAGAAGCTGTAGTCGTAGTAGTATCACCAACAGTGTGGCTAACTGTAACACCTGAGAAAGTACCAGATAGGATTACATTACCAGAGTTGTCTAACCCAACAGTCATGTCACCAATTGGAACATCCAAGCTCACAGTAACGCTAGTATCTGTTGATTCCTCTATTTGACCACCAGCAGTATTAGTAGACGCAACAGATGAAACCTCATCAAACATATCAGCAGATATCGTCACAGGACCGATTGTAGTAGCTAGAACAGCTGAAGTTGTATTCATTGCTGTGCCATCAATGTCATATCCTGCAGTTAGCGTCGTACCACCGTTTGTTGCAGTGACCACTAAATCTGCGTCATAAGTTGTTGAAGATGCAGATGAACCGTTGTCATCATAAGACACCGATGCAGTACCACTAAGTGCAACGCCAGCAACGGCTGCCGTTGAAGCAACTGTAGAGGCCGCAAATAGTGCGATTAGTTTTTTCATTTTATTCTCCTTAAAAGAATAGTTAAATTGCCAAGGTATTCCTCGACACCCTTTGCTACTCTCGCGAAATGTACATGTAGAATAACAATGTTGTAATAATAGTCATCTTTTATGGTGATGTCAACACTTTTTCGAAAAAATAATACAAATAGTTGTTTTTTTTCAACAATGACTGGAAAAAAATCTCTTAAAGCCTTATATGAAAAGATTTTTGAAATGCCAGACAAATAACAAAATTAGTGGTATTTTTTAAATAAATTAACCTTTTTAGCTTCTTTATTGACCCTAGTTGTTCATTTTTTACGATTTTGTTGTTTTTAACCCTTAATTTATCCAACAGATATTAAAAAACCGGGAAAAGCCCGGTTTTATTATTGATTTATAGTGTGACTTTAAAATAAATTGCCGTGACCAAATCCTGTCATACATAGTAGCATCGGTACAGAGAGAACAACATTGGTTCGTGAAGCCATCGCTGCAGTGAATTTCGCTTTCGCAATCTCTTCAGCACTTGCCTCTTTGATGCCGAGAATTTTTTGCTGGTTCGGCCAGATGATCACCCAGACATTAAACAGCATAATAGTACCTAACCAGGCACCTAAACCAATCATCTGAAGACCTGGAGCAAACATAAATGCAGCAACAAAACCACCTATATTCTCAAGGGCATAGGCACCTGTAATCCATGTTGCCGCAGCCGACATACGAAACCAAAGCAAGGCACGTGGTGCTATATATTTACCGATTGCAGCTGGCCCAGGACCACCTTCATCGGCCAAAGCCTCTCCCATTGCAGGCACTTGAACAAAATTAAAATAATACAAAAGTCCAACCCATGTAATACCAGAGATGACGTGCAACCAAACTGTTAACTCAGGTATATTGAATCTGCCTACTGATGGTAAAACCAGAGCTGCAAGCAATGCCAGGACAAAACCAAGTGTAATGGTTCCTTTAATAGAAGTTAATGGGTTCATGATGTTTTCGTTTTTAGTTATAAAGTTATTATTATAGATAGTTAGCTAAAGTGTTACCCTTTTTTTTGGCAAGGTTTTCCATTTTTCGTTATTTAATATATACTTCAGTTATACTCGAGTTTTTGTAATAAGAAAATTGCATTAGCTAATCCAAATTAATCTCTACAAATAATGCCAGAACTACCTGAGGTTGAAACAACCAAACGCGGTCTTGAGCCACATATAGTTGGAAGACGGGTTTTATCAGCCCAAATCTACCAAAAACAACTTCGCTGGGAAATCCCTTCTCACCTCCCTACAACCATAAAAGGAGAGTTCATTAAAAAGATCTCGAGACGTGCAAAATATATTCTTATCAAATTCAATAACGGTACTTTGGTAATGCACCTCGGTATGTCAGGTTCCATTATCGTTGTACCTTCTGGAGAAGCTTTAAGAAAACATCATCACTTCGAACTAATATTAGATAACGCTACCAGTATGCGTTTTCATGACCCTCGTCGATTTGGCTTAATCCTCTGGCAAAAAAATAATGAGCAATTAAGTCTCTTTAATAATATTGGTCCAGAACCTTTAAGCAGTGAATTTAATGACAACACACTATACCTTTCATCCAGAGGTAGAAAGAAAAACATTAAGACATTTATTATGGATAGCAATATAGTTGCAGGTGTTGGAAACATTTATGCATCAGAGAGTCTTTTTCTAGCTGGAATATCCCCCAAAAGAGTAGCCGGAAAAATATCAGAAAAACGCTACCAAGTGCTCACTCAATGCATTAAACAAATATTGGCAGAAGCCATCAATAATGGTGGTACAACCTTGAATGACTTTTCAAATATTGATGGCGAGCCCGGTTATTTTTCTCAAGTTTTATCTGTCTATGGACGCAATGACATGCCTTGTTATCGGTGCGATGGTACAATCAAAAGAATCGTACAAAGCCAACGTACCAGTTACTACTGCCCCAGATGCCAGAAATAGATAACCCGAAAGCGCTATTCGAAAGCGCCTGTTCAACAAATTCAGAGCCCTATGCACTTCAAAATATCGGTGACATGATGGCGCCTGAGTTTAGTGAAAATTGCATTATTATTGTGGATCCCGGTATGCCAGTTCATCACCAAGCCTACGCTATTATCGATTACAAGGATGAGTTATATTTCCGACAATATATTGTGAAAAACAACAGCCAATTCATGCGCTGCTTGAATTCTTCTCACCCAGAAATCGAGTTAATCGATGATTTCGAAGTGAGGGGCTGTGTCGTTCAACAGAAACAACGAAAACAGAAATCTTTGCACTATTATTTATTAGACAAAGACAATAAAGAAATGGTTTTTAGCAGTAAAGGGAAAATCAAGGACAGCAAACACAAATAGTATCGGATAACTATAATTAAACCATCCAAATCAAGTGTGCCATTCTTCCCGAACATTCTCCGTCGCGACGATAGGAAAAGAACTGCTTTGAATCTTTATAGGTACAACAATCCCCACCACTAATTGATGTGATTCCGTAGCCCTCCAATATGACCTTTACTCCGTCATAGAGGTCAAGATAATGTTTGCCATTTTTTTCAATAAATGATCGCTCAAATATTGAATTTCTATCTAGATATTGTGTTTTTACCTCGCTACCGATTTCATATGCTGACTGCGAAATTGCTGGTCCTAGATGGACTAGGAGTTCACTCCCCTCAACATTCATTTCTTCAATCAAAGATTCAATGACACCACCCACTAATCCTCTCCAACCTGCATGTGCTATACCAACAACTGTTCCCCGCTTGTCACTAATAAAGACAGGCATACAGTCGGCTGTAAGAACACCACACACCACGCCCGATGTCCTGCTATAGCTTGCATCGGCTTCAGCCGATGAGAACTTGGAATCCACCCTAACACAAACACTGGAGTGAGTTTGATTAACCCATTTAGGGCTAGAGGGAATTTTATAGTGTTTCTCGAGAAGCTCACGATTAGCTCTTACTGTATCCGGCTCGTCACCAACATGCAATGCCAAATTAAAATTTCTAAAACAATCTGCACCAGCACCACCCTCTATAAATCTTGGAGTCGATATAAATTTGACATTATCTGGAAACATCGTCACCCCAATTCATGTTCATTTATTAGCACGGGTCGTAATTATTGAGCACATCCAATAACCCTGACATGTCTTCGGGCAATGGAGACTTCCATGACATCAACTCGCCACTAATAGGATGAGTTAAAGTCAATTTCCTTGCATGTAAAGCTTGCCTTTTAAAGTTAACTAAAGTTTCTTTTAGAACTTCATCTGCCTTTTTGGGAAAACGAATCTTACCACCATACATTGGATCTCCTATTAAAGGGTAACCTATGTGAGATAAGTGGACGCGTATTTGGTGAGTCCGTCCGGTCTCCAAGATGGCCTTGACATGGGTATGGTTCTGATAACGATCTATTACTCGGTAATGAGTGACGGCTTCCTTGCCATTTCTTGAGACGGCCTGTTTGATTCTGTCCTTAGTATCACGACCAATCGACTTATCAATTGTTCCTCCAGAAACCATGTGGCCATAGATGATAGCAGAATACTCTCTCGATACCGAATGCGTTTGAAGCTGCTCGACCAAATATTTTTGTGACTTTTCGTTTCTTGCAACGACCATCAAACCTGAAGTATTTTTGTCAAGTCGATGGACAATTCCAGCTCTATCAAGAGTCGCTAATTTGGGCTCGTAATGGAGTAAAGCGTTTGCTAAAGTGCCACTCCAGTTTCCTGCACCTGGGTGGGTTACTATACCTACAGCCTTATTTATTACAATGATGTCTTCATCCTCAAAGACAACATTTAGAGGAATATCTTCTCCCACCCAATCATTGTTTTGCTTCTGACTGATTGCCAACTCAACCATTTCAGAACCGTTCACTTTATCTTTCGGTTTGAAAGGTTTTTGGTTAATGAGAGCTTCACCTGATTTAATCCAAGCAGTAATCTTGGAACGTGAATAATCTGGCAACATTTCCGACAAAGCGACATCAAGCCTTTGACCTGTCATACGCTCTGGGATGATTATTTTTAGTGTTTCCATGACATTATTTTAATTCAAATCAAATTGACAGTTACGATTGAAAACCCTTTTCAAGGTTTGATGACATAAATGTTCCCACTGTCGGTGGAGAAGTAAATCCATCCCTCCGGGCTTTGAAGGAGCGCTCTGATTCTTTCATTTAAGTCTTCCATTAAACGTTCCTCTGCAATCGCATTTCCTTCCTGATCAAGCTTGATTCTATTGATATGCCGCAGTTTTAATGCACCAGAGAAGAGATCTCCTTTCCATTCTGGAAAAGCATTACCGTTGTATTGTATTAAACTGCTAGGCGCTATAGAAGGTATATAAAACTTTTTAGGTTGTTCCATGCCTTCTTTGTGGGTACCCTCACCAATAGACCTAAATGAAGTATACTCTTTGCCATAAGAAATGACAGGCCAACCATAATTACCACCCCTTTCAATGAGATTTAATTCGTCGCCACCTCGAGGACCGTGTTCAATTGACCATAGTCTTTGGTTGACACCATCCCAAACCAGACCCTGAGGGTTTCGATGACCGTAGGTCCATATTTCATTTCGCGCACCTTCAATATCTACAAATGGATTATCTTGTGGAACGGAGCCGTCAAAATTAAGCCTTAAAATAGAACCTGCATGTGATTCTAGATTTTGTCCATTAGGTCGATTTCCTCTATCACCTACAGAAAAATATAGATGCGTATCGTCAAAAGCGATGCGGCTACCAAAGTGTCTATCGCTACCCCATGCTATACCAGTAACATCAAATATAACGCCAAAAAGCGAATGTGTTACCATCAAGTCCTGCCAATCAAAAATACCCTCTTTACTGATATGTGCTCTGGCCAGAGTTGTTTCACCATTACCTGCTTTATCAATGGGTTTTACATATGTTAAATAAGTCCAATCTGAAATCTCATTGTTTGTCGGTTTCGCTACATCCATTAAACCACCCTGTCCATTTGCAATAATGTCAGGAAGTCCTGACAAGTAGCTCACTTCTCCACTGTATATGTTAACAATGCCAAGTCTTCCTTTGCGTTCAGTAAAGAGTATTTCGTTCTGCGATTGAAAAGACATACCCCAAGGTATGCCTAAACCTGTAGCAATCTGAGTTACCTGATAAGTGGTCGCTAATGTGTCAAAAGGAAATAAGAAAATAACACACCCAGCAATAAAAAATTTGTGAATTGTTTGAAAAAAAAATTTCATAGAAATGAGCTAAATATGTTTTGCCTTATTATATGTTTCCAAATATACTTCAGAACTATTCTATCTCATTAGGTAAATACATGCGATTCGACTTTGTGCCTTTTTTTTAATCTAGGCGAAAATATTCCATGGAATCTCGTTGTCAAGATGAGTTAGATGTAGATTATTTCGGCGTAGTTGAAAGATTAGCAAATATTGACTTTGATATTTTTCAAAAAGCTAAGAGCTGGTTTCTATAAGTTTATTAAATATAGATAAAGATTTGAGATAATATGTAAAATGTGTAAAAACATTATTGTATCCATCAGAATGATAATAACTTTAACTATAAAACTAACACCTTAAAATGACATTAAAAACTCAGAGATTACTAGTTCGCGCAAGAAAAATTGCAAATAAGGGGGAAATTGAAGAAGCCGAAAAACTTTACTCGATGATTCTTGAAGCATCCCCTGAAAATAAGGAAGTAAAAGATGAACTATTAGCTTTAAAGCACCGTAAAGTTCAAAAAGAACCCCCACAGGAAAAAATTCACTCTGTTATTTCACTTTTTACTAATAATCAGTTTCAAGAAGCGCTTGATGACGTTAATATTCTAATTAATGACTATCCTAATTCAGCATTACTCTATAATATCCGCGCTTCTTGCTGTAAAGCACTCGGACAATTGGATACAGCTGTTAAGGACTATGAAAAGGCACTTGCTTTAAAACCAGACTATGCTGAGGCGCTATACAATCTTGGTATAACTCTCCGAGAATTGGGCCAAATAGATGATGCTATTAAGAGTTATAAACAGGCATTAACTATCAAACCTAATTACATCGGTGCTCATAATAACCTCGGTAATATTTTCCTAGAACTCAGTCAACTAGATGACGCTGTTGATCATTTTGAGTGGGCAGTAGCTTACCAACCTAACTTTACTGAAGCGCATAATAACCTTGGTAATACGCTTCTAACAATCGGACGATTGGATGACGCCGTTAAGAGTTATGAGAAGACGATAACCCTTAAACCAGACTATGCTGAGGCGCATAATAACCTCGGTATAGCGTTCCAAAAACTCGGTCAACTAGACGCTGCAGTTAAGAGTTTTGAGGAGGCCTTAACTATCAAACCAGACTATGATAAGGCGCATAGTAACCTAGGTAATGCTTTCAGGGAGCTCGGTCAACTTGATGCTGCAGTTAAGTGTTATGAGAAAGCATTAGCTATTAATCCAGACTATGCTGAGGCACATAATAACCTCGGCGTCATTTTCAAGGAGCTCGATCAACTGGATGACGCCGTTAAAAATTATAAGAAGGCACTGGCTATTAATCCAGACTATGCTATAGCGCATAATAACCTCGACATTGCTCTCAAAGAACTCAGTTCCTGATAGAGTATCAATATAATCAAAAAAACTTCGTGCAATGTATCAACAAGAGCCTCCACATGAAAAAATTCAATCTGTCATTAATCTTTTTGCTAATAGTAAGAAACAAGAAGCAATTGATAAAGCCAATGCTCTAATTAAAGACTACCCAAAATCGTCTTCACTCTTAAACCTTGTTGGCACCTTTTATAAAGCAATAGGCATGCCAGACAAAGCTATTCTGAGCTTTGAAAATTCAATAGCTATTAAACCTGACTATGCTGAGGCATACAATAACCTCGGTGCTACCCTCCAAGAGCTTAGAAGACTAGAAATAGCAGTTAAGAACTATGAGAAAGCACTCGCTATTAAACCCGACTACGCTGAGGCGCACAATAACCTCGGCAATATTCTCAAAGAACTCGGTCAACTGGATATGTCGGTCAAGAACTATGAGAAAGCACTCGCTATTAAACCAGATTACGCTGTAGCACATTACAATCTTGGTATTGTTCTTATTGAACTTGGTCAACGTGATACTGCGGTTAAAAGCTTTGAGAAGGCACTGGCTATTCAACCCAACTATGTTAAGGCACACCATAGTCTAAGTATCCTAAAAAAATTTACAGAAAATGATTCACAGATTACTCTGATGCAATCACTTCTTTCTAATGGCAATCTAAGTCAATTAGACCGTATACAGTTATGCTTTGCATTAGCTAAAGCGAATGAAGATTTAGAAAATCAGGACGAGCTATTTGAATTCTTACATGAAGGCAATCGGTTATGCGAAGAAAAATTAAATTATTCGCTTGATAAAGCTAATAATCTATTTTCTACTATCAAAGAACTGTTCAGCACTCTTCCAACTTTTATTGAACAATCTCTATCATTCGAACCATCAACTATACAACCCATTTTTATTGTTGGCATGCCTCACTCCGGCACAACTCTAGTCGAGCAAATTATTTCAAGTCATCATGCGGTGTATAGTGGTGGTAAATTCTCTTATTTATCTACCCTTATTGGCCCAATAATAAAGAATCATATAACTCTTGGCTCTATCAAGGCTTCAACTACTATTGGTGATAAGAAGCTGAATATAACTGACACTTATAGCCTTCCTGAAGAATCTTTTTTATCTTTACGACAACAATATTTAGATGCACTTTCTCGTTTTGATATTCCAGAAAATGTAATCACTGATAAATTACCCTTGAACTTTCGATTTATTGGATTTATTCTATTGGCCTTTCCTGAAGCAAAGATTGTTCATCTAAAAAGAGATGCTAGAGCCACATGTTGGTCAAATTATCAATATTTTTTTACAAACAAGGAGAATGGTTATTCTTATAATTTAGATGATTTAGCTGGATTTTATGGCTTGTACGTTGAGCTTATGGATTTTTGGCACCAATTATTCCCAGGTAAAATTTACGATATCTGTTATGAGGATTTGACAACTAACCAAGAGGAAGAAACGCGGAAGTTATTAGAATATTGCGAATTAGACTGGGATGAAAACTGTTTAAACCTCCATACCACTGTACATGCGGATAAAACAGCCAGTGCATTACAGGTTGGACAAAAGATATATCAAGAAGGAAGTTCTGAAGCCTGGAAAAAACACGAAGCTTATTTACAACCACTCATAAAGGCGCTTTCAAACTACTAAAAAGACATTTCTGTACCAAATTGAGCAGTATTGTTATATCCCGAACTCGATGTCTGAGCAACTTCGAAACTGGCATTTATTAACCAATCATCACTTAACCTTTTATTAAAATCTAGTCCAATTTGTCCATTAGAAGAATCTCCATCAATTAATGAAAGACTATACTCAGTTCTAGAATTGGGCTGGAATGATACACCCAGGCTTATTGTGTTTTTATAACCTGAATTTTCAGTTTGATTTCTCTCATAGTCTGCCATAAATAACCACCCGTCTTCTACCTCAATGTCAGCGCCAAATCCTAGGCGAAAATTGTCTGTCTCTTCTTTATCAATGATATTACTTCGTAATTTCAAAAAATTATAATATTGTATAACACTTATGTGATTTCATCCATAGATGCAAACAACATTTTAAATTTCAAAAAAAAGGCGTTTAGAGTAAACGCCTTAATAATAAAGTCTTGGTAAATTAAAAACTTAAATGCCTTGCAATAGTTTCGCCATTGTAGCTCCCATGTCTGAAGGTGTTGGTGAAACCATTACACCAGCGTCTTGAAGTATTTCTACTTTTTCTGCAGCGCTCTCTCCACTAGAATTAACAATAGCGCCAGCATGACCCATAAGTCTTCCTGGTGGCGCAGTCAAACCAGCAATATAAGCTGCCATCGGCTTAGTCATATGCTTTTGGAAATACTCAGCCGCTGCAGCCTCTTGAGGTCCACCAATTTCACCGATAATCAATACTGCTTCAGTTTCATCATCTTCCTCAAAATGTTTTAAGATTTCAACGAAAGAGCTGCCATTTATTGGATCTCCACCAATACCCACACCGGTACTGATTCCGATACCTAATTCTTTCATTTGAGAGGCGGCTTCATAACCTAAGGTGCCAGAACGCCCAATCAAACCAACGTTACCTTGCATGTAAATATGGCCTGGCATAATGCCTAACATAGCTTTACCTGGACTGATGGTGCCAGCACAGTTAGGACCTGTTAGAATCATGCGATCTTCTGGTTTAGCTCGTGCAAAAAGGTAACGCTTTACCCGAATCATGTCATGAGTCGGTATGCCATCTGTAATGCTGACACAATACTTAATACGAGATTCAGCGGCTTCCATAATGCCGTCTGCTGCATAAGCAGGTGGTACAAAGATGATGCTGGCCTCAGCACCTGTAGCCGCGACAGCTTCTTTGACTGTATTAAATACAGGCCTATCTAGATGTGTTGTACCACCCTTACCAGGGGTGACACCGGCAACAACATTGGTGCCATAGTCAATCATCTCCTGTGCATGGAATGAACCCATGCGACCGGTTAGACCTTGAATTAAAACTGGGGTTTTTTCATTAATAAATATACTCATAACTCGCTCTTATTTTCCCGTTGATTGTTTCCATGCAGCAACAACTTTATGAGCTGCATCTGACAAAGTGTCAGCTGTAGTAACTTCTTTGCCACTGTCCTTTAATATCTTCTGCCCTTTTTCAACGTTGGTACCAGATAAGCGCACCACTAAAGGAATATCAATATCACGTTTATTTAATAAATCGACAATACCCTGGGCAACCCAATCACAGCGGTTAATGCCTGCAAAGATGTTAACCAAAATAGCTTCGACATTATCATCAGATAACACCAACTCTATCGATGTAGCAACTCTCTCAGCGGAAGCACCACCACCGATATCCAGGAAATTTGCTGGCTCACCACCGGCATGTTGAATCATATCCATAGTCGCCATGGCAAGTCCCGCACCATTAATAAGGCAGCCAATATTTCCATCCAAACCAACATAGTTCAAATCATGCTCAGCAGCATTGGTTTCACGTGGATCTTCTTGTGTCTTATCGCGGAATTCAAAGATTTCAGGTCGACGATAAAGTGCATTTGCGTCAAATGACATTTTTGCATCAATCGCCAAAATCTTATTGTCAGTAGTCAAAATCATTGGATTGATTTCTAATAAATTAGCGTCAGTATCACGGAAAGCACGGTAACACTTCATTACCGCCCGACTTGCAGCAGCAATTGTACTATTAGGCAGACCTAATGTGAAAACCAATTG
>CABXJL010000026.1:0-16191 GCA_902512485.1 uncultured Gammaproteobacteria bacterium
GCTCTGACATCAGCATCATCGCTAAAACCGTAACTCATAATGGGTCTATGTACTTTTTTAAGAATATCCTGTACACCTTGGTCATCAATACAGGCAACGCAGACTCCATAAAAGGGTAGATTTGAGGTGAAACTTATAAAGGCATTAGTAAGGTTTTTGTAGCTATGCTTGTATGTCTCCATGTGGTCTTCATCAATGTTAGTAATAACGCTCAACATCGGTTGGAGGTGGAGGAATGAAGCGTCACTTTCATCCGCTTCAGCAATTAAGTAGTCACTTTTCCCTAACTTGGCGTTCATACCTGTGGCGTTTATAATACCGCCAATGATATAAGTCGGGTCAAGCTTTGCTTCAGTCAATATGTGAACGATTAGGCTGGTAGTTGTTGTTTTTCCATGAGTTCCAGAGACGGCAATACCGAAACGAAAACGCATCAATTCTGCGAGCATTTCCGCTCTTGGAACTATTAAAAGATGTTGTTTTTTGGCTTCTTGGAGTTCCGGATTATTGCTCTTGATAGCTGAAGAAACGACAACCGCTTGTTTGCCAGTCACATTTTCTGCCTGCTGCCGATAGCTAATGACGCAGCCTAGTTTTTCAAGTTTCTTAGTTGCTTCACTTGACTGAATGTCTGATCCGGATATTTCGTAACCTAAATTGGTTAGTACTTCTGCTATACCACTCATTCCAGAGCCACCGATACCTATGAAGTGAATTTTATTAATTTTTGAACGGGTCGGGTTGTCAACTAGTGTCATGTTTTATTAACGGTTACGATGGTCATTGCTTGAATTCCCTCTCCCTTACCAAATGCCGTCAAACCTTCACCAGTCGTTGAAGTGATGCCGACATCGGTTTTATTGATATGGCATAGCTTGGCAATACTTTTTTTCATTGAATCAATTTGAGGTGAAATTTTCGGTTTTAAACATTCGATAGCGATTGCTATGTGGCTAATTTTCCAATCTCCTAAATCATCAAGCGCTAGCTTTAAAAAGTTGCTGCTATCAGTCACACCTTCTTGACAAAGTTGATCGGCGACCAAGCCAAGTATATTACGACCTGTAATACTCGAAATGGCATTTGTTATCGAATGCAATACCACATCAGCATCGCTATTACCTTTGAGTCCTAAAGGATGGTCAAGCTTAATGCCAGCCAATATTAAAGGTTTTCCTGGTGCTTCTTCAAATACGTGAGAGTCTTGTCCGATACCGGTTTTTGCTGTCATGATTTATTAAAGTAATAATTGGCTAATTTAAGGTCGTCTGAGTGGGTAATTTTAATGTTGCTTTTTGAGCTTGATACAATCTTTATAGAATGCCCTAAACGTTCAATCGCCTCTGCCTCATCTGTAATGTGATCGTTATCTTCGACCACCTTTTCTAGGGCTGTCTTTAGGAGTCCAATTCGGAACATTTGTGGAGTTTGTGCTTGGTACAATTTGTTTCGTTCAATTGTTCTTACAACATCCTCATTGCCCACTTTTTTTAATGTGTCAACAACTTCTACGGCAAGAATACCGCCAATAGGGTGGTTTTGGAGTTTACTTATTAATCTTTCTACGTCTTCTTTTTTTATACAGGGTCGAACCGCATCATGTACGAGCACCCAATCATCTTCTTTTGCAAATTCAATTAAAGTGCTAAGGGCATTTAATACAGAGTGAAAGCGTTCTCGACCTCCCTTTGCAGTGGCAAGCAATTTTGGGTGGAGGCGATAAGGTGAAGTCATAAAATATTTGTCTTTATCTGAGATGGCGACAACACAGCCAGATATCTGATCCATATCTAAAAGAGTTTCTAGGCTTTGATCTAGAACGGTTGAGCCGTTCTCAAGTTTTAGATATTGTTTAGGAGTGTCTGTATTCATGCGCGAACCTGTGCCACTGGCCGGAATGATTAAGAAACAATTATCATCATGCATGACAGCTACGAAATCCTTTTAGGAGTAAGAAATTAATGGTCTTTATTATAAAGTAGACTCACCAGACTCTGCTACATTATCAGTTTCCACAGCTGTGTTGATTTGATAAAACACCTCACCGTCTTTGACGAGTCCATATTTAAACCGTGCCTGTGATTCAATTAGGCTCAAATCTTCCTCAGTGTAGCCGTCAATTTGCTCTTGTAGTTGTTTATTGTCGTTTTGCAATTGTTTATTCGTCAATTCCATGTCTGCAATGGTTTTTTGTTTTTGAAAAATGACGTTGGGAAAGTCATTAACCAGTATATTTTGCTTCACTAGTGAAAACAATATCAGAATTAGTATTAACGAGATTTTGTATTTAATAACAAAACCAACTATGCCTTTATGAGTGCCATTTTGCATAAACTTAATTACTGGGGTTCTTATAATTCTTGATCATATTATTTCAAGGTTGATATCAGGTAAGTTTTTGAGTAATAATCATGCAATGGGAGCTTGTGTTGGTTGAAGAATTGAAAAATAAAGCCAATACCAAACAATGAAATGATAGCTAATAAGAACCTAATTAATGACTGTTTTTGGGTGACATGTGAGCCGTCTTTTTGTATGATTTCAAATTTCCAAGCCCTCATCCCAAGGGTTTGCCTCCCTCTAATCCAAGACATTGAAAAATAAATATATATAAGAGGTAAAGTTAAGAGATAGAAGAACAGACTACTGGTTATTGCTTGTTTATTGTTGATAATAATGACCACACCTTCAATAAAAAAAACAAAAGAAAATACAAGAAAAAAATCGTAGATGATGGAACCTAGTCGACGTAGAAATGAGACATTGGATTTCATATATGTTTTGATAGCTTCATTAATAATGCAAAATTAATGGCTACTAATTATCCTCTTTCTTTAATACCTTTGAAGTAACTTTTCCATCATGAAGTTGAGATTTGATAAGGTCTCCAAGGTTAATCCTCTTAGATGAAAGTAAAACCTTTCCGTCTTTATCGTGAGTAATGCTGTAACCCCTAGAGAGTGTATTTAGAGGAGACAGTAGGTTAAGTCGGTTGACCTTGTTAGTGAATTGATTTGCCTGATCTTTAAGAAAATATTCCGCATTATTATGTAGACGAATGTTGAGTTGTTTAAGTTGTGACTGATATAGTTGATGAGCTCTTTTTATCTGCCTGACAAGTCGAAACTCATATTCGTCTAGTTTCTGGGCATTCCGTTGTAGTTGTTGACTGGGGTCAACAATTCTAACTTGAAGTAGCTCAAGGGAGAGCTTTATTTTGTCAAGAGATTGATTAACACTATCCTGCAATTGTTTTCTAAGTTTTGTTGCCTGATTGATTATTGCAAGTCGGTCAGGTGTTGCGATAACGGCGGCGGCACTAGGTGTTGGAGCTCTAACGTCAGCTACAAAATCTGCAATAGTTGTGTCTGTTTCATGGCCTATAGAGCTAATAATTGGTGTTGCACAGGCAAAAATCTTTCTCGCCAGCTCTTCTTCATTGAAGGACCATAGATCCTCAATTGAACCACCACCTCTAGCCAATATGAGAACATCGCAGCGTTTATCATTATCTGCAATTTGGAGTGCTTTGATGATTTTTTTATAGGCATCTTCACCTTGTACTATAGTGTCGTAAAGAAGAATATTGGAAAAAGGATATCTTGTTTTTAGTACGTGGATGATGTCACGGATCACTGCGCCACTAGAAGACGAGATGACTCCGATGGTTTTTGGGGAGACAGGGAGGTTTTTTTTGTTTTGAGCATCAAACAAGCCTTCAGCTTTAAGTTTATTTTTCAGTTGATCAAAGGCAATCTGCAGATTGCCAATACCCGCAGGTTCCATTTGCTGCACAATCAGCTGGAAATCTCCCCTAACTTCATAGAGGGTTGGTGCACCCCTTATTACAACAGACATGCCATTTTCTGGAGAGAACTGGACTTTACGTTGATTGAGACGAAAAAAAGCGCATCTAATTTGCCCTTTTGAATCTTTTAGTGAGAAGTACCAGTGCCCGGAAGAGGGTCTGGACAGATTTGAAATTTCACCCTGGACCCAGCAATGGGGTATGTTTTGTTCAACTGAATTTCGACATAAGTTCAAGAAATCAGAAACGGAGTAGACTTCGTCGAGATTAAACATTGCCTTTAAGGTAAACGAACACCGCTCCCGTGCCGCCCATTTTTTGTGGGCAGGAACAGAATGCAAGCACTTGCGGGTGCTGTTTGAGATAGTGCACTACCTGTGATTTCAAGATTGATAGTTTTTGATCAGAGTTATATCCTTTGCCGTGAATGATTTGGATAAAACGTTCATTGTCATGGTAATGAATAAACTTTGAAAGAGATTGAAATGCCTCCTCAATCTTTTGTCCATGCAAATCTATATAGGGTGCATAGCTAATCCTGCCTTGCTTCATTTTTTTTAATGTTTTAGGTGATACACCCGCTTGTGAGTGACTTACAGAGTCCGAAGCTGATAGGTTGGGTTTAGGTAAATAGCTATAATCTTCAAAAGGCTTATTCCAAAGTTTTTTGTTGTTATAGGCTTCTTCCTTGTCACCGTCCTTATCGATAGGAATTTGCTGATTGACGGCACTTCTAAATAACGATTTATCATTTTCATCAATCATAATAATGCTGAATTTGATACATAAAAAAACCCTCTTGGAAGGTTTTCATTATAGCAATGATTATTGCTATTTAAAGATTAACCTTGAAAAGTCGAGCCAGAGTATAAAGAGGGTATTTATAGGGATTTAATTTGAGCGCTAAGACGAGATTTTTTTCTAGCGGCTTGGTTTTTGTGGATTAAACCTTTGCTGACAGCTTGGTCTAGGTTTTTTTGCATTGCTGCAAAACCGCTAACAGCCTCTTTTTTGTCTCCGGCTGCAATTGCATAAGCAACCTTTTTCACAAAAGTACGAACTTTAGCTCGAATTTGAGAGTTATGTTTATTACGTTTTACTGTCTGTCTTGCGCGTTTTCTAGATCCTGCTGAATTGGCCATATTGTCTTTACTTTAATGCTAAATTACAAAAGTCAGAATTATAAAGTCTCAGTACTATTAATGCAAGTATTTGTTTTCACTTGGTTATGCGCCCAAGGAGTTAACATAGCGAAGAGTTTTTTTCTTGTTAAGCAACAAGTGCCACGTCCTGCCACCCTGTGATTTCCATAACGAAACTGCACGGATGCCAGCAAGAAGCAAGGCTCTAATATGGTTTGCTGTATGCCTGTTTGTTAAATAGATCTGCTCACCTCGAACCATAATCGTTGGGCTGAGGCTGCCTAAGGTATTTTTATAGAGTTCAGCAAGTCTAGCAATTGAGTTACTGTGATGAATGTCAAAAAAATCTTGTTTTTTAATGTGATCAATTTCCGCCGATATCTGAGTCAGTAATTGAGGTTTTTTCATTAATTTCTTTTCAAGATTAATAAGTGCAGTTGAATAGAGCATGATGTTTTGCATATTGATTGGTTTCTTTTCGAGTAATGTTTTTAGAGATTCAAAACCGATTTGTAAGTCCTCGGGCGAAGAAAAAATTTCATCGACATCGTCACTCTGACTGACAATACTATTCAGGCTTACCTTGTTACTATGGCTATCACATTGCCCAGTAGATGCAAGTTGATGCACTAGGGCAGTTGTTTGAAATATACTTGCCAATGCTAGAGTTTGTTTTGCTGCTTTATTCATTCGACTTTGATTTGATTACACTTCCACCCAAGCAAACATCACGGTCATAGAAGACAATTGACTGTCCAGGCGTTATCGCTCTCTGGGGTTCCATAAAATTAACCTGAATACAGTCGCCATCTATTCCCGTTATCTGACACTCTTGAGAGGTTTGACGATAACGTATTTTAGCACCACATTTGTGGGGTAGAGCGGGTGACTGATCAATCCAGTGGACACTATCTGCAACAAGTGTATTGTGATAAAGCAATGGGTGATCTCCTTGAACAGCTAAAATTTCATTTGAATCGACCAACTTATCAGCGACAAACCAAGGCTCAGGGGAGTCGCTATAACCTCCACCGATCTCCAAACCTTTGCGCTGACCAATGGTATAAAAAGGTAAACCATGGTGGTGTTTAATAAAGCGACCATTCTCATCTACAATATCGCCTTTTTGTTTGGGCAGAAAGGTGGTTAAAAAGTCCGCAAAAGGTCTTTCTCCGATAAAGCAAATACCTGTAGAGTCCTTTTTTTCAGCGTTTTCAAAGCCATTCTGTAGTGCGATTTCACGTACTTGTTTTTTATGTAAATCTCCGAGTGGAAACAGGCTCTGTGAGAGTTGATCTTGGTTAAGCAGGTGAAGAAAGTAGCTTTGATCTTTACTCCCATCAATTCCAGCTTTCAGTAGGTAGTGGCCATCATTATTGATAATTCTTGCATAGTGACCAGTTGCTATTTTGTTGGCACCTAAGTCCTTTGCATAATCTAAAAATGCTTTAAATTTGATTCTTTGATTACACAATACATCAGGATTTGGTGTTCGCCCTTTTTTATGTTCAGATAGAAAGTGCTCAAAAACATCTTCCCAGTATTCGTGAGAAAAGTTCACTGTGTGAAGCCTAATTCCAAGCTTATCTGCGACTTGTTGAGCATCCGCAAAGTCTTCAGCGGCATTGCAGTATTTATCATCGTCATCCTCATCCCAATTTTTCATGAATAAGGCTTCCACTTGAAATCCTTTTTCAAGCAAAACGAGGGCCGCAACAGATGAATCAACACCACCAGACAGGCCGACAATTATTTTTTCATCAGAAGGGCTCATTGTGCTTGATCATAAGCGCTTACAATTCGTTTAACCAGCTGATGCCTTACAATATCTTGCGAGTCTAATTCACAAAAAGTAATTTGTTTTATGCTGTCAAGTATTTTCATTGCATCTAAAAGACCAGATTGGCTAGGGTTAGGCAAATCTATTTGTGTTATATCACCGGTAATCACCATCTTTGAGCCAAAACCCATTCGAGTCAGAAACATTTTCATTTGAGGGATTGTGGTATTTTGAGCTTCATCAAGAATAATGTAGCATTCATTCAAAGTGCGACCTCTCATAAATGCAAGCGGGGCTACTTCAATAACGTGTTTTTCTATTAATCTATTCACCCTTTCAAAGCCGATAAACTCGTAAAGCGCATCATAAATAGGTCTCAAGTAGGGGTCGACTTTTTCACTTAGATCACCGGGCAAAAACCCCAGTTTTTCTCCTGCCTCAACAACAGGTCTGACCAAAATAATTCGTTTAACATTCGAGCTCTCTAAAGCTTCAACTGCTCTTGCAACCGCTAGATATGTTTTTCCTGTACCAGCCGGCCCTATGGCAAAAACTGCATCATTTTCAATGATAGCATTGACATAGTTTTGTTGGTTAGTGCTACGAATATTGATATGTTTGCGACTTGTCTTAATAGTGACCGATTTGGTCGAACCATTACTATTTTTTTGAGATTTAATACAAAGGTTGATATCACCAGAATCAATAGTTTTACTCTCTGATAGTGAGAGAAGCTCTTGCAAAACACTAAATGCTAATGGCGCATTATCACCCTTGATATTAAAGTCAGAACCTTTGTTCGAAACTTTTACTTTCAGGCTTTTTTCAATGTTATCGAGGTTTTTATCTAGGGAGCCGCAAATATTTGCTAGCTGATCGGAGCTTTGAATATCGAGAGTAAATTTCATTGTCAATATTTTACTTCTTTACATAGAAAACAATCGATAAGTTGCATGATTTATTACCTCATTTAATTTAACATTGATGTCATGAAGAGAGTTAGATTTATCTTAAATGCCTTTTTCCTGCTATTTGTATTATGGCCGTACACTTCTATTGCAGATAATAATCAATGTGTATTGCTTTTGTACCACGGCTTTTCAGACGAGGGACCTCAGTCTACTAATACCTCTCCAGCAGTCTTTGAGAAGCACCTAGAATATCTTTACGAGAACGGCTATAAAGTGCTCCCCTTGGGGGAAGTCATCGAGGGTCTTAAAATGCAAGGAATGTTGCCCAAAAAATGCGTCAGTTTGACTGCAGATGATGGCTTTTTATCGCTCTACACTAACGCTTATCCGTTACTCGCTAAATACCAGATGCCGATGTCGGTCTTTGTTTCTACAGAGTCTATTGACAAGAAATATACTCTGATGTTGACTTGGCAACAGCTCAGAGAAATGTCAGACCTTGTAGATGTTTATAACCACAGTGTGAAACATCTTCATTTGGTTGAACAGAATGTTGAAGTAGTGCGAAGTGAAATTACTCAAGCACAACAAAGAATAGAGCAGGAATTAGGTGTTGAAGAGAAGTTTTTTGCTTATCCATACGGTGAGTTTGATGAGGAGACTTATCGTCTAGTAAGTGATCTTGGTTATGTCGGTTTTGGACAACATTCCGGTGCCATAAGTAGAAACAGCGACTTTTTGAATTTACCAAGATTTTCGATGTCTGGACCCTATGCAAAAATGGACAGCTTTACTTTAAAGATTAAAACATTGCCCATGCCAATTGAAATCGAAGAACCGCAATCTCTACTTATTTATGAAAACTTCAAACCATCCTTAACTCTGACCTTTTCTCGCGAGTTGACGAACAACGAAAAACGACAATTTTCCTGTTTTGTGTCTGGCCAAGATCAGCCCGAGTTGATATGGCTAGATTCTAATAAGGTAAAAGTTCAAGCTAGAGAGTCGCTGTCAAAGGGTAGGAGTCGTTATAACTGCACAATGCCATCGAAGGAGGCGGGGCGATATTACTGGTATTCAAAGCTTTGGTTAAGGCTAAGCAGTTAGATAAGCTCTCCCTGTAGAGAGTTGGCGAAACCTTCGGTAATTTTTACTGAGACTAATTGGCCAATCAGGTTCTCATTGCCCTGAAAGTGGGTGGTACGCATATTTTCTGTTCTACCTGATAAAGTACTACCTTTTTTTGAATGACCTTTTACAAGAACTTTTTGAATACTGCCGATCATTGATCTAGAGATTTCTTCAGTCTTCTCATTGAGTTTATCTTGTATAACGGCAAGTCGTTGTTTCTTGACTGTTTGATCAACATCATCGGGAAGACTTGCTGCAATCGTTCCAGGTCGTTTTGAATAAATAAAACTGAAGGATTTATCAAATCCCATCTCATCGATAAGCTTCATTGTATTATTAAAATCCTCTTCAGTCTCTCCAGGAAAACCAATAATGAAATCTGATGATAAAGAAATGTCAGGTCTAATTTCTCTAAGTCTTCGAATCTTTGATTTATATTCAATCACGGTATGGCCGCGTTTCATTGAACTGAGTATTTTGTCTGAGCCACTCTGTACAGGTAGATGTACATGTGAAACAAGCTCAGGCACTTCGGCATAAGTTTTGATTAAGCGATCACTAAACTCAACGGGATGAGAGGTTGTATAGCGGATACGTTCTATACCTGACACTTGCGCAACGATAGCAATAAGGAGCGCTAAATCAGCGATTTCCCCATCATCCATAAGGCCACGATAGGCGTTAACATTCTGTCCTAAAAGGTTGATTTCTTTGACACCTTGTTCTGCCAGAACTTCGACTTCTCGAATCACATCGTTGAAGGGACGGGAAATTTCTTCACCACGTGTATAGGGAACAACACAAAAGGTGCAATATTTACTACAACCTTCCATCACAGAAACGAATGCAGAGGCACCATCAGTGTGAGGTTCGGGTAGATGGTCAAATTTTTCAATTTCTGGGAAAGAAATATCGATACTTACTTGACTTTTGTCAAGAGCATCATTGAGCATGTTGGGTAATCGATGCAGGGTTTGAGGGCCAAAAATCAGATCAACGTAGGGTGCTCTTTTGAGTATCAGATCTCCCTCTTGAGAAGCAACACAGCCACCAACGCCAATCACTAGGTTTGGTTTGGTGGTCTTTAATTTCTTCCAACGTCCAAGTTGATGGAATAGTTTTTCCTCGGCCTTTTCACGAATCGAGCAGGTATTTACTAAAAGAACGTCAGCTTGCTCAACATCATCTGTCAATTCGAGTCCGTGAGAATGTTTGAGTACGTCACTCATTTTGTTAGAATCGTACTCGTTCATTTGACACCCAAAGGTGCGGATGTGTAATTTAGAGGGACCCATTATGCTGGCTTTTGGATGTGCAATGTTTGGGTTGGATATGCGATTTCTGCACCATGATCGGCAATAATGTCTGCTACATCAAGCAATATTTTACCTTTGATTCTTTTAAATTCTGCTCCCTCGGTGACCGTACAGAAAGCCCAAATCACAAAATCAAGTGAAGAGGCATTGAACAAGTCAAAATACACACGACAAGGTTCTTCGTGATTAATATGTTCATGGTCAGCTAACAATTTCTCAACCTTCTCAATAATACTTTGCATTTGTGCAATATCGTCATAACGGATACCGATAACTGCGTGAATTTCACGGTTAGTCATTCTAGAAGGTGTCTCAATGGGAATGGTTGCAAAAATACCGTTGGGGACATAAATAGGGTTTTTGTTAAAGGTACGAAGACGAGTCATTCTCCAGCCGATTTTTTCGACTACACCTTCTATACTTTTATCCGTTGTCCGAATCCAGTCTCCGGTAGAGAAGGGTTTGTCCATCTGAATCATCAATCCACCAAAAACATTGGCAAGCATGTCTTTGGCAGCAAATCCCACGACAATACCGCCGACACCACCGAGAGTCAAAATGGAGGACACAGAGTAACCAAAATATTGCGCGACACCAAGAACGATTGCAAAAACAAACAGTATCTTGATTAGACGGGTGAACAATCTAACGGAGTCTTTATCGACATTACCTTCTTTTTCTAACATAAAGCTTTCAATACTTGATATTAGTCTGAGTACTCCCCAGGTTAGAATAAAGATAGGGGCAATATCTATATATTCAACAACTTTGCCAAGGGTTGAAATTTCAGCCTTCAGCTCGTGTAATGAAAAATATAACCAGCCATACCAGATGAGTAACTTTAGGGGCGCCGAGATTGCTTTAATGAGGTAGTCATCTATTTGTGTTTTAGTGACACCAGTATGTTTTTTTATTTGTTGCAGTATAACGCCTAGTGCAACATGGGCAATAATAGCCAACAATAACAGTACGCCGGTCATCTGGATTGGGGTTATATTTTGGAGGAATTCGTTCATTAGAGGTATTTTAACGGATTAATAGGTTCTTCGTATTTTTTCATTTCAAAATAGAATGGCTTGTTGCCTGTTACAGCAATCACTTGACCTTTCTCGATACTATCACCCTCGCTAACATAGATTTCTTGATTTTGATTGTAAATACTATAAAAGCCGTAGGCATGCTTGATAATGATCATTTTTCCATAACTTGTCATTTTGTCTCCACTATAGACTACTTCTCCTTTTCTGACAGCTCGGACATCTTGACCAAGTGCATTATCATAGGTCAAACCTAGGTGATTATTTTCTATTGAGAACTTTTTGAGTATTTCAGCATCAACTGGAAGAGACCAGTTTTTATTGTCGCTTGCTACTTTGGCTTTTGAATTGTTTTGATTTTCATCCAATACCTTGTTGAATGACTTTTCAACAACAATAACTTGACCTGGTTCATTGGTCAAACAACCTGATAGTATTAAAGATAAAAAAAATATAAAAAAATATTTAGTAGGCATACCATATCCCCAAAACAACAATAACAATCAGGACGTATCCTAATCTATCAATGTATTTATTTAACCATGCATCGCAACGTTTTCCAAACTTTCTTACAAGAAAAGCAATCAACAAATAGCGAGCACTTCGTGCGACCAAAGAGAAAATCACAAAGGGCAGGAGAGGCATTGACATCATTCCTGCACTAATAGTGAAGAGCTTATATGGTATCGGGCTAAAACCTGCAATTAGAATGATCCAAATTCCGTAGGTATTAAAGTACTGCTCAGCTTTATGCAATTCCGGTAGATAATTCATTGTGTCTAATAATGGCATGATAAGGTTGATTGCATAGATGCCAATATAGTAGCCAGCAATTGCGCCTAATACTGAACTTAATGTGCAAATAATTGCAAAGTAGTAAGCCCTATTCCTACTCTTGAGTGACATAGTCGCCAGCAAGATATCTTGTATAGGATATGGCAGTATCGAAGATTCTAAGAAACTAATTGTGGCCAGCCAAATAACAGCAAAACGACTTGATGACCATTCAAGGACTTTATTGTAGAGTGAATAAAAAGGTCTCATTCAGAGATCAAAGCTTAGTTCTTGTTTTTTAACATTGGGAAGCCAAGTCGCTCTCTTGATTCGTAATAAGCTTGAGCAACTTTCTGACTCATCGATCTCACTCGGCGAATGAATCGAGCTCTGTCTGTGACGCTGATTGCATGCCTTGCGTCTAAAAGGTTAAATAAGTGAGAGGCCTTCATGGTTTGTTCATAGGCCGGAAAAGGTAGATCTTTTTCAATGAGCTTTGCGTTCATTGATTCGGCCTCATTGAATTGTCTAAAAAGAACCTCAGTGTCCGCAATTTCAAAATTGTATTTAGACTGTTCCACCTCGTTTTGGTGATAAACATCACCATAAGTCAAGTCTTCTGTCCATGCAAGGTCAAACACGCTATCGACACCTTGAAGGTACATCGCTAGTCTCTCGAGGCCATAAGTCAGCTCTCCAGAAATTGGTTTGCACGCAAGGCCGCCAACTTGTTGGAAATAGGTAAATTGACTCACCTCCATGCCATCCAGCCAAACCTCCCAACCGAGCCCCCAAGCTCCCAGAGTGGGCGACTCCCAATTATCCTCAACAAAACGTACATCATGAATTTTTAGATCGATGCCAATCGCTGTTAATGAAGCAAGGTAAAGGTCTTGAATGTCACTAGGCGAAGGTTTAAGCAAGACTTGGAATTGATAGTAATGTTGCAGGCGGTTGGGGTTTTCGCCGTAACGTCCATCCCCTGGTCGACGAGAAGGTTGCACATATGCAGCTTTCCACGGTTCTGGTCCAATCGCACGAAGGAAAGTCGCAGGGTGGAAGGTTCCGGCACCGATCTCCATATCAAATGGTTGAACGATAGCACAACCTCTGTCAGCCCAATAATTTTGTAATTTAAGAATTAAGTTCTGAAATGATGTGTTTGTATCTAGCTCAGATGGGGACATTAAAATTGATCGAAAAATAACAAAAATTTTACCTCAGCGCTAACTCCAGTTGAGTCTTTTAAAAACATTTGTATATTTAAGAAATCAAATAGGTAATGAATTGAGTGGCCAAAAATAAAGTAGTGTTGGAATACTGACAATGGTAATTAGAATCTCAAGAGGCAGACCAAGCTTCCAGTAATCACCAAATCGATAGCCTCCTGGTCCCATCACCAAGGTATTGTTTTGGTGTCCAATAGGTGTCAAGAAAGCACAGGATGCGCCAACCGCGACTGCCATCAAAAAGGTATCAGGATTGACAGCCAAGGTTTTGGCTATTTCGACACTAATAGGCGCTGCCACTAGAACCGTTGCAACGTTGTTAAGGACAGCGCTAAGGAGCATTGTAATGATGAGCATTGAGGCAAGAATCGTTACCGGTGAGGCGCCATAGGAAATATTAATAAGGATATTCGAGATTGTCTCTGCGCCACCACTGCTTTGTAATGCCTGACCAATGGGTATCATTGATCCTAAAAGAACAATCACCGGCCAATGTATTGAGCGGTAGATATCAATTTTCGGGATTACATTAGCCGCGATATAGAAAATAACAACCAATGATAGCGCAATGGTTAGGTCTATATATCCGAGACTCGAGGCGATAATTGCAATCAAGAAAGAAGAGATCGCTAGAGAGGCTTTTTTTCGCTGTGGAATTTGCAAATCTCGCCTCTCTAAGGTAAGACATTCCATCCATTTCACTGCACTTTCTAGGTGAGAACTATTGCCGTGAAGAAGTAAAACATCCCCTGGTTGGATTTTAGTGTTTCTTACGTGATGAATAATGGATCTTCCGGCACGAGAAATGCCTAAAAGTGATATCTGCCTTAATTTAAGTAGGCTTAATTGGGTTGCGGTTCTTCCAATCGAGCGTGAAAAGGGTGGAGCAACAGCTTCGATGAGTGAGGTATGTTTAAATTCAAAGTCTGAATCAGAATCACTGATATAGTGAGTTTTTGTTTGTTTCATAAATTCATCAATACCCTGAACTGAGCCTTCGAGAATGAGCAGGTCGTTAGCATGAATAATGAAATTACGGATAAAGCCTTCGCCTTCTAGTCGCTCATCGTTCCTAATAATCCCTAAAATTGATACATCGACACCCTCACAAACATCATCCAAATACGATAAATACTTACTAACGATCGGAGATTCCTCTGTAACGAGTACATTAGAGACATACTGTCGCACTTCTTCATTACTATCTTTAAGATCTGAATCTTTGATTCTAGGCATTAATCGCCATCCAAAAAGAGCAATAAAAAGCACCCCAGCAATTGCGACAATCAAGCCAACCGGAGTAAAGTCAAACATCGAATAAGGGGACCCAAGAGCATCTTCCCTATAGGTTGCTATTACAACATTTGAGGCAGTGCCTATCATTGTAACCATGCCGCCTAAAATTGATGTAAAGGCAAGTGCCATAAGAGTTGTGGAAGGTTTTCGTTTGGCTTTTTGATTGAGTTGAGTGTCCGCTGGCATTAATATAGCTAAGGCTGCTACGTTGTTTACAATACTGGAGAGACTTGCAGAAATAGTACCCATTAGTGCAATGTGTGTCTTCACACCACTTGTGAAATTAGAAAGATTAGAACTAATTAACTCGACCGCTCCTGAACGAATCAAGCCTCTACTAATAATTAGCACGAGAGCGATAATTACAACGGCAGGGTGACCAAAACCAGAAAAAACACCATGGGTCGGTATAACGCCAACAATTGTACCGGCGATGAGTGTCATGAAGGCAACCAAATCGTAGCGAACTCTACCCCAAATAAATAACACTAAGGTGGTTGATATCAGCAAAAAAACTATCGATTGATCACTCATGTATTAATCATTCTTACCAAAGTAGTGACTAATTATAGCCAAATGGTGGTTGTCCTTATACAAACTTGATTGTACAAAAAATAAAGTATTAATATCGAACATAACGAGGTTGAGCTATGTCATGACGTAAAGTCAATAGTGATGGATGAAAACAATATAGTGCTCGTTGCTGAAGTAGAGGTTAAGGAGGAGGCATTGATGGATCAGATCAAATTAGATATTGAGCGTGAAAAATCACAAATTTCTGAAAACGATGAAATGCGTGATGAAAAATCTGCCGTATATGCAACAGTACGCCGAATTGATCATATCATATAAAATTTAACGAACCAGCTCCAACAAAAACATCCTCAAGTGCAATCCGTTACCATAGAGGTCGGAATTTATCAGCCTTAACTTATAGTTGTGAAAAAATGCGGGATACCCGCATTTATTGAACTAAAGAAGACTTAATACTTATAAGTTTCTGGCTTATATGGACCCTCTTTGGGTGTATTGATGTATTCTGCCTGGGCATCCGTCATCTTTGTAAGAACGCCACCAAAGCCACCAACCATTCCTGCAGCAACCTCCTCGTCGAGTTTCTTGGGTAGAACTTCAACGCTTATGTTGCTTAATTTATCTTCTTCCGGCAGGTTCGCAAATTTTTGATCAAACAGATACATTTGAGCTAATACCTGGTTAGCAAAAGAGCCATCCATAACGCGAGAAGGGTGACCTGTTGCATTACCCAAATTGACTAAGCGACCTTCAGATAACAAAATCAAATAATCATTTTTGTCAGGAGACCTATAGACTCGGTGGACCTGAGGCTTAACTTCGTCCCATTGCCAGTTATCACGCATGTATTGGGTATCAATTTCATTGTCGAAGTGACCAATATTACAAACCACCGAACCAGCCTTAAGGGTCTCCAACATAGCTGAATCGCACACATTTATATTTCCAGAAGCTGTAACTACTAAGTCAGTTGTAGATAACAATTCTTTATTAATACCACCTTTTGATCCAGTATTAATACCATCGTTGTATGGTGAGATTACTTCAAATCCATCCATACAAGCCTGCATAGCACAGATAGGGTCGATCTCGCTAACCTTAACTATCATTCCTTCCTGACGGAGTGATTGTGAAGACCCTTTGCCAACATCACCGTAGCCAATTACTAGAGCTTTTTTACCTGCCATTAAAATATCGGTTCCACGCTTAATAGCATCATTTAAAGAGTGTCTG
>CABXJL010000027.1:0-15957 GCA_902512485.1 uncultured Gammaproteobacteria bacterium
TCAAGTTCTGCCTTCCTTTCTGCTTCTGCTTTCCTTTTATTATCTTTCTCAATTTCTTTGGCAGGACGAACCAATAAGTAGTTAAATAGTTTAACGACTTTGTCAACATTTTTTGCTCTGGTAGCTAGATTGGTTGCATGCTCAGCTTCTCTTTTGGTGACTGATCCCATTAGATATACTATTCTTCGCTCAGTCATGACACGAATATGGGTTGGATGAAAAACTTCTTGGTCAAGGAATAATGTCTCAATCTGTACAGTAATGATTCCATCTTTAGCTCTCGACAAGTAACCACTGTTTGGGATCACTGCAACTTCATTATTGAGTTGCTTCATTTTTGGTGCATGTATCTTAATTTGTTTTTCGAGGTAATCTCTTGCTTCAGTGCTTGGAGACTCGCCAGTCATTAGTACAGCTTTGTTATAGACCATGAAGTTAATATGCATATCTTCAAGTATTTCATCTTTTTTGACAATGCTACTAAGTTTAAAGTCAAGATTTTTGTCATCAAGAATTTCGCCAGCACTGCGACGATCATTTGACATCGTAGCAACCGTAGTTACGGCGGCCGCACCTTGGACTATTGGTGAGCATGAAGACAAGATAAACGATGAAGCTAATAAGGCGCATAACAGTATAACTTTTTTCACTATTACTCCTTACACCCAAACAGGCGTAATCTCAAATTAACTTAAACAATATTTTAAATCAGATTTCATACTATTAACACTAAAGCAACAGATAAATTTTGATAATTAATCAATTAATCAAGCATAATGATGTTTGTTTTCAATCAATCTAATGCTAATCATGGCTTTAAGTTAAATATATGAAAGGAATACTCTTCATTGTTGCCACTCCAATCGGTAATTTAGATGACATTACATTTAGAGCTGTTGAAATTCTAAAAAGTGTTGATATTGTCCTAGCAGAAGACACTCGACACAGTAAAAATCTATTGAAACATTTAAATATTGCAAAGCCCATGCGCGCTTTTCATGAACACAATGAGCGAGAAAAAACGAAAGCTATCATTGATGAGCTTCATTCTGGTAAATCTATTGCCTTGATAAGCGATGCGGGCACACCACTTATTAGCGATCCTGGCTATTTGTTAGTGGCTCAAGCAAAAAAAGAAGATCTAAGAGTTGTTCCCATTCCGGGTGCAAGCGCACTAATTACTGCTTTATCTGCCTCGGGTTTGGCAAGCGACAGCTTCACTTTTTTAGGTTTTTTGCCTAGCAAACAAGCTGCAAGAACAAAGCTACTTAAAACCCTTCTTAATCAAACTGTGACGAGTATTTTTTACGAATCTCCTAAACGTATATTGGCGACCTTGGCTGACATGCATGCAATATTTGGAGACAGTCACAAAGTCTGTCTTGCTAAGGAGTTAACCAAAGCATTCGAGACAATTCAGACCGACTCAATTCCAAATCTAATTAAATATCTCAAGATTGACCAGAGTCACCAGAAAGGGGAATTTGTGATATTGGTTTCTGCAACTGATAAAATAGATAGGACAGGGGCTGAGGCACAATTGGACACTCTGTTGCCCATTCTTTGTGCTGAAATGGGTGCATCAAAAGCGTCCAAGCTAGCTGCTAAAATTACCGGCATTGACAAAAAAAAATGCTATAAGAGAGCCATAGATTTATGAGTCACTTTTACAAACATCACATTTTTTTCTGTAACAATATTCGTACAAATGGCAAGCAATGTTGTTCACAAAATGGCGCCAAAGAGCTCTATCGTTATGCCAAGGATCGCTGCCGTGAGAATTTGATGTTAGGTGAGGGACGTTTCGGTGTGAGCGAGTCTCGTTGCCTAGGACGATGTGAGCATGGCCCCGTGGCTGTAGTATATCCGGACGATGTTTGGTATCAGTATATTGATGAAGAAGACGTTGAAGAGATTATTGAGTCACACCTGATGAGGGATAAAAAGGTCGAGCGTCTCATAATCAAATAAATAGATAAAGATTCCAAGAATAAGCTGACTTTCAATTTATTTATAGGAGAGAGCAAAGCTTTTGATACAGATTGGCTACTTTTTCATCTAAGTCGACAATCTTTGCATTGTTTCCAATAATATCAGTTGGCAGGTGATTATTCAGTTGTAGGCGTTGTTTACGGCTAGCTTGTGCTAGCAACATGGCCTTCGCTTTTGATTGATCAATGTTTTCTCTAGTCATGAGCCGATTGATTTGATTGCCAACCTCACAATCAACTACAATCGCTCTGTCAAAAGGTTTCCAAAGTTTTTTTTCCACTAAAAGTGGGACAACTACAATTACGATGACTTGTGTACATGCGTCCATAGCGGCTTTCATTTTTTGTAATATTTTTGGATGAAGAACTTGCTCAATGAGTGCTCGATTGCGGCCTTTTTTGAACAGTTGATCTCTCAAATATTTGCGATTCAACGTTCCATCATTTGTCAAAATAGAATTTCCAAAATTTTCTATTAATTCGTTAAGACCGGCGGTACCTGGTTCTACTACTTCTCTTGCAATAACGTCTAAATCAATGATGAAACAACCATGCTTTTCTAAAAGGGCACTGACTTGACTTTTACCTGAAGCAATACCTCCGGTAAGAGCAACTTTAAGGTTTGACTTTGACATTTAAAGAATAACTGTAATAAAAGATATTACTAAATTTTATATTGAAAACCTTGCTGATGAAATGTGAATGATATTAATCAATTACTTATTTGATAGTTTGTCTTGACTTTTGATTAAAATATTTCGATAATAGTCGCTCTTTTGGTTATGTAGCTCAGCTGGTTAGAGCACAGCATTCATAATGCTGGGGTCGGTGGTTCAAGTCCACCCATAACCACCATACCCCATAAGGATTTCATCTTTTTACTTAATCTGAATTTTATCAATGTGCTACGTATGTGCTACAATTCGGCATATACCATAGCAATCATCACAACTAGATATTTACTATCAATAAACCATCAAACTAAATATGTATGTAATATAAATCTACTATTTATGTTGGAAAATCAATGACTTATAAGAATATTAGTTTCCTGTTGATAAAGATTAGATAAATATCCACCCTCCTTCGCATATTTATTCACACTTTGCCCTTTGGACTTGAGTTCAAGTTGATATACAATCATAGTATGAATGAATTAATGAAAAGACTACTCCTACTCTTATTACTATCTCTAGGTTTAATTGGAATCTCTTATGCTGATGATTCTCAAGAGGCTATAGAAAGAGAAATTGCTGAATTTAAAGCTGAACTAGCAC
The DNA here is from genome assembly GCA_902512485.1 of uncultured Gammaproteobacteria bacterium. Lineage (GTDB taxonomy): Bacteria > Pseudomonadota > Gammaproteobacteria > PS1 > Pseudothioglobaceae > Pseudothioglobus. The sequence goes on from CABXJL010000027.1 coordinate 3,269, forward strand.
TAGCCCTCATTCCCCCAAATGCTAATATATCTGGCGATGGCTGGTCATGTAATACTACTCCTCGTCAATACAGACTAGCTGTCGGTGGCCGTCTTTGTATTATGGTTTTGCCAACAGACTCAGTTTCAATTGGTTGTAATTTCTGTAATTATATTATTAAAGTGTTAAAGCAAATGAAAGTAGTTTTAGAAAATAAAATAAATGAAGTGGAAGATGACGAATTCAAAGAATTGAAAATCAACATGATAGAACAACAAATTTTTGAAATTGAAGCTGAAATTGCTGTATATAAAGCTAAATCAGACTACTTTTTTAATAGATACGGTTGCCATGCTGGCTATAAAAAATCAGGGAATTTCTGTATTAAGTATTTGGGAAATTAAGCAATAACTTTTGTGCTCAGCTATGTATTAATATAACCTCCCTCACACATCAAACGAAATTTGGACTTTGACTAAGTTCAAATTGACATATAATTAATTTACGGTTGTATAGCTTATGACTGTATCTGAAAAATCTACCCAAGGTTAATCTAAGGCATTAACAAATATTATCAAAATCAAAGGAGAAAATGATATGTTAGGAGAAAAGATTGGTTCAATTTCCGGACCTGTATCAAATAAAGTGTTGTCAGCTGAAGGTGCATTACCTAAGTTCAGCACTTCTGCAGAAGGCACAGGAACACTTGCAGGAGCAGAAGTCCAAAGTATGGCAACTTATAGTTCTACTATGAGAGCAGATGGCACACTTTACGGCGAGTGCCCTAATCAAGGTGTAATAATGACACAGGATGGAGTAGCTACATTCACGGCAACAGGAATGGGTACTTTTACCGCTGACGGCGGGTCAACCTTTAGAGGGGCGTGTTATTTTCAAACATCTGCACCTTCACTTTCAAGTCTTAATGGTGTTTGTTGTGTTTACCATTTTGATGTTGATGCAGAAGGCAATTCCACTTGGGATATTTGGGAGTGGAACTAGTTTGAAGTAATCTTTTTAATTATTGCAGAGAAATAAGATAGTCGTAGAGAGCCAGAACAAGATGAGGCCCTTATATAGGGCCTTATTTTTTTAACCCTCCCTCACACATCAAACGAAATTTGGACTTTAGTTCAAGTTGATAGTTAAGAAAATTAACTCTCAATAATTCATTTTGTATTTGAAACGATTGCTTTAATCCAGCTCTTTTCTTCTTATAGTGAATATGCCTAAGATAACCAAAACTAAGCTATTAATCATCCACAAAGGTGCCACAATGCTGTCTCCACTGTTTGATAACTGCTCAGAACTCAAGATAGCAAGATAAGCAAACATTACAAAGGAGGCAAGTGATAATAAACCCGATAGCCAATTAGGGAAAAGGTTGGTACATAAATATCCTAATCCAGTGAAGAACATTCCAAGATACATAATAGACCAACCTGTCCAGGCAATCGCTTCTCCAATTGAATTAGATTCAGCACTTAGTTCTGCACTATTTATAGCATCTGAAACAAGTCCCATACTCAAACCAACAACTATTAATAGTAACCCAGAGTCAATGTATGTCTGAACTTTTATAAAAGCATTTTTTTCAACATTCCTTGTCATCATAAAAGCCAGTGGGATAGCAACCAATCCATAAGCTGCAATTTTTTCTGTATGACCCTTACTTAGAAGACCTGTGTCGCCTAGAAGTATATAAACAGCGATTGAACCGAGACCAGCGATTATAAAGAGTATTCCATTAACCATTTTATCTGACATAATTTACCACCCTATTAATTAAATTATCATTCTAAATACACATAAAGAATGATACCTCACATATCAAACGAAATTTGGACTTTAGTTCAAGTTGATATACAATCATAGTATGAAGAAACTACTACTTCTGTTTACAAGATTCAACTTGTAATCTACTAAATAGGTCATTAAAATACACGTCATTTCGACACAAAAAGTCGACTTTATGGCGACTCTGCTTGGAGGTAAATAATATGGCTTTAGTAAAACCACTTGAAGAAAACGATATTGATTCAGATCTTTGTGAGTTTATTCAGTTCTTTAAAGGACCGCTTGGTGTAATTCCTAATAGTGTTCTTACCATGTCAAGAAGACCAAAGATCGCAAGAGCATTTACTGAATTAAATATCGCTGTAATGGAGTGTCACGGTAATGTTACACCTGAATTTAAAAGAATCATTGGGTACATAACAAGCTTTGCGTCAGGCTGTATGTACTGTCAAGCACATACTATTCTCGGCTCTCAGCGATTTGGGTCAGCCGAAGAACGCCTCGAAGATGTTTGGAATTATAAGAACAGTGAACATTTTACTGAAGCTGAAAAAATTGCTCTTGAATATGCCCATGCTGCAGCTTCTGTTCCTAATGGAGTTTGTGAGGATATAGAAAATCGACTAAAAGAGCATTGGGATGATAATGATATTGTTGAAATAACAGCTGTTATTGCTTTATTTGGTTACCTTAACCGATGGAATGATTCCATGGGCTCTGCTTTGGAAGACCTTCCAATAGAGGCTGGCAATGATTTTCTTGGGGATACTGACTGGGAAGTAGGTAAACATAAATAAACCAAGTTCGCACAAAATTTTAATAATGTATGAAAAAATTAGTATCAATATTTAAATTTTGTTATAAATTTATTTTTCAATTTATTTCATATTTGCTTATTGGTTTTGGAATTTATAAGGGCAAAATTGAAGATAAAGACAAAGAAACTTCTCAATAACACCCTCCCTCACACATCAAACGAAATTTGGACTTTGACTAAGTTCAAGTTGAAATATAATTCTAGTATGAAAAGAGTATTAGATATTTAAGGGTAATTATCACATGGATACAATCTCTAGAATTCTCAATATAGTCAAATATTTAATTTATCTTTTATTTATTTTTGCCATTTTTATCATTATTTTTCTCAATTTCTCACCTGTTTTTGGGGGTTCGCCAGACAAAGATAGTATCAAACTTATTCAAGGATCAAAAAACTTTATCGATGGAAAATTTGTCAATTTAAAAACAACCTATACGAATTCAAGAACTTCTGAGAAAAGTGCTTCTTTAATGGACTGGATTTCTCCACCTATTGATAAAAATCCATTAGAGCCTCTTCCAACAATTAAATTTCAAAGAGATACTTTAATAGAAGGCAAGTTTGTTTGGCTAGGACACTCAACCCTTCTAATGAATACTGATGGAATTATTATTATGACTGACCCGATCTTTAATAGAGCCTCTCCACTGCCTATTTTTGGAAAGCCATTTACATTTAAAAACCCAATTCTTATTGATGACCTCCCAAAAGTTGATGTAGTTGTCATATCCCATGATCATTATGACCACCTTGATTCTAAAGCAATTAAAGATCTTTCAAAACGGGTTGATCATTTTTTTGTTCCTTTAGGAGTGAAAGCGCATTTAGAAAGATGGGGAGTTGATAAAAATAAAATCAGCGAACTCGATTGGCATGACAGCGAAGACTATAAAAATATTAAGTTCACATTAACCCCAGCTCAACATTTTAGTGGTCGAGGACTAACAAATAGAAGATCAACTTTATGGGGCTCATGGATTATTTCCTCTAACACATTGAAAGCTTACTTCAGTGGAGATGGTGGATATTCAGAAACATTTAAAGACTTAGGTGATCAATATGGTCCTTTCGATATAGCCTTTCTTGAGAATGGTGCCTACAACGCTGACTGGTCAACAACTCATATGTTTCCAGATGAGGTTGTTCAAGCAAATATAGATTTAAAAGCAAAAGTACTTTTTCCAATTCATTGGTCTAAATTTGATTTGTCTATTCACACTTGGGATGAGCCGATCATTCGGGTCACTCATGAAGCAGAAAAAAGGAATGTCAATATTGCGACTCCAATGATTGGTGAAATATTTGACTTGATTAACTTACCAAAAACACCTTGGTGGGAGCCCCTTAGACAATAAGTTGAATTCTTAAAATTCTCCCTCACACATCAAACGAAATTTGGGTTTTCAAGCGTAATGTGTAGGTAATGGATAAATATATGAATAGATTTTTAATAAATAATATATTGAGAATATTTAATATTTAGCAATATCGGGGGTAACAATAAGCTACCCCCTTTTTTTATTTAGACTATTTTAGTCTTCTACTTTTTCACCCATAATAGCGCTCAAAATAAGAACCGTTAGACCGCCAGTTGTAATGGCAGAACTAAAGATACTACCCATAAGCTTGCCAAATGTGCCGCCAATATTATTTGCCAAAGCACCTGCAAATTGAGGAACCAGTAGAACACCTATACCCATTCCAAAAGATACTGCTAGAATCAGCATATTACGTCGATTCATATTCACCGTAGCAAGGATCTTTATACCTGCAACAGCAACCGTACCAAACATGACGATAGTTGCACCACCTAATACAGGATTGGGAAGCGCCCTCAATATAGAACCTATATGAGGGAATAATCCCATTAATATAAGAATAAGTCCAACCCAAACACCTACATGACGACTGGCAATACCAGTTAGCTGAATGACTCCATTGTTTTGACTAAAAGTCGTGTTAGGAAAAGTATTAAACACAGCAGCTATTGCTGAGTTTAAACCATCACCAAGAACACCATTTTTAATCCGTTCAATATAACCTTCACCTTTTACATCTTGTTTTGATATCATGCAATTTGCTGTAATATCGCCAGATGATTCAATGGCAGTAATGACATAAATTAAAGCTATCGGAATGAATGCAATAATATCAAAGTCAAAACCATATCTGAAAGGTATAGGAATGCTAATCACCTCTTGCACTACAAATAACTGACTTGTATTGACTTTGCCCATCATGAGTGCAACAACAAAGCCAATTGCTAATCCAATGACAATTGAAGACAAGCGTAACCATTGATTACTTGAACGATTCAAAACAATAATAGAAATCAGTACTAAGAAGCCAAGAAATAGGTTGGATAAAGAACCCCAAAATTCCGGTTTATTATCTAGCAACCACTGTCCGCCAGCCAAATCAGTCAGTCCAACTTTAATTAGACTAACACCGATAATAGTAATTACTGTGCCAGTGACTAAAGGTGTAATGAGTCTTTTGAGTTGAGGTAATACTTGACTCAGACCAATTTCAATGAAGGCACCCAAGAAACAAACTCCCATTATCATAGCCAGAATTTCCTCCGGACCACCACCTTGTGCTTTAGCCACAAAACCGGCTGCAAGAACGGAACTCAAAAAAGCAAAACTAGTGCCTTGAATACAGATCATACCTGCTCCAATATTCATTGGCTTTTTTGCTTGGATAATCGTGCCGACTCCAGAAACCATCAATGCCATACTGATGAGGTAAGGTACATGATCCCCCAACCCAAGTACACCACCAATAATTAATGTCGGTGTGATGATACCGACAAAACTCGCCAACACATGTTGCAGTGCAGCAAAGAACTTCTCGGCAGCTGGTGGATCTGCCTCGAGTTCGTAAATTAACTCTGAATCGCTCATAATACCTCTCCTTTTTTTAAAGATAAAAAAATTTCTCTCCTAGCTTTTTTTAACAACGTTACAGCATGTCACGTAATTATTTTAACTTACAATTTTTAATCTTGCTAAAGAGTATATATCTAAAAATTAAATATTATGAATTTTACGACGTGTAACACGCATACTTTTAGTTGCATCAGAAGTTCCATTATGAAAAGATTTAAACCACACATCAAATGGTGCTTCAATTGTTCCATAATTACATTCAAAATAACGATGATGAAGTTGATGATGGAAATGTCCTAAGGCTATCTTATTTTTTTTGTTTATTAAAAATCCATCAAATCCACAATGTCCTATGACAGCTCCGATAGTTAAAATCATAAAATGAAATAAAATATGAATAGGGTGAGATGGAATAATAAAATGTATAAAAACTGAGCTAAAAAATAATAAATGCTCAAAAGGATGCATAGATATTCCTGACCATGGACCTGGATTGTTATTCCTATGATGAATATGGTGAAAAAATTTATATAGAGATTTCAAATGAAGCAGTCGATGAACAAAATAAAAATGTACTGATTCAAATAATATTATTAATAAAAATAGAGATAAAAACCAAAATGGATTAATACTAAAACTGATTTGAGAAATAAAACCATTAGCATAACTCCATAAAAGCAGGATTTGATAGAATGTCCAAATTGTAACGCCGCTTGCAAGGCTCCAAAACATATTATCAAAGACTTGCGAATTGAAGGTAAACCGTTTACTTTTGGTAATAACTCTAGCTTCATATTTTAGATTACTATCTTGTTTTTTTAGAGTGTAAAAAAATAAGTGCAAACCTCCAGCAACAACTAACATAATTGTTATATTAAATAAGTAGATTGTTAATATTGAATTAACGTTAAGATTTTTAAAAAGCACTATAGGCGGATGTAATGAAAAATATATAATTGAAACAATTAAACAAAAAATTGTTTCAGAAAATGTCGCCCACATATTTACATACCATTTAACTATATTATTAAATATGAAAGGGAATGAAAATAGAGGATTATTTTCAATCGGAACTTTAGGATTATAATTCCATTCTTGCTTTTTCAATTCTTCCATATCTATATTCTATATAAACCTCAAGGAAAATTAAGAATTAATCATTAAACGGCATTCCCTTTTATGGATGTTAGGGCAATTCCAGAATTATGGAGGGTGGAGGTAAAAAACTCCCTCCCATATCAAACGAAATTTGGACTTTAGTGTAGATTGACTTATAATCCTATATACAACGTTTAAATTATAAAAATTAGGAGAAAATTATGAATATATGCGTCGTATCAACTTTTGACGGTATCACTGATGACTATATGAAAATGTTTAATGCCACCAAAGAAAAGGCAGCAGATTTTTTCACTGATTACGATATAGGCATTATAAGAGAAGGAAAGATTGCTTTGATGATTCACATAACCGATATGGAAAAATTTCAGGAAGTAATGACGTCTGAAGAAATGCAAGCGTGGGATGCAAAATTTAATTGTGTCGATGAAGTCTATTCTTTAGAAAAAAATAATTAATAATTATGAGTTGGTGGACAAAAGTTTTAGGTGGGGCAGTCGGTTTTATGCTTGGTGGGCCGCTAGGTGCGATGCTTGGTGTGGCGTTAGCGGGTAATTTTTCTAAAGGTAAGTCTAATTTTGGCGGATTCGCCAAAGATTATCGTCCGGGCGATCAGCAGCGCGTTCAAGCAGCATTTTTTAGTAGTTTATTTTCAGTTATGGGATATATTGCCAAAGTCGATGGCAAGGTATCAAAGTCTGAAATTCTTTTAGCACAGCAAGTTATGCAACATATGCAATTATCAGACGATATGCAAAAAGTTGCAAAAGATCTGTTTAACCAAGGCAAACAAAAAGATTTCAACCTAGACGAAGTGCTTGAACAGTTCCGTACTGAAAGTCATAGGCGCACACACTTAGTACGCATGTTTTTAGAGATTCAAATCCAAGCCACTTATGCTGATGGCGTGTTTGACGATAAAGAGCATGATGCACTTAAATATATCGCGCAAAAACTGCACTTTCCTATTCATGAGCTAGAGAGCCTGATCCAGCAATTTTCTGCCACTAGCAACAATACTAATCAACTAACAGTTAACGATGCCTACGTGTTATTGGGTGCGGATAAAAGTCTAACTGATAAGGAGCTCAAACGAGCCTATCGACGATTGTTAGCTCAGCATCATCCAGATAAATTAGTTGGTAAAGGCTTGCCAGAGGAGATGAAAAAAATAGCCAATGAAAAAACCCAAGAAATCATTAGCGCTTATGAGCTCATTAAAAAGCACCGTGGCATGCGCTAATTAAGGTGTAATCCTCCCTCACATATGAAACGAAATTTGGACTTTTATCTAGGATAGATTTATACTAGCTTCAAATAATTTAGAGGGAGAAATTCATGACACCAGATGAAAGAATTCGAGAGCTTAATTTGATTTTGCCTGAGCCGATTAAACTTCCACCAAATGTAGAAATGCAATTTTCTTGGGTCCGCGTGAGTGGAAATAGAGTATTTATATCTGGTCATATAGCTCTTAACGCAGACGGTTCAGTTTCTGAAGTTACTGGTAAAGTTGGGGGAGAAGTTACTGTCGAACAAGGTTATGAAGCAGCACGTCAAACTGGTCTAGCGATATTGAGTAGCCTAAAGCGTGAACTCGGAACACTCAATAACATAAGTGCTTGGCTTAGGGTGTTTGGTATGGTTAATGTTGCGCCGAGTTTTGTGCAAACTCCATCAGTCATTAATGGATTCTCTGATCTCATTCTAGATGTTTTCGGAAAAGAGATTGGCGATCATTCACGTTCTGCGGTTGGGATGGCAGAGCTTCCTTTTGGAGCGCCTGTAGAAATTGAAGCTGAAGTTGAAATTGACACGGGTAATGTCACCTGAGATTCTGCTAGACTAGAATCATCAAAACTCTACAAGTGAAAAAACTACTAACTCTAGTATTTCTTGTTCTCACAAGTTTCACTTATGCTGATACAAGAGAGCCATTTCTTGAAGGAATTAAGGGTGTAGTAAAGCTTAATTTCTCCGATGGTAGCATCTACGAAGGTCAGGTCGAAGAATGTTTAATGAATGGTAAACAAATCACTTGTTTTAATGGTTTGGGTATCTATGCTTTTCAAACTGGCTATCGTTATGAGGGTGAGTTTAAGGACAATAAACCCAATGGTCAGGGTGTTTTTACTTCACCAGATGGTCAGCATTATCAAGGTGGTTTTAAGGATGGAAAACTCAACGGAAAAGGCATTATGAACTACCCTGATGGTCGGCGTTACGAAGGAGAATACAAAGATAATAAACGTGATGGCTATGGCATCATGACTTATCAAGATGGAGGCTTTTACCAAGAAGGTAGTCGCTATGAAGGTGAGTGGAAGAATGATAAACGAAATGGTCAAGGAGTTATGACCTATATAGATGATGGTAGACGTTTGGAGGGAGAGTTTAAAGAAGGCGCTTTTATTGGTGGCTAATAAGTTTGGTTAGTTGTATCTCACAAATGAAACGAAATTTGGATTTTCACTTCTTTTTCTTAATCCAATTATAAGGGCGTATCACTATCCAGTATATCCAAACAGGCGTACTCAATAGATAGAATATGTACCAATAAACATTATAAAAGTCAAACCAGCTAGCAACTATTTCACCACTAAGCTTGGAATAAGTAGTGGCAATAAAGAATGAAAAAAATAACCAAAGGATGCTAGCGTAAAAACTAATTTTAGTTTTCAAAGAAAAACCTATCATACTATTTATGTAAATGGTCCAAACAAGAAACAATTGTACTAGATACAAAAAGGGTAACTCTAGCAAGATTGATTATGTATATTAGATAATATCTCTTAAGATAAAATTTAGACCTTTAGCATCAAAAATATAAAATAACGGATTCAAAAATTGGAGTGAAAATGTCACAAATAGAAACTGAAGAAATAAGTTTGGATGAAATTTACCAGCTAGCATTCAACGTATTTTCCAATCATGGTTGTGATGCAGAAAATGCAACCGCTCTGGCTCGAACTGTAACAAATGCAGAAAGAGATGGGTCTTTGTCACATGGACTATTCAGGATTCCAGGGTATTTGGCTTCTCTAAAGTCAGGAAAAGTAAAGGGTGATGCTCAACCAAACATTGAACAAAATTTTGATTCTGTTATTACAGTAGATGGAAATTTAGGTTACGCTCCACTTTCTCATGAAAAAGGACTTCCTGTTCTTGCGGATGCCGCTAAACGAAGCGGTATTGCTGTTATGAGGTTGATCAATAGTTTTCATTTTGCTGCTTTATGGCCTGAGACGGAATTTCTGGCCGAAAGAGGTTTAAGTGGAATAGCCTGTACTGTCTATAAACCAGCAGTAGCACCAGCTGGAGCTAGTAAAGCTTTTTTTGGGACTAATCCAATTTCTTTTTCTTGGCCACGTCCAAATAAAACACCGTTAGTCTTCGATATGGCAACATCAACTTTGGCAATGGGAGATGTCCAAATAGCCGCAAGAGAAGGCCATTCAGTGCCTCATGGTACTGGCCTCGGGCCGGACGGCAAGCCTTCAGATGATCCAGCAGAGATACTAAAGGGAGTTTTATTGCCTTTTGGTGGTTATAAGGGATCAGCAATTTCTCTAATGGTGGAATTATTAGCAGCAGGAATGACCGGCGAGAGTTTTTCCTATGAAGCAGAAAAAACTGATAATAATGATGGTGGCCCACCAAAAGGAGGCGAACTTGTTTTAGCAATCAATCCTGAATTAGTCGCTGGGAAAGGATGGGCTGATCACAGTGAAGATTTCTTGAGCCACCTGAAAGCTATTGATGGTGTAAGGCTGCCTGGAGAACGCCGTCATAAAAACCGTCTTGACAAAGGACCAAGGAAAGTCAACAAAGAACTCTTAAGTAAAGTCAGAAGTTTTCTTTAGATCAAAGACTTAACTATACAATATCGGACAAATTGAGGCAGAGTCATTGTTATGCCACTATGCACTATAATTAATATTAAATAGTTTTTCACCTAAGGAGGAAGAATGAGTAATTCAGATGACGCACCTATTCAACCAATCAGTGGCACCGTAATTCCACGGTTTGCTGGCCCTTCCACCTTTGCCAGGTTGCCTGAACTCCGTGATGTCTCACATTGTGATGTCGCTATTGTAGGAATTCCTTTTGATGCAGGAACAAGCTATCGCCCTGGTGCTAGATTTGGACCGCAGGCTATCCGTCAGGCTTCAAGACATCTCCGCACGCAGTATCATCCAGCATATGACACCGAACCTTTTGCTGAGCAACAAGTGGCCGATGCTGGGGATATATCTTGCAACCCTTACAATATTGAAAAAGCAGTTTTGGAAATTCAAAAGGGTGCAACAGACCTGTTGGGAAAAGTTGATAGAATAATTAGCCTGGGTGGAGACCATACAATTGCCCTACCATTACTTCGCGCAGTCAATCATTACCATGGCCCGGTTTCACTCGTTCATTTTGATGCGCATCTAGATACTTGGGACACCTATTATGGAGCTCCCTATACTCACGGCACACCATTTCGACGTGCAGCTGAAGAAAAACTTTTCTTAGAGAGCGCCTCAATGCATGTTGGCATTCGAGGACCTTTGTATTCTAGAGACGATCTAAAAAATGATAAGGAATTAGGCTTTAAAGTTATACATTGTGATGAATTTCAAAATGAAGGTATAGACCATGTTGCTAAACGCATTAGAGATCGTGTGGGAGACAATCCAATGTATTTATCAATCGATATCGATGTTCTGGATCCTGCTCACGCACCCGGCACAGGGACTCCAGAGATAGCAGGAATGTCATCACGAGAGCTTGTAGGTGTTTTGAGAGGATTGGCAGGGTTAAACATAATTTCTGCAGATGTTGTCGAAGTTTCTCCAGCTTATGATCATGCAGAATTAACCTCTTTATCGGCAGCTACCACGGTTTTTGAAATTACAAACTTATTTGCCTATTCCAGAAAGCGAAAAAATGAAATTAACTCTAACTAATAATTAGGAGATATTGAGTTTACATTTCTTATGATTCAAATTAAGACAAAAAGACTGGTCTTAAAGAAACCAACAAAGAAAATAAATAAGAAATCGATTGTTTCTCAAATCGGAGATTGGGAGGTAGCAAAATGGTTATCAGGTGTTCCTTATCCTTACACTGAAGAAAAAGCTGAAGAGTGGTTAAATAATATTAATCATGATGATTTAAGATTTAGTATATTTCTGAATGGTTCTTTTATAGGTGGTGTTGGTGCAAGCTTGGAAGAAGATAATAAATTGGATTTAGGCTTTTGGTTAGGAAAGAAATACTGGGGCAGTGGCTATGCTACTGAAGCAGCAATGGGCTTCATTCAATATGTCCAAGAAGAGACCAACTTTAAAGAAATTACGGCATGTTATATAAAGGGGAATACGGACTCCTCAAATGTCTTAATGAAGCTCGGATTTAAGGAGGTAGGTGAGTGTGAAGAATATTTTCTTTCACGCAGAAAAACAATGCCTTGTATTAAACTATTGTTAAAATTTGGTCATATTTGAGTTATGAATTTATACTGAATTCAAATTTTTTGTAAAATTTACTTATTTTTAGTGTTTTTTCCTCAAAAAAAACTTGACATGCTGTTTTTGCTACTATAAAAAGTGCACCAATTAACAAATGACGAGGTAAAAGTCATGAAAAGAAGAATGAGAAATATCATTAAGCAACTTAGTAAAGCGTATCGTTTTCCGTCTTCTCCCATTTCTAATGACAGACGAATTGCGCGGAGAGTTGCAACAGAATTTCGACATGAATATCCTCCTGGAACGCCAACAGAATTCATTGCAGATGAAATACTGAGCTGTTGGGAAAGAAATAAATAATAAAAATTTTGGAATCTATAAAGAAAGGTGGATGTAGCTGTGGCAGATCTCCAGTCGGTAGATGCATTGGTTGGCATAAACTAACTGAAGATCGCTATCAAAAAGCACTTATTGAATATAATAAGATGTCAAAAAAACAAAAGACAGGTCGTTACCATGCAAAAGCAATAGATGGCTTAGGTGAATAATTACCCCATTGGCTGAAGCTTAAATGGAGTCCTTGCCACGCCCATCTCTTCGGCCATTTTTTTAGCTGCGTCCGAGTTA
>CABXJL010000028.1:0-15282 GCA_902512485.1 uncultured Gammaproteobacteria bacterium
ATTGCGAAGCCAGCTTCAATGACATCGACCCGCATTTTTTCCAAAATTTTTGCGATACGAACCTTCTCTTCCTTGGTCATCGAGGCGCCCGGTGATTGCTCACCATCCCTAAGGGTTGTATCAAAAATAATTAATTTATCGGACATTATTTGCTCCTTGTTATTGTTCCGAGTATTAGATTGAGTTTAGTGATAGACTTTCGTCTATTGAGATCATTATTGCCTTACGGCAATAATCGCAACAACGCAAGGAGGTTGTCCAGTGAAAGAGAAATTAACGAATTAGTATTTGTTCTCATAGACGCAGATTATAAAGGAACTTAACTAGCTCTGCCCCTTTTTTTCTTTTGTCTTCTCTTATAAACCCCAAAGATTGTTATAAAGGGTCCGGAAAGCATATAGATAAAGAAGGCGGTAAATAAAACAATATTGGGTTTATAGAGGAGCAAGATCAAGCTTAGGACTGTCAATAAAAGAAACCTGAATGACGCCTTTTCTGTTGACTCAAATTCCTTAAAACTGAAGTAGCGCACATTACTAACCATAAGTAGCCCGCAAAGTATTGTTATTGAAACGCCTATGTAATAGCTCAAAGAAACAACACCAAAATCAAAGTATTCGAAATTCCAAAATTTAAGCCATATCATGCTGGCGATTACACCTGCAGAGGCAGGTGAAGGCAGACCTTGAAAATAACGTTTATCGGCAGATCCAACTTGAGTATTGAATCTTGCCAACCTTAGGGCTGCACAGGCTAAATAAATGAATGCGGCAAGCCAACCCATCCTTCCTAAATCAGACAAAGACCATTCATATACAAGCAGCGCAGGCGCCAATCCAAATGACACCAAATCTGATAGTGAATCATATTCTGCACCAAAAGCACTTTGAGTATCCGTTAATCGAGCAACTCTGCCATCCAAGGTGTCCCACAACATAGCAACCATTATTGAAATGGCTGCCAATGTAAAGTCACCATTAACAGAAGCAATAATAGAATAAAAACCAGCAAACAAAGCAAAAGTGGTAATAATGCTTGGCAATAAATAGATACCTCTTTTGGTTTTTATTTTTTCATTCACAATTAATTATGGAATTAAGCTGTGATCATAATGACAAGTTAGTTCTTAGATTGATCTACCAACTTATTTTTTGCAATCCAAGGCATCATCGAACGTAAACTCTCGCCGACCTTCTCAATTTGATGGTCTCGCTGAATGTCACGACGAGCCGGTAAAGTATCCACATTTTCAATAAACTCCTTAGCAAAAGAACCGTCCTGTATCTGACTAAGAATTTTTTTCATTTCCGCCTTGGTGCCATCAGTGACAATCCTAGGTCCTCGAGTTACGTCTCCATATTCAGCCGTATTCGAAATAGAATAACGCATATTCGCAATACCGCCTTCATATAGCAAGTCAACAATTAACTTTAATTCATGAAGGCACTCAAAGTAGGCCATTTCTGGCTCATATCCGGCTTCTACAAGCGTTTCGAATGCACCCTGCACCAAAGAAGTCGTACCACCACAAAGGACTACTTGCTCTCCGAACAAATCTGTTTCAGTTTCCTCTCGAAAGTTAGTCTCAAGTATGCCAGTTCGACCCCCACCGATAGCTGAAGCGTAAGAAAGAGCAATATTTTTAGCATTACCTGTAGCATCCTGCTTGATCGCAATTAAATCAGGAATACCTCCGCCTTTAACAAACTCTGAACGCACAGTATGTCCTGGCGCTTTTGGCGCAATCATGATGACATCTAGATCCTCTCTTGGCAGAATAAGACCAAAATGAATATTAAAGCCATGGGAAAAAGCCAATGCAACCCCTTGCTTCAAATTCGGTTCGATGTTTTCTGTATAAATCTTGCCTTGGAATTCATCAGGAGCCAATACCATCACCACGTCCGCCCAAGCGCTAGACTCTTCTACTGACATCACACGAATACCCGCCTCTTTTGCTTTAACTGCCGAAGAAGAACCCTCTCTAAGTCCAACGACAACTTCTACGCCCGAATCTTTTAGATTGTTTGCTTGCGCATGACCCTGAGAGCCATAACCAATCACTGCGACTTTTTTTCCTTGGATAATTGAAAGGTCTGCATCTTGATCGTAATATCTATTCATTTTTTTTTCCTATATTTAAATTAACTTTTTGCCCCTAGAAATTCCAGTTACTCCAGTTCTTGAAACTTCTAAAATACTTGCCGGATCGAACGCATCTAGAAATGCGTTAAGTTTTTTTGTCTTTCCTGAAATCTCGATAGTGTAAGTTTTGTCAGTAACATCAACGACTTTACAAGAAAAAACATCGACCAACTGTTTCAAGTCGAAATTGTCTTTTTTAGTTGGACATATTTTCACTAGCATTAAATCACGCTCAATATGGTCTCGGCTGGTTAGATCACTAACCTTTACAACCTCAATTAGCTTGTTTAGCTGCTTAACAATTTGCTCTAACACCCGGTCATTTCCAGTACTCACGATTGTCATCCGAGACAAACTAGGGTCGTTTGTCTGAGCAACTGTCAAGGATTCAATATTGAAGCCTCGCTGTGAAAAAAGACCCGAAACTCTCGATAGCGCACCGGTTTCATTTTCTATAACTACAGAAATAATGTGTCTCATAATTTATACCGCGTTAAAGTCTGTTTCATCTTTTGAGACCATTTCATCTCGACCCGCCAATAGCATGTCGCAATGAGCACCACCTGCCGGAATCATTGGAAATACATTTTCACTTGGATCTGTGACGATATCCACAAAAACAGTCCGATCCTTTTGTTTAAGGGCCTCAACCAATGCAGGCTTTAAGTCTGCTTCATTTTCAACCAAAATACCCAAATGCCCATAACTCTCTGCTAACTTCACAAAGTCAGGTAAAGCATCCATGTAAGACATTGCATAGCGCTTTTCGTAGAAAAACTCTTGCCACTGCCTGACCATCCCCAGATAACGGTTATTGAGGTTCACGATTTTGACTGGGGTGTTGTATTGCAACATTGTCGAAAGCTCTTGCAGCATCATTTGAATACTACCTTCTCCAGTGACACAGACAACATCCCTATCGGGCATTGCTATTTTAGCTCCCATTGCGGCCGGCAAGCCGAAGCCCATTGTACCGAGACCACCAGAATTAATCCAACGACGAGGTTCATTAAACAGGTAATATTGCGCAGCCCACATCTGATGCTGACCGACATCTGATGTCACGATAGCTTCACCCTTGGTGACCTCATAAAGCGTCTCAATCACGGTTTGGGGCTTAATGACTCCTGATTTCTTTTTGTAAGCTAAGGAATCCACTCTTCTCCAGGTATTGATTTGTGACCACCACTTGGAGATATCTGCAATCTTTGCATCTTTGAGTTCTTCGATGAGTGCCTGTAATACCTGTTTTGTTTGACCAACAATTGGAATGTCAGCAATAACATTTTTTGAAATTTGAGAAGGGTCGATATCAATATGGATAAATTTAGCAGAGGGGCAGAATTTTTCCAGGTTCCCAGTAATTCTGTCATCAAAGCGGGCGCCAATAGCGACTACGCAGTCGGAATCATGCATTGCCATATTGGCTTCATAGGTGCCGTGCATACCCAGCATTCCAATTGACAATTCATCAGTACCTGGATAGGCCCCAAGACCCATCAAAGTTTGTGTGATAGGGCATCCAAGTAGACGAGTCAATTCTCTCAATTCTTTGGAAGCATTACCTATAACACTGCCACCTCCAGAATAAAGGATTGGTCTCTGCGAATTTGCAATCAGCTCTGCCGCCTTTTTAATTTGACGATTACTTGCTTTGGTTGTAGGTTTATAGGAGCGCATCTTGAGCGTTTCTGGATATTCTTCCATTTCCATTTGATTAATTGTTACATCCTTTGGGATGTCAATTACAACTGGTCCAGGTCGACCTGTCGTTGCAATGTGAAATGCCTTTTTGACAGTGATTGCAACTTCGCTAATGTCCTTAATAAGAAAGTTGTGCTTAACGCAGGAGCGCGTGATACCAACAGCATCAACCTCCTGGAAGGCGTCGTTACCAATCAGGGGCGAAGGTACCTGACCAGAGATAACCACCATAGGGATAGAGTCCATATTGGCAGTTGCAATACCTGTAACGGCGTTGGTAATCCCAGGTCCGGAGGTCACTAAAACAACGCCTGGCTTGCCATTTGTTCTTGCATAGCCGTCTGCTGCATGGGCAGCGCCTTGCTCGTGTCGAACCAAAACATGGATAATTTCTTCCTGTGCTTCTAGGGCGTCGTAAATATGCAAAGTTGCACCGCCCGGATATCCAAAGATGTGCTTAACACCTTCTTTTTGCAGGCAATTTATTAGTATCTCAGCACCATTCAATTTCATGGCTAATCACAATAATTTAAAAGGTATCGATTATACCCAAAGATTTAAAAACTAGAAGCCCTTCGTTATCGTCTGTTTTAGCTTATAAAGTAGGAAAATCAGGACGCTCAAAGTTGACAAATAATCACCGTTACGAGAGCTCTACTAGAGTTTATTTTGCCAATCTTCTGAATAGTAATGTATCGGAGATTCAAGCTCTTCAAAAGTTTCAATACTGAATGCTTGAGGTTGAGAAAGTATCGCGGAAAGTAATTGATCATTGAGCATATGACCAGTCTTGTAACCTTCATAGTGTCCAATCACGTTACCACCTAATAGAAAAAGGTCGCCGACGATATCTAGTATTTTGTGTTTTACAAATTCATTATGATATCGCATTCCATCTTCATTAAGAATGTCATCATCTGACAGGGCTATTGCATTGGCAATACTTGCGCCTAATGCGAGTCCGCCAGCCTGAAGTGCCTCAACATCTCTTTCATAACCAAAAGTTCGTGCACGAGAGATTTCTTTTAAGTAGGACTGTTCGGCAAAATCAATTGTCAATTTCTGACCACTCTCTTTAATTTTTTTGTGATCAAAGTCAATTTCTAATGTAACTTTGAAGCCATTATGTTGAGAAACCTGTGCCCATGATTCGCCGTTTTCAACCCTAATTGTATCCTTGATTACAATGAATCGTTTTGGTGCATCCTGCTCTTCTATTCCGGCTGACTGAACTAAAAAAATAAAAGGTGCAGAAGACCCATCCATGATTGGCACTTCAAATGAATCCAATTCCACCAAAACATTGTCGACACCGAGTGCAGACAGTGCAGACATTAAATGCTCTATAGTGGAAACCTTGACTCCTTGACTTTCAAGCCCAGTTGACAATACAACCTCGTTAACGAATGCGCTATGGGCGTGAACCTGCTTGCCACCCACATCTAGTCTCTTAAAAACTACACCATGGTCAGACTCAGCAGGAATCAATGTCATATTCACGAGCTTACCACTGTGAATACCGACGCCACGAGCTTTTACAGTTTTCTTGATTGTTCTTTGCTTTAGCATGAATTAAAAGTTCCCCACGAGTACTTCTTTTATTTTCCCCATAACGCCATTCCTTCCCTTTGACATGAGGAAATCCACTTTTGGTAGATCTTCCTGATATAGTAAAAGTCCAATCGAACTAGCATATCGATAGTCCATTAGGATTGTTTCTAGACCTGAAACCCGATCACGTCGAACGACTCCCATTTTAACTCGTCGGGTAAAGAACTCCCTTACCAGTTCTTCAAATCCTAAAACCTGTGCACCACCACCGCACAAAACAAAACCCGACTTGATGTTTGCCTCTAAATTGTGATGACTTAGTTCATTTTTTAATGTCGATAGAATATTTTCATAAGCTTCTTCAATGACTTCTGATAATTGAAGACTTGACAGGTAATGAGAATCTTTATTAGTTGCCTGCGCAAATTCAACAAACTGTTCATCCTTGATAGCTGAGGATTTGGCATAACCATAATCCTCTTTCAGTCTTTTCGCCTCTTCAAGAGAAGTATCAAAGGCTTCTGCAATATCTTGGGTAATATTATCACCACCCATTGAAATAACGCCACTACGAACAATACCCTCCTCCTGAAAAACAGAGTAGCTAGTAACTCCAGCACCAAAATCAATTAAGCAGACTCCGCCATCCTTCTCCTCTTGAGTGAGTATCGCTTCTGAATTTGCAATCGGGTCAAGTATAATTCTATCTACCATTAAGTCACACTTCTTTAAGCAGTTTTCAATATTTCTCACGCTCGCACTTGAAACAGTGACAATATGCACTTTGGATTCAAGAACCTCTGCCTCCATGCCCTTAGGGTTATCAACAATGAGTTTTTCGTCGATGATAAATTTCTTCTTAATAGTGTGTAGTTTTTCCTTGTTGGCAGGAGTGGGTATTGCGCTTGCAGAGGCAAGCACCTTATCAACATCATCTGCAGTAACGAACTCGGTGATTGGATGCCTTCCATAGCCATCGATACATGTAAGATGGGTGTCTGAGAGATTAACACGAACCAATCCTATCTCTAATTTAAAACTCTTATGAGTCTGATCTAACGCCTTTGAAATTGCGCGAGAAAGCGGGTCAATTGCAGAAATTGAACCCTTTCTAACCCCATCAGATGGGCTAATATTGTGCCCAATGATACGTAATCTGTCGTTATCTTCTTTTTCAGCAACTAACACGGCAATCTTGTCTGTCCCGATATCAATACTCGCTATGTAATCGTTTCTGCCGGCCATAATTAATTAATAAAAGATAAATATTTTTAACGAAAATTTTACCAAACTATTGAGACAATCCAAACACTGTTCAACTATTTTTTTGTAAATTCTAACCACTCATCCAGATGACCTAATTCGACCGTCTTGCCACTTAGCAGACGACGAAAAAATTTGGCATTATTTTGACCATGATACAAGCCTAGAATATGGCGAGTCATTGCTCTAATTGGTACGCCCTGTTTGAGTTGCTTTTTAATATAACTTATATAGTCGACGAGAACTTGCTCTCGAGTTCTGGAAATATCTTTGTTACCAAAAACTCTGCTGTCAATATCTGCCAATAGATAGGGTTGATGATAAATTGCCCTTCCTAACATCACACCGTCGACGTGTTTGAGATGTTTTACAACCTCTTGAAATTCACTGACACCACCATTCAATGTTATCTTTAGTTGAGAAAAGTCCTTCTTGAGTTGATATACCCATGGATAGTTTAAGGGAGGTATAGTGCGGTTTTCTTTAGGGCTTAAACCCTGAAGCCAAGCCTTACGAGCGTGTATGATGAAATGCTGGCAACCCTTTTCGTGAATACGTGACACGAAGTCACTGAGCTGATCGTAAGTCTCCATATCGTCGATTCCAATTCTACTTTTGACACTAACCGGTATGTCACTGGCATCAATCATGCTTTCAACACAAGACGCCACCAAGTCGGGCTCTTTCATTAGGCAAGCACCAAAACTGCCTGATAGTACTCGCTCAGAGGGGCAACCGACGTTTATGTTGACTTCGTCATAACCCCACTGTTTTGCAAACTGAGCACACTGTGCCATTTCTTTTGGGTCAGACCCTCCCAACTGAAGAACCAATGGATGTTCCCGAGAGTTATAGTCTAGTAATCGGTTCTTGTCGCCTCTCAAGATGGCTTTTGAGGTAATCATCTCGGTATAGAGTTGGGTAAAGGAGCTAAGTAGTCGAAAAAAATAACGGCAATGCTTATCAGTCCAATCCATCATTGGTGCGACTGAGACTGTACAAGGATCCATCAAATCCTCACAGAAAGTTGCTTCAAAGCATATGAAACGCTCTGAGACACAATGCTTGTCCTGTCGCCAGAAAATAATTTTGTACTTGTGCTCGTTTTGCCATCAAAGGAAAAACCAAAGCATACCGTACCTACAGGTTTTTCAGGAGTTCCGCCAGTAGGACCTGCCACTCCAGTAATTGATACCGCAACGTCGCTATGAGATTTAGTGGCCAAACCAATTGCCATTTCGAGAGCAACCTCTTCACTGACGGCGCCATAGGTTTTGATTGCTTGAATATCGACGCCAAGCATCTCAGTCTTTGATTGATTGCTATAAGTGATGTAGCCACAATCAAAATAAGAAGAGGCTCCAGGTATGCTGGTAATGGTATGTGAGAGAGCGCCACCAGTGCAAGATTCAGCTACAGAGATAGTCAAGCCATTTGCAACCAGTAGTTCTGATAATACTTGTGCTTCATTTGACAACATCAGATCTTGCCTTCTAGTGCAATATGAACAATTTCATAAACATTATTTGACAGGTTATCGACTTCGCTGATGGTTTTAAGTTCAGCCTCTTGCAGTTTAGAGTAGTGAGACGTAAATCGCCTCCAGTGATTAAAGACACCTGCAAACCTTGCTGCAATTTGTGGATTCAAGACGTCCAACTCGATAATCACTTCAGTCATCAACTGATAACCCTCTTGGCTATGGAACTGGATGTGATTTTGGGCAAATGCACCTAACAATGAGCGCACCCTATTTGGATTTTTCATCGTGAATAGTTTATGACTCATGAGCTCTCTAATTCCTGCTACAGAAACACTAGGCGATATGCTCTGCACACTAAACCATCTATCAATTGTTTGGACGTCTTCACGGTAAAGCTCATAAAAACGCTCAATCACTTCCTTCTTGTAAGGATTATGGTTTTCTACAAGTGCTTGAAAAGACGATAATTGATCGCTCATACATTTGGCTTGATTGAACTGTTTATAGGCCAATTCATATTCACCACTCTTCACTAAATAAGACAGACATCTATTTTTTAAAGCGCGCTCACCGATTGACTGAGTAGATAAATCAAAAGTTTTGCTATGATTCAATTCTTTGTATTTGCTTAGTAAAAGCTCTTCCAAATACTTAATAACACAGAAGTTAACATTTTCACGTTTTTGATTGACCTCTGCGACATTAATTTTCCCAACCTTTTGGTGAATGAGGCGTTCTGAGGGCAATGTCATCATCTCGGAAAGCAAAGCCAAATCAGATTCCTCCTGGAGGAGTTTTTTTAGCATTTCAAAGAGGTCTTTTTGATCAATTTTTTCTGGCGTTAAAATATAATCCAGCCATAGGCCTTGAATATTGTCCCAACGATTATAAGGGTCAGTGTCGTTAGCACATAAATAAAGTTTATCGCTAACCGTTAGGTTGGAATGAAACTTGACGGGAGCAGATAAACCTCTAAACCAAGAGGGTGTTGGCTTGCTCTTCATATCATTAAATTCAACAGTCTTTTCCAACTCATCAATAAGAACCATGCCAGATGCGACTTCGCTTCCGCTGTCATCCAGCAAGCCGAAATTATTTGGCATGATGAAAGGCTCTTGCTGATTTTTTTGGGTAAAGGTGGCTCGATAAATTTTCGACTCTGAATCATAATCATCAACAACTTCAACTTCGGGTGTTCCTGATTTGCTATACCAGGACATGAATGGTGCAAAATTAAAGTCATTCGCGTCCGCCATACTCGCCACAAAATCATCGATGGTGACTGCATCGCCGTCGTGGCGCTGAAAATACAACTGCATCCCCTTTTGAAATCCTTCTTCTCCAAGTATTGTGTGGATCATACGGATTACTTCTGCACCCTTTTCGTAAACCGTTGCAGTATAAAAGTTATCCATTGAAATATAGGATTCTGGCCTTACCGGATGGGCCATGGGACCTGAGTCCTCGGCAAACTGGTAGGTCTTCAGAGCAACTACATCTTTGATTCGTTGTATCGCTCTTGAGCGGATATCTGAAGAAAATTCTTGATCTCTAAATACCGTCAATCCCTCCTTTAAACTTAACTGAAACCAGTCACGACAAGTGACACGATTACCCGTCCAGTTATGAAAATACTCGTGACCAATAATTGACTCAATTCTAATAAAACCTTCATCTACAGTTGTCTCTTGATTAGCCAAAACGCAATCGGAATTAAAAATATTCAGCCCCTTATTCTCCATAGCGCCCGAATTAAAATCGTCCACGGCGACAATCATATAAATATCTAAATCATAGCTAAGATTAAATCTCTCTTCCTCCCATGCAAAGGCTTTTATAAGTGACGCCATCGCAAAATCAGTTTTGTGCATGTTGTGTGGTTCAACATAGAGCCTCAGGTCAACCTTTCTGCCTGTTACCGTTGTGTAGCTGTCTTGTAGGTAGTCTAATTTGCCTGCTACTAAAGCGAATAGATAGCAAGGCTTTGGCGCCGGGTCATGCCAGATAGCATGAGAATTGGACTCTTCAACTAGATTACCGTTACTGAGTAGAATTGGATATCTATCTTTGTTTGCGTTAATGTGTGTCGTAAAAATGCTTAGAATGTCTGGCCTATCGAGATAATAAGTTATCTGTCTAAATCCATGAGCCTCGCACTGAGTACAGAAGTTGCCACTCGACTGATAGAGACCGTTAAGACTAGTGTTATTTTGAGGATGAATACGAACTGTCGTTTCTAAAATAAAACTATCGGGCGGCTCAATTAACAATAAACCGTCATCTTTGAGTTCATGGTTTGCATCTGTGCCATTTATTTTGATTGACAGCAATTCTAGAGACTCACCATTAAGAAAGAGCTCTTTTGGTTTTTTACTAACCTTAGGATTTTTATAAAAAGAAATTCGAGAAGAGACGATAGTTTCATCGTCTTTCAGTTCAAACTCAAGCTCGGTAGTTCTGATCAGGTGAGAGCTTGGTGTGTAATCTTTGCGATAAATTGTCTGTGGCTTTAGACCGTTAATAATAGTGCTCCTAATAATAGTCTGTAAATAACGAACGGTAGTAGTCCGATTCTTTCAACTAGACGGATAAAGAAAACAATCGTTGCGTAGGCAGTAATTGCCGAGATAATGAATCCTAATAGCAGTAACGACCAATCAACGTTGTTTACTTGATTAGCTAAATCAAATGTCTTTACAATCATTGCAATCGCAATCACAGGGATTGACAATAAAAAGGAAAACTTAATTGATAAAGACCTAGACAGCCCAATTAAAAGTGCAGCGGTGATGGTAATACCAGAGCGAGATGTGCCGGGTATCAAAGCCAAAGCCTGAAAACATCCTATAATTAAAATGTCAGAGCCTCGAATTATCTCACGACTGCGATCAAGAAAACGATTTAACCAATCAGAGAAGCCCAACAAGAGACCGAAAAAAAGTGTCGCAAATGCTATAACTTCGAGTGTTCTTAAGTTGAGTTCAATACTATCTTTAAAAAAAAGTCCGACCAATCCTACTGGGATTGCTCCCAATAAAACACCCCAAGCAAGTAACGCCTCTCCTTCCATTTTTCTAGTTTGGATTGAACTGAAGAAGTCATGAGTCATAACCATTAAACTATTGCGATAATAATAAATGATTGCGCACAACGTTCCAAAATGAAGGACTACATCAAAAGCTAATCCCTGGTCCGGCCAAGCGAATAATTTCGGCAACAATACTAGGTGTGCGGAAGATGATATGGGTAAAAACTCAGTCAAACCTTGAATCAGTGATAGAGTGATTGTTTGAAAAATATCCATAGTTAATTTTTAAAGCTTGTTTAAAAGATTTTGTTCCCTTAAACCATCTAATTTTACTGTTTGTTTTTTTGACAATGCCAACACTTTGAAAGTTTCACCCATCGCACTTGGTAAGAGTAATTGTTTGATTTGTTGTGCGAGTGCAGTGCGTTTTGAATCGTCTTCCTCTGCAAGCAGGAAATTCTCGATACCTAGAGATATCAAGAACATCGATTGAGTGCAATAGCCCGAAAGCTCAAATCCAACCTTCACAGCATGCTCAGCCACATCTGAAAAGTTAACCGAGGTCGTAACATCTTGTTTACCAATGTTGTCAAAGGGGTTTTCACTAGCCTTGTGTCGATAATGACAACGTAAGGTCCCATCTTTACGCTGAGGGTGGTGATATTCATTTCGATCCATCCCATAATCAATCAACAGTACAGTCCCTTTAGTCATGGTGTTGTATAAAGAATCAATCCATGCCAGAGCCTGTAAGTTAACCTCTGTGATGTATCCTTCATCACAAATGGCAGGCAATGGGGTTAGCAAGTTTGAGTAAGGATTATCAAGCGGTTTCCATTGAAAATTTCCATCGACAAAGTCGACACCTAGCTCCACAAAACGACCCCCAGAGAAGATCAATCTTTTTGCAGGTATAGCGTCAAGCACCTCATTCGCAATCACTACACCTGAGAAGGCTTTTGGAAGCTCTGTTAGCCATTCGACATGATCAATAAGTTCAGGCAATGTCCTTAAAATAGTTTGTTTTTGTTGTTGTTTTAATTGTCCACTTAATTCTAAAATATAGTACTTTTTTGGTAGAGATTTTAGTCGATCTAATTCAAACAAAACTTGTACTGCTAAGACACCTCTACCAGCTCCAAATTCTAATACATCATCATCACCGTCATTAATGATTTGGGCACACTGCTTGGCAACTGAATATCCAAACAAGTCAGAAGTTTCTGGAGCTGTAATAAAGTCTCCTTGATGACCAAATATATTGGCACTGGAACGATAATAACCTAGCTTAGGGCTATATAGAGCAAAATTCATAAATACATCAAAACCTATCGGCTTACCGTTTTCATAAATTGATTGAGATATAATGTCTTCGAGTTTCATATGCAAAATTATTTTATACTCTGATTGCATCTGTTTCGATACAATAGATTGAATTGATTTACCAGACCATCTTTTATTTATTGATATTTTTATGAAAACCGCTTTAATTTCAGGTGGAGCCGTGCGAATCGGGGCTCAAATAGTCAGAACACTTCACGAAGATGGCTATAAAGTCATTATTCATTGCCACCAGTCAAAAGAGATTGCCCAGAAACTTTGCAATGAACTTAATTCTAAGCGAAATAATTCTGCTCAAGTAGTGGTTGCCGACCTTGGAGACAATGAAGCCATTAAAAAGTTAACTCAAACAATCAAATCATTAGATTTACTAGTCAACAATGCCTCTGTTTTCTACCCAACTTTGACAGAAAGTAGCACCATTGAGGACTGGGATAAAATAATCAACGTTAACCTTAGAGCACCTTTTTTCCTTGCTACGGGACTAAGTAAAGTATTAGCGACCAGTCTGGGAAGTATTGTCAACATTATTGACATTTATTCCGACCGTCCATTGAAAAATTTTTCCATCTATAACATTTCGAAAGCTGGCCTGAAAATGCTCACAAAGACACTAGCCAAAGAATTAGCACCCCATATTAGAGCCAATGGTATTTCCCCAGGTTCAATCCTCTGGCCTCAAGATGATTCTCAGCTAACCGACAAAGAAAAAACAATGATGCTCGATAGAATAGCCCTTAGGAGGCAAGGCTCACCAGATGACATTGCAGAAGCGGTGTTATTTTTAGCGAATTCCAAATATATCACAGGTGAGATAATCAACATCGATGGCGGTCGTAGCCTTAATCTGTAAATATATTGAATTAGAGTATCTATGGTATAATTTAACTGTCGAACATTTTTTTTCGACCAACAAGAATTTTTTTACATATACCTTAATAATAAAAACAAAAAAATTAAGGTAGTACACTGGGCTAATTGACACCACATACAGGACCCTATTTAGTAATTGATGAATCACTCTAATCAACCCTTTATTCCAATACAATACACAAGTATTGAGGCCTTGTACGTACTCAATAGTCCGGATATTATAGGACTTTATCATGAACCAAATTCTCATCAACGCCACCCACAAAGAAGAAATCCGAGTGGCTATAGTAAGGAGCCAAAAGCTAACTGATCTTAACATTGAAACCAGCCTAAATCGAAAAACTAAGGGCAACATATACAAAGCAAGAGTCTCTCGGGTAGAGCAATCACTTGAGGCTGCTTTCGTAGATTATGGCAAAGAAAAACACGGCTTTTTGCCGTTTAAAGAGGTCTCAGGGTTCTTTGCTAATAGCGTCAAGCCCAAAGGCGATAAACTAACAATCAGTGACGTTCTCAAGGAAGGTCAAGAAATCATCGTTCAAGTTGAAAAAGAAGAGCGAGGCAATAAAGGCGCTGCTCTTAGCACTTACATCAACTTGGCTGGCGCCTATATGATTCTCACCCCTAATAACCCAAAAAGTGCTGGAATCTCAAGACAGATTAATGCAGCCGACCGACAAGATCTAAAAAACCTTTTACCAAAGTTGCAAGTCCCAAAACATTCAGGACTAATAATTCGTACAGAAGGTGCGGGAAAAGGTCTTGAAGAATTGCAATGGGAAGTAGACCATTTGACGCAACTTTGGAAGTCCATTAAAACTGCATCAAAGAATCAAAACGAACCTTTTTTAATTTATCAAGAGAGCGATATAGCTGTAAGGGCTCTACGTGACTATCTTAGAGAGGACACCGATAGCGTCATAATTGATGACCTAGAGACCTATCAAAAGTCCCGAGACTTTGTTAGCTTTGTGATGCCACATTATCTTGACCGAATTAAGTATTTCGACATCACAGAACATTCTTTGTTTGCTCATATGAGTATCGAATCACAGGTCAAAAGTGTCTTTAACAGAGAAGTGACTCTTAAATCTGGAGCGTCAATTGTGTTTGATGCAACAGAGGCATTAACAGCCATCGACATTAATTCTGCACGGGCAACCAGGGGCACCAATATTGAAGACACAGCTTTTAAAACAAACCTAAATGCTGTAGAAGAAATAGCCATTCAATTGCAGCTAAGAGATATTGGAGGTTTGATTGTTATTGACTTCATCGATATGGCCTCAGAAGAAAACAGAGTATCTATCGAAAAGGCTATGGAAAAAGCAACAGTCAATGACCGTGCACGCGTTCAAATTGGAACAATATCAAGATTTGGTTTGCTAGAAATGTCACGCCAACGTTTAATGAACTCATTAGCAGAGTCAACAGGCAAAACATGTTCACAATGTAACGGAAGTGGAACAACACCAACCATACCTACACTAGCGCTTAAAATTATTCGTCAACTAGAGGATTCCCTCAACTCCAGCAAAAACAATGGTGATATTACAATTCAGTCAAGCATTGAAGTGGTCACTTATCTACTGAATGAAAAAAGACAAAATATGATTGAAATGGAGGCTAAGCATGGTATTAAGATAACCCTGCTACCTAACCAGTACATGCATTTTCCAAATTTCAGCATAAATAAGCAAAAGGGTGACAAAAAATCACAACACAAAAGCTTTCAAGGTATATCGAAACCTCAAATCAATCCCAACGAAATTAATTATCTTGAAAGACCGGAAACACCAGTTATTGAAGCCAGCCACCCTTCAACCAAAATGCCTGAAAGAAAGGTCTCATTCATGAGTAAGCTGTCTGAAATGTTTTCTATAGAAAAACCAGA
>CABXJL010000029.1:0-14297 GCA_902512485.1 uncultured Gammaproteobacteria bacterium
ATAACCGCCAGTCAAAGCCTTACCCAGGCAAAGTATGTCTGGCGAAATATTAGCGTGCTCGCAAGCAAACAATTTTCCAGTGCGACCAAAACCTGTAGCAATTTCATCTACAATTAAGAGCACGTCAAAGGTATCACAGAGTGACCTAACTTCTTTAAGATATTCTGGCTCATAAATATTCATACCGCCCGCCCCTTGCACAATTGGCTCAAGAATCATTGCAGCAATTTTATTGTGGTTTTCCTTTAAGACTTTGTTAAGGTCGGCAAGAGCTTCAGAGGTGTTTCTAAGAATTGGTTTTGTAACAAAGTAATGTTTAGGTAATACGCCCTGGAACAAATGGTGCATACCGTTTTCTGGATCGCAAACACTCATCGCTCCAAAAGTGTCACCATGATAACCGCCCCTTGGAGTCACGAAATGTGTTTTATCTATTCGACCCTTGTTGTACCAGTATTGCAACGCCATTTTGAGCGAAATTTCTACAGAAACAGAACCTGAATCTGCCAAAAATACCTTGTCAAGGCCCGGAGGAGTTATTTGAATAAGAAGCTGACAGAGATCAATAGCAGGTTGATGAGTTAAACCCCCAAACATCACATGAGAAACACGATCAATCTGGGCTTTTATTGCTTGGTTAAGAGCCGGATTGTTGTAACCGTGAATCATCGACCACCATGAACTCATACCGTCAATGACCCGCCTGCCTCCTTCGAGATTAAGATAGACTTTGTCCGCAGATTCTACTAAATATGTAGGTACTGCATTGGGAATTTTGGCATAAGGATGCCAAATATGTTGGTCATCAAAATTCACTATAAATGGTCACTCAACCGGTTCATTGAATCTATTACTAGATCAGGGTTTTCATCCGCAATATCATTGCCATGATTATAACCGTAAGACATGCAAATAATATCAAAACCAGCAGCCCGAGCTGCCTTAACATCACTAACAGAATCACCCAACATGAGGCACTCTTCTGGCTTAAAATTAAAGTGTTCAGAACAATATAGCAATGGCATAGGATCCGGTTTTCTTTTAGCCAAAGTATCACCCGAAATTATTATTTTAAAATCATTAAAAATACCTAACACTTTGAGTAATGGGTGAGTAAATTGCTCTGATTTATTGGTGACACAGCCTAATTGATATCCTTGAGATTTTAAGTAATCTAAGCCTTCGCGAACACCATCATACAAGTAAGACCTTTGAGCATTATTATCTTCATAAAGATCTAAAAAAATTGGATAAGCTACATCAAAGACTTCTTTTATTGGTCGTCCTTCGAGCTCCCCCGTCAATGCCCTCTCTACTAGCTTAGGAACACCGTTACCGACCCAATGACGAACTTTGGCTTCACCCCATTTTTGCAGACCAAGTTTCATCATCATTTCATCTATGCAATATGCAAGATCAGGGACACTGTCGACTAGAGTTCCGTCTAAATCGATCATTATTAATTTTGGTTGGAATGTTTTCATTATTGTTCTATATTTACACCAATTTCGGTAGAATTAACTTAAGTTTTAACAAGTGGGATATTTTATATGGAAAACCAAACAGTCATTGGGTTTATTGGAGCTGGCAACATGGCTTATGCACTGATTAGCGGCTTATTGAATAACGGCTATGACTCTAATAATATTAAGGTAAGTGACCCTAATGATGAGTTATTACAAAAAAGAGAGGCGGAACTCAATATCACTACCTTCGCAAACAACTCTTCGCTCTTAGAGGTTTGTGACGTCATAGTATTCGCTGTCAAGCCTCAAGTCCTCACAGAGGTATGCCTTGGACTGAGAGAGAAAATTAAACCAAACCACCTATTCATCTCAATTGTAGCTGGCATAAGAGTAAACGATATTAATCGTTGGCTTGGCGGTAACTACCCTCTAGTTCGAACAATGCCTAATACACCAGCTCTGATGCAACATGGAGTTACAGGCTTATTTCAAAACGAACTTGTTAATGATGAGCAGAAGGCTTTAGTAACTACTATACTGTCATCTGTCGGGGATTGCTTCTGGGTTAATGAAGAGAAGCTCATTGATGCCATTACAGCAATTTCTGGTAGCGGCCCTGCTTATTTTTTCTTGCTAATGCAATCTATGACTCAAGCAGGAATGGCACTCGGTTTAGACGAAAAAACAGCCAAAGAATTAAGCGTTCAAACAGCTTTTGGTGCCAGTCTGATGGCAACCAGAAGCGGCAAGGATCCAAAAACACTTCGCACCAATGTCACTTCACCTAATGGCACAACACAGGCCGCTATCGAGTGCTTTCAAGACCAAAATTTTGAAGGGATTGTCGCCAGCGCAACGAGAGCAGCCTTTGATCGTGCTCGCGAGCTCAGTGCTGAACTGGGCGATGTTGAATAAATTATTAAACATCTCTGAGAACCTAAATTAGCCTCAACTACCCCATAAAAGCTGCATATTAGCGATCGCCACAAGCGAAGTGGTCTCAGTTCTTAAAATCCTTTTTCCTAATAAAATTGGTTGAAATCCTGCTGTAATGGCTTGTTTAATTTCATTATCGCTCAAGCCGCCCTCTGGACCAATTAGAATCGTTGCTTTTGATGTTTTTTCCATCATTTTGAGGTTTTCAGTAGCACGGTGATGAAGCACAAAACCATCATGATTGGGTTTACTTAATAACTCAGTAAGTGTTTGTGGTAATAAGATATCCACGATTACAGAACGCCCAGATTGTGCACATGCATGGTTTGCTATTTTTTGCCAATGATCAATTCGTTTAGCCACTTTATCCGTTTTCAGTCTAACAACACAGCGCTCAGTTTGTATTGGAATAATTCGTGTAACACCAAGTTCAACTGCTTTCTGGATTAAAAAATCCATTTTTTCACCTTTGGCAATACCTTGTGCAAGGGTTAGATCCAAGCTAGACTCACTTTCGTTTTTTTGTTGCGAAAGAACTTCAACTTTACAAGTTTTTTTTGTACTAATGACTATTGCTTGGTAATCAAAACCGTCCCCGTTAAACAGAGTAACTGTGTTACCGACAGGGAAGCGTAATACCTTAAGAAGGTGATGTTCATTATTTTTTTCTAAGCTAATCTTATTACCTACTTTGAACAAAGTATTTTGATAAAGTCGTATCTTTTTCATGGTATCGTTTTGGAATTAGTTACAGAGTACCAAATGTTCTTAAGAAAATGATACATCAAAAAAGACGACAAGAGTTATTAAGCAGATTGGGTGACAATAGTGTAGTTATTGTTAGCACTAATAGTGAACAAAAAAGGAATAGTGATGTCAATTACCCATTTCGTCCAGACAGTAGTTTTTGGTACCTTACTGGCTTTACCGAGCCTGATGCTATTGCTGTTTTCTCTAACAAAAACTACAGCATCTTTGTTCGACCGAAAGACAAAACAAAAGAGATTTGGGACGGCGAACGTCTTGGTGTAAAGTCAGCTCCGAAAGTCTTATTAGCAGACAATGCCTATTCTATTAATGACTTTTTAAAAACAATTCATAAACTCATTGATAAAAATAATCTTGTTTATTTCGATGATTCTAGTACAAACAAACTTAATGAAAATATTACTTCAATTCTTGTAAATGACACCAAATCACTGAACACTGTAATATCTGAAATGCGTCTCATAAAAGATTCTAATGAAATACAAAATATGCAAACTGCAGCCAATCTTGCTGCAAAAGCACATATGGCAGCAATGAC
This sequence comes from uncultured Gammaproteobacteria bacterium, assembly GCA_902512485.1. Lineage (GTDB taxonomy): Bacteria > Pseudomonadota > Gammaproteobacteria > PS1 > Pseudothioglobaceae > Pseudothioglobus. The sequence goes on from CABXJL010000029.1 coordinate 3,709, forward strand.
AAAAGCGTCACCTGGATTATATGAATACCATATTGCAGCAGAGATTGACGCAGAATTTCGAACCGGAAATGCTGATCACGCCTATCCACCTATTGTTGCTAGCGGGAAAAACAGCTGTATCCTGCACTACACAGAAAATAACAAATTATTAAATGACGGTGATTTACTACTGATTGATGCAGGTTGTGAGTCATTGGGTTACGCATCGGATATTACACGCACTTTTCCAATTAATGGACGCTTTAGTAAAGCTCAAAAACAGATATATGAAATTGTTTTGAGTGCACAAAAGTCTGCTATCGCATCTATCAAACCTGGTGAAAAAGTAAATACTCCTCATGAAATCTCCTGTGACATTATCTCTCGTGAACTCAACAAAATTGGCATCATGAAAGATCTGGATAATTTAACTGAGTTTTATATGCATAAAACGGGGCACTGGTTAGGACTGGATGTGCATGATGTCGGTGAATATAAAATTGATAACGATTTTAGAGATTTTGCAGAAGGCATGGTAACAACTGTGGAACCAGGAATCTATATTCGCAAGAATGATAAAATTGACCCTAAGTACTGGAATATTGGTATTAGAATTGAAGATGATGTGTTGGTAACCAAAGACGGCCATCATGTTTTATCAAAGTCTGCAGTCAAAGAAGTAAAAGATATTGAATACCTAATGAGTCAAAATATAACATGAACATACAACAAGCTATCAAAGCAGTCATTGCAAAACAAAATTTAAACGAAGATCAAATGCATGATGTAATGAACAGCATCATGACGGGTCAGACAACTGATGCACAAATTGGCGCTTTTTTAGTTGGGCTATCAATGAAAGGAGAGACTATTGAAGAAATCACTGCCAGTGCTAAAGTCATGAGATCTCTCGCTACACCTGTAGAAATTAGCAGTTTAGATTATCTGGTTGATACCTGTGGAACTGGCGGTGACGGCTTGGGATTGTTTAATATCTCTACTGCTTCTGCCTTTGTTGTTGCCGCAGCTGGCGGAAAGGTCGCTAAGCATGGTAATCGATCAATCTCTTCAAAATCAGGCAGCGCTGATGTCCTAGAGTCTGCAGGAGTTAATCTTGATTTAAGTCCGAATTTTATTAGTCAATGTGTTGAAACGATTGGTGTCGGATTTATGTTTGCACCGGCCCACCATAGCGCCATGAAGCACGCCATTGGTCCAAGAAAAGAGCTAGCGGTACGAACGATATTTAACGTTTTAGGTCCCCTTACTAACCCAGCTAAGGCTCCCAATCAGGTGATGGGTGTTTATGATCAAAGCTTGATTGAACCTATTGCTAATGTACTTAAAAGTCTCGGATCTCGCCACGTGATGGTCGTTCACTCTGCCGATGGTCTCGACGAACTATCTATTGCCGATCAAACATTTATCGCTGAATTAAAACGCGGAGTTGTCACTACATACTCAATTCATCCTGAAGAATTAGGTCTTGGTTTAGGTAATTTAAATGATATTAAAGCTGACGATGCTGAGGGTTCTCTTACACTCATTAAGGAGGCTTTCTCAGGTCAAAATGGAACTGCAAAAGATATTATCTCTTTAAATGCAGGTGCAGCGATTTATGTAAGCGGACTAACCAATTCAATGCAATCAGGTGTTGACAGAGCGAACCAAGCATTGTCGAATGGTAGCGCGCAACAAAAACTTGATGATTACGTTAAGGCCAGTAACAGTTAGTTCTGCAATGAATAAAAAGACAAACCTTATTTGGATAGACCTAGAAATGACAGGGCTGGTTCCAGAAAAAGATATTATTATTGAAATCGCCACTGTTGTGACCGATGCTGATCTCAATGTTTTAGCAGAGGGACCTTCATTAGCAATCCATCAGGACAACAAATATCTAGACAGTATGGATGAATGGAATACTCGTCAACATACTAAGTCTGGCCTGGTCCAGCGAGTAAAGGAAAGCAAAATCTCTTTAAATGATGCCGAAAAACAGACTTTGGATTTCTTGGTGAAGTATGTCGATTCAGGCGCTTCGCCAATGTGCGGTAATTCAATCTGCCAAGACAGAAGATTTCTTTACATCTACATGTCTAAGCTTGAGAATTTTTTCCATTACCGTCATATCGACGTCTCAACACTAAAAGAGCTGGCAGTTCGCTGGAAGCCTAAAGTTGTTACCGCTTCATTCAAACAATCAAAGCATTTAGCCTTATCAGACATATACGATTCAATCAATGAATTGAAGCACTATCGAGAACACTTTATTGATGCCTGAAGTTACCTATCTTGCACCCGCAAAAATTAATCTATTTTTGCACATTACCTCAAAAAGAGGAGACGGCTACCATAACCTTCAAACCATTTTTCAGCTCCTAGATTATGGCGATGAAATTATTTTCAGCTTAAGGAATGATGGTGAAATAAACCGTATTTATGGCAACGAAACAATTTCGCCTGAAAAAGACTTAATTTTACGCAGCGCAAATATCTTAAAAAAATACTCGAAAACATTATCTGGAGTTGATATCGGTGTCATTAAAAAAATACCTACCGGGGGCGGTCTTGGGGGAGGAAGCTCAAATGCAGCCACGGTTTTGATAGCACTTAATGATTTATGGAATCTAAGTTTACCTAAAAGCGAGCTCCTAGATATAGGTCAAACTCTGGGCGCCGATGTCCCAGTATTTGTCAATGGTCACAGTGCATGGGCTGAAGGCAAAGGTGATATTCTAACTCCCATCAATTTGCCAAGATTTTTTTATTTAGTTGTTTCAATCAATAAACATGTATCTACTCAAGAAATTTTCACCCACAAAGCATTGACAATGTCACCGGTACAAAGGAAAATATCAGACTTTTCATTGGTTTCAAATCCACATAACGACTGCTTAGATGCTGCAATTGAACTGGAAGGTGAGATACAACTAGCTTTAAACCATCTAGACTCTACTGAAAACCATCTTGGTGTTGCTAGAATGACGGGTAGTGGATGTTGTGTTTTTATAGCCTTTGAAAACAAAGAAGATGCAGTGATAGCAAAGGAAAAACTGCCATCACAGTGGTCTGGTTTTGTCGCACAAGCGATAGATAGATCACCAACAAACAATTGGGATGTCGCCAAGTGGTAAGGCAACGGGTTTTGATCCCGTCATGCGCAGGTTCAAATCCTGCCATCCCAGCCATTTTTCTCTATTAGGAGCAACTAATGAGTAAAGAATTTTATCAATTCAATATTAATCAACTTAATGGTGAAGAAATTTCTTTGAGTAAATTCAAAGGAAAGGTAATCCTAATTGTTAATACAGCAAGTTATTGTGGCTTAACCTATCACTACACTGGACTAGAAAAGCTTTACCAAGAATACAAAGACAATGGGCTTGTAGTAATTGGATTTCCATGCAACCAATTTGGCAAACAAGAGCCCGGATCTTCAGAAGAAATAGTAGATTTTTGTAGCCACAAATATGATGTTACCTTCCCTATGTCAAAAAAGATTAAAGTTAATGGTGCAGATACCCACCCGCTTTATAAATATTTAAAAAGCGAATTAAAGGGCAAGTTAAACAACAGTATTAAATGGAATTTTACTAAATTCCTAATAGATCGTAACGGTACCCCTTTTAAACGTTTTAGTTCAACAGTTGAGCCTGAAGATATAACACCATTTATTAATGAACTGTTATAAATCATCGATAAAAACACTGGCAAAAAACTATTATGATTAATTAGGTAATTTTTTTGTATAATTGTCAGCTACATCAATAAGAGCACAGCCGGATGTCTTTAGAAAGAATCAAAATCTTTAGCGGAAATGCCAACCCAAATCTTTCTTCCGAAATTATTGATAATCTAGAAATTACCCAAAGCAAGGCTTTTGTTGGTCAATTTAGTGATGGTGAGTCACAGATTGAAATACTAGATAATGTTCGCGGCTGTGATGTCTTTGTCATTCAGCCAACCTGCGGCCCATCCCCAGCTGAAACACTCATAGAATTGTTAGTGATGGTAGATGCGCTTAGACGTTCCTCAGCTGGTCGAATTACTGCTGTGGTTCCTTATTTAGGTTATTCAAGACAAGATAGACGCTCTCGCATGACTCGTGTACCAATTACAGCTAAACTAGTTGCTCAAATGATTGAAACATCAGGTGTTGACCGCATCTTGACGATGGATTTACACGCCGATCAAATACAAGGATTTTTTAATATCCCTATAGATAACATATACGCACAACCCGTTTTAGTTAAAGACATTTTGAATTGCAACTACGATGACGTAGTTGTTGTTTCGCCAGATGTAGGCGGCGTTGCTAGAGCGAGAGCTGCAGCAAAAAGAATTAATGACGCTGACCTGGCGATTATTGATAAAAGACGCCCAGAGCCTAATTTAGTTAAAGTGATGAATGTAATCGGTGATGTTTCTGGACGTACTTGTATTATTGTAGATGATATGGTTGATACTGCTGGCACACTTTGCCAAGCGTCCGATATCTTAAAAGAGAAAGGTGCCAATAAGGTTGTAGCCTATGCAACACATGCGGTTCTTTCTGGGATGGCTGTAGACAACATATCCAATTCTTCTTTAGATGAAGTTGTAACCACCAACACAATACCTTTGGCAGACAACGCGATGGCTTGCTCAAAAATTAGACAATTGTCAATTGCACCAACACTTGCAGACGTTATCAGAAGGATTAGTGAAGAGAAATCAATTAGTTCAATTTTTCTTGATTCGAAGTAATATTAACCTTTCTAAGACACTGAATTATGAATAAAAAAAATGAGCTGACTTAGGTATAATTCTCTCTCTGTTTTGTAAAAAACTCAATTATGAAAACAACCACAGAAGTTCGCAAACAAGCACTGAATAGCCTAATAACAATAGGCAAGGAGCAAGGCTACTTAACTTACTCTGAAATTAATGACCTCCTGCCAGAAGACTTACTGACTCCTGAACAAGTAGAACCAATTGTTACTATTTTAGAAGAGTTAGATATTGTTGTTTCTGATGAGGCACCAGATGCTGACACATTAGTCATGGAATCTGGTGGCAAAGCGCAAGCAAATTCTGCTGAGGTGGCTGTGGCTGCTTTGGCCGCACTTGACTCAGAATTTGGAAGAACTACTGACCCTGTCCGAATGTATATGAGAGAGATGGGTGTGGTGGAATTACTTGAACAAAAGGACGAGGTTCGAATTGCAAAGGAGATAGAAGCGGGTGTTTATCAAATTATGCAAGCCATTTCACTTTATCCTCAAATTTCTGATTATTTCTTTAAAGCATACACAAGACTCGAGGAGGGTAAATGTAAGATGACTGACGTTGTCATCGGCTATCAAGGTGATGCTGAAGAGTTTGAAGAAAAGCAAGCTCTTATTATCGAAAGACAAGCCCATCTTGAAGAGATGGAACTTGACGAGATTAGTGCAGAAGAGGAAGAAGAATTTGAAGAGTTGGAATATACGGGTCCAAACGAAGAGGAAGTATATAAACTCTTTGAAAAAATCCAAAAAACCTTTAAGAGCTATGTTAATTCAAATAATAAGAATGGTTATCTTGATAACAAAACAGTCAAAGCTAGACAGAAATTCTCAGAGAACATATCAGAGTTGAGGCTGGCACCAAAATTAGTCAGCACCATGATGGAAGTTGTCTTTCATCGCGTTAATGATGTGAAAAAAGAAGAAAATATTATTCGCCAAGCTTGTTTTGATGCTGGCATGCCAAGAAAACTTTTTTATGATTCTTTTTCTGGAAATGAAACTAACTTTGATTGGCTAACATCGACTAACTTTGATAGCACTCTAAAAAAAGCTTTAGGAGTATATAAAGACAATATCTACTATGCACAAAAAAGCCTTTTAGAGCATGAAATTTCTATGCAAATTACAATATCTGAGTTAAAAGATATTAATAAAAAACTTCGACAGGGTGACCGTAAGGCAAAAAATGCGAAAAGTCAAATGATTGAGGCGAATTTACGCCTTGTTATCTCAATCGCAAAGAAATATGCAAACCGAGGTTTGCAATTCTTAGACCTAATTCAAGAAGGCAATGTTGGCTTAATGAAAGCAGTTGATAAGTTTGAGTACCGACGTGGTTACAAATTTTCAACATATGCCACTTGGTGGATTCGTCAAGCGATTACTCGTTCAATTGCTGATCAAGCTCGCACGATTCGTATTCCTGTTCATATGATTGAAACAATTAACAAACTAAATCGAGTCAGAAGACAACTTTTACAAAGATTTGGACGAGAAGCCACACCAGAAGAGCTTGCAATTGAGATGGAATTGCCAGAATATAAAATTAATAAAATACTTAAAATTGCCAAAGAACCCTTATCTATGGAGAATCCAGTTGGTGACGATGAAGATTCTACAATTGGTGATTTTATCGAAGATGAAAAACTATCTTCACCAGTCGAAGTTACTACTCGTGAGAGTCTTAAAGAAACTACTGGTGAACTTTTGGCTAATTTATCTCCAAGAGAAGCTAAAGTCTTGAAGATGCGTTTCGGGATCGATATGAGTACAGATCACACTTTAGAAGAGGTCGGTCGACAATTTGACGTTACTCGAGAAAGAATTCGACAAATTGAAGCAAAAGCGTTACGAAAGCTAAGACACCCTTCACGTGCTCATAAATTACAAAGTTTTTTGGAATAATACTTTCCCGGGGCCTATAGCTCAGCTGGTTAGAGCAGTCGACTCATAATCGATTGGTCCTTGGTTCAAGTCCAAGTAGGCCCACCACCTCCAATAGCTAAAAAAATTTATTTCTTCCTTGGGATAAATTCTTCCTCAAAAATTTTACTCAACGAGTAGAGTTACTGAAAAAATTTATTCAAGTGTGGGGTTATAATAAATCCATGTTTTCATCATTACTTCCAAAGCTTATATCACTAACTTATGAGGCTGGCGAGGCTATCATGGCTCTTCATAACGATAACATGGGTTTCATTGTAAAATCCGATAATACGCCTCTTACTCAAGCAGATAAAATTTCCCACAATCTTATCACAGGGACATTAAAAAATATTACTCCAGATGTTCCAATATTGTCAGAAGAGTCTAAAAACATTCCCTTATCTGTTCGTAAGGATTGGAATGCATATTGGTTGATTGACCCTTTAGATGGAACTAGAGATTTTTTAGATGGAACCCAAGAGTTTTGTATAAGCATTGCCTATGTAGAAAAAAACTATCCTGTTTTTGGTCTAATCTACTCACCCTTTGACAAGATTCACTATTACCGAATACCAGGACAAACTTCAATCAAACTCATAGATGATATTTTATATAAGCTTCACACTCAAAAGCCTAAGCGATGGGAAAATATTGTTATTGGAAGGCATTCTACAAAAAACAAACAACTCCAAAAACACCTCCGATCAAAGACTAATTTTGAAATCTTCCGTTTGGGGAGCGCTCTAAAATTTTGCTCAATCGCAGAGGGTCGCAACCATTATTACCCTAAATTTGGCCGTTGCTCTGAATGGGATACAGCTGCTGGTGTCTGTATTTTAGAAGGAGCGGGCGGCAAAGTTGTGGATTTCCAAAACCAGCCTTTGCGCTATAACACTCGAGAAGATAATCTAAGTTCAACTTTCGTAGCTAGCGCCTAATTTAGGCCAACCTTAAAGATAAATCGATTGAATGAATATTTTTTGTAATTGAACCAATTGAGATAAAATCCACCCCTGTTTCAGCGTATTCAATTATATTTTTCTCGTTTATATTTCCAGAAATCTCTAATGGACATATTCCTTTAGCCATAGCTACTGCTTCAATCAACTCTTGAATAGAAAAATTATCACAAAGGATTCGGGTTATATCTTTTATTGATAAAGCTATCTTAAGCTGATCAAGTGACTCAATTTCAACAATAACAGGTTTATTTGGGAACTTAAAAAGAGCCTTTTCTATAGATCTTTCAAGTGAACCAATCGATAAAATATGATTTTCTTTAAGCAAAACACAGTCGAACAAGCCCATCCGATGATTCACTCCACCACCACACTCAACAGCATATTTTTGAGCATATCTCAAATTTGGAATAGTTTTTCTAGTATCTAATAATTGTGCATTCGTATGCTTAATCATACTCACTAATTTATTAGTTTGAGTTGCTGTGCCACTGAGCGTCTGCAGGAAATTAAGCGCAGTTCGTTCTGCGCTGATAATTGCCTGAGATTTCCCTTTCAGATGACAAATCACACGATCAGGAGCTACCTCTTCCCCTTCTTCAATTTTCCAATCTATTACGATATCTGGGTCAAGGATAGCAAAACAAAGATCAGAATAATCAATTCCACAAATTATTGCTTTTTCACGGCAGATGATTTTAGCATTTGCAATATTGTCATCAAGTAAACTAGATGACAAATCTCCAGTGCCAATATCCTCTGACAAAGCCATATTAACAATTTGTCTTAGAATCTTACTCATCAACAAACTCGAGAATTGCTTTTGCAGATTGAGCACTAGACTCTTGATGTAATTGCCTATGGATCTTTCTCAATTCAGAGACTAGTTTTGAATTATCAGAGATGATTATTTGCATAGCAACGTTTGCAATATTTTTTCCATTAGCACTGTCTTGAATCAATTCTGGAACAACCTCTTTTCCTAAAATTACATTCGGTAGAGAAATAAATTCGGTTTTTAAAAGGCGTTTTACAATCTGATAGCTGACACCTGAAAGTTTATAAACAACTACCATCGGTACACCAAGCATCGCTATTTCAAGTGTTGCAGTGCCCGAGGCGACAATCACTAAATCCGATTGTGCGATTTGTGCGTAAGCGTCGCCAACGCTGAGCCCTATCCCTGATTTATGGATTCGATCCTCAACCCACTCCTTAAAGTGGTCATTAGCAAGAGCTAATGAGAACTGTATTTTTGAATCCTGCTCGCGCATTAAATCAACAGCAGATAACAACTCAGGCAACAAAGATTTTATTTCTGCTTCACGTGATCCAGGCATCAATAAAACTTTTTTACTCGGCTTGTAGTTTTGTCTAGGTTGCAATTTTTCAGTCAGAGGATGACCAACAAATAAAGCTTTTTGACCATGTTTTTCATAAAAATCCACTTCAAAAGGGAAAAGGCAAAGCATTAAATCTGTTGAAGCTTTAATTTTTATAATTCGATTCGAACGCCATGCCCATACTGATGGACTAATAAAATGAACAGTTTTGACACCACGTTGTTTTAGTTTTTGTTCAATCTTAAAATTAAAGTCGGGAGAATCTACGCCAATAAAAACATCTGGCTTGTTTTCAGAAAAGTATTTAACAATTGAATTTCTTAATCGCAATAATGAGGGTAGCTTATGAACTACTTCACTCAGTCCCATTACGTTGGCCCGATCAATATGCCACAACCTTTGGCAACCTGCATCAATCATCTTGTTACCCACTAAACCCTCTATTTGACAATCGGGTTGAAGTTCAAGTAATGATTTGACTAGGGCTGAAGCGATAAGATCGCCCGAATTTTCTGCCGCACTAATCGCAATTTTCATTGTCTAAGGTCATTATAAATTGTAAGATTGAGTCTATATGAACACTCATGTCCTAGGCAAAATAATACTAGGGCTCTCATCAAAAGGTCGGTAAATAATCAATACACCACCGATAACTTGAACTAATGCTGCTTTTGAGAAATTAAGTATTTTGTCTACTATCTGTTGTTTCTCTTCACGGTCACTAGCACGAACTTTTATTTTAAGGAGTTCATGCTTGGTCATTGTTGATTCCAGCTCAGCCAAAACGGTGTCACTAAGACCTTGCTGACCTACCATCACAATCGGCCTTAAGTCATGTGCAAGTCTACGCAAATGTTTTTTTTGATTGTTAGTTAATTTCATTACTGAAGATAGATTCATTTTCAAATAAAGAACCAATAGTTTCACGTTTACGTAATAATGCATGGTTACTGCCAGACACCATGACCTCTGCAACTCTTGGTCTAGAATTATAATTAGAACTTAAAACAAAACCGTAAGCACCAGCAGACATTAAAGCAATATAATCTCCCTGTGCGAGTGTTAATTCTCTATCTTTTGCCAAGAAATCACCAGTTTCACAAATCGGTCCAACCAAATCCCACGTATCTTTTATTCCTTTTGTATTATTTTCAACAGCAATAGCTTGGTGATATGAACCATAAAGAGAAGGACGCTGTAAGTCATTCATTGCACCATCTATAATAGCGAATGATTTAACACCGCCTTGCTTGAGATATTCAACCTGAGTGACAAAGATACCAGCATTTCCTACAATAGCTCGACCAGGCTCCAATATTACTTCTAGATCACCTACCTTATCGAGAACTGATTGAATATATTTTTCAATATTGATTGTTTTCTCGTCATTATATGCAATGCCCAAACCGCCACCTATGTCAATATGTGACATCTTAATTCCTTCAGCTTTCAATTGTGATATCAACTCTAGCGCCTTTTCAAGAGCTTCAATAAAAGGTGAAACTTCGGTAATCTGGGATCCAATATGATAATCTAAACCAAAAACATCTATATGCTTTGAAAGTTCTGCTTTTTTATATAACGCCAGAGCTCTTTCAATACTAACTCCA
>CABXJL010000030.1:0-14166 GCA_902512485.1 uncultured Gammaproteobacteria bacterium
TAATATAGTCTAGTTGTATTTGCTCAAGATGCTGATCACAAGGAAAGGTGATTATTTTTTCAACATGCTCATCTGTAACTGGAAAATCTCCATCTTTATAACCTAGATGCTTTAAAGCAAATTGTTTATAAATAGGAATAGGATAATGAATTTTTGCTTCAATACCTTTTTCAAGGCAAAATTCTAAAAGACCATCTCTATCTTTTGCAAAAATAATATAAAGATGAAAAACTAAACGAAAATCTTTAGGTCTATATGGAATAGAAATTTCATTTATTTTTTGGAGTCCATTATCAAGATAGCTTGCATTTTTAATTCGTTTATCAGATATAGATTTAGCTTGAGGCAGTATCCAATTTCCAACAACAGCCTGAAGAGTATCGAGCCTTGAATTACATCCCATCATGGCAACAGTATCACGATCAATAAAACCATGATTTCTTATCAATCTAAGTGTTATATATAGCTCTTCGTCATCAGTAACAATTACACCTCCGTCTGACCAAACATTTATATTTTTAAGTGGATGCAATGAAAATGCACCAGCCTTTCCCCATGTTCCAGCATTCTTTCCATCAATTGCACCTAAAATTGATTGACATGCATCCTCTAAAATTGGAATATTGTACTTATCAGAAAGACGATTTATCACCCTCATATCAGTCATATAACCGGTATAGTGCACTGGTAAAAAGGCTTTTGTTTTTTTATTAATTTTCTCCTCTACTAGGTCAGTATTCATACAAAAAGTATCATTACAGTCAACAAATACAGGTGTTGCTCCAAGTTCACATATAGGGCCAACGGTAGCTACATAAGTATTTGCAGCAGTAATAACTTCATCTCCAGGGCCAATATTCATAGCCTTTAAGGATAACTTAATTGCATCAGTCCCAGAATTCACTCCAATTGCATATTTAGTTCCAATCAATTTAGCAAAGCTTTCTTCAAAACGAGTCAAGGGCTCTCCTAAAGTAAAATCACCTGTAGCAACAAAATCTCTTAGATCCTGCCATAGGTCCTCACAATCTTCAAATTGTTGTGGTAGATATGAATACCTTACTTTCATGACTAATTTAGCTCCAAGTTATTCATTCTCTTAATATTAAAATACATTTCATCATCAAGAGAATTTGGTAATAAATTTTGATCAAAAGCATCACACAAATCCTCAACTGCATCACTAATCGTATGTTTTGCTATAAAACCTAGCTCATTTTTAATTTTATTTGATGAAATATGATAAGATCTATTGTCATCTGAATGGCTTGTAATAAGTTTTACATCACTCCCAACAACATTTTTCACAGTTTCTGCTATTTCCTTTACAGGATGATTTTCATAGCCCGCATTATAAATCTTTCCAGCAATCTTGTCCTTTGGAGACATAATTAGAACCATGTACACCTCTACCATATCTGCAATATGTATATTTGGTCTAAGCTGGTCTCCTCCAAAAATTGAAATCTCTCTTTTATGATAAGCCAAATTAGTCAATATATTTACAACCACATCGAGCCGCTGACGAGGAGAGTAGCCACATACAGTTGCTGGACGGATTGTGGTAGTAGTGAAATCATCTGATTGGTATTCTGCTAATATTTTTTCACAGTCTGCTTTAAAAATAGAATAATCTGTCAAGGGTTCTAATTCCATTTCTTCGTGAACATTAGGTTCATCTTTAATACCATATACACTTGAAGATGATGCATAAAAAAAGCGTTTAACTTTAGAATTTTTAGAAATTTCTACTAAAGGCCTGAAGGCATCAAGATTTATACTTTTGCCTAATTCTGGATTCAATTCAAAGCTAGGGTCATTTGAAATGCAAGCCAAATGTATTACTATATCATGGCCAGGGATTAATTTTTTCAATAAATCTTGGTCTCTTATATCACCTTTAACAGCATTTAAGTTATCATGCCTTTGCAAAACATGTTTACCATAAATCATAAGGTCTAAAACGGTTACATTAAAGCCCTTTTCAAGTAGATGGGGCACCAATACAGCACCGACATAACCTGCTCCACCCGTAATAAATATATTTTTCATAGATTTTCTTATTTTATAAATTTATCTTTTACATAATTCTTAACGCAAAACACCTCAAATAATTCTTTAAATGTTTCATTTATAATTATTTAAAAAGTTGTCAAATCTTACCCATATAATAAACCTAATGGGTTTATGAATTCAATCTTGATTTGAGTTTATCTAAAAAAACTTTTTTATCTATTAGATCATGCATACCTGAAGCTCCTACTTTCATTGCGCCAGCTACATTTCCTGCCAAAGCGGCCAATTGGATTGAATTAGAAAGAAGTAAAACTGGGGCTGACAAGGCATAGTAGGAGTCACCAGCGCTCATTGTATCAACAATCTTACTCTGATTCTCTAATCCAGGAGAACGACATGTTTCACCAGATGAATTACAAGAAATACTACCTTCTTTCCCCATAGTAATAGCAACAAACTCACCTTTTGTTATATCCAGAAGCTTTTTTGGTATTGCTTCAGGTGTCATGTATTTGCTGTTTACCGCCATGCGCGCCTCAGGGACATCCAAACAGTAATATTTTGCCTTCTGATATTTTGTAATGATATTGTATCCAAAATTACCAGAATTAATCTGTGCATTTACAGCTAAAAATTTTGATTTATCTTCAAGCTTAGAAATAATTTTATTTGAAATAAGACCATGTCCATAATCTTGTACAATAACCAAGTCATATTCTGCAAGATTTTTATCAAGATATTTTATAATCTGGTCTTCAATAGCTTGATCTAAAAATTCATCATTCATTTCATAGACTTCAAAAAGCTTTCTAAGTTGTTTTCCACGGACTACAAATCTAGTTTTTTTCGTAGTTGGATACGGTCTCTTAAAAATTATTTTTTTATTGATATTTTTTGCGGAATATTCTGAAAGAAATATTTCATCATCATCACTGTCGCCCGTTACTGTGATGTAATCAATTTTGTTACAAAAAGATGACAGAATGTTAATTGCGGTTAGAACACCCCCAGCCTTTTTCTCTGTTTCTTCATAAAGAGTCGAAGTAATATTTTCTTTTGATGGCTTCCCCAAGAAAGATACATACTTATATTCATCAATAATAGTGTCGCCTATAATTAATATTTTAAGTTCATTGATTCTATCAATAATCCCTTCAACATCTTTAAATGAGAACTTTTCTTTAAATATTTTTGAAGATGAAGACATAACTAAAATAGCAATTTTTTAAAATGTATCATGTAGGTCAATAATGCAATCTCTTTCGCTACACATGGAATCTTAAAAACTTCTATACTCATATCATCAAATCTATTATCAAATGAATTTGTAATGATTATAGGCACATTATTGTGGGCGTTTTCTTTTTCAATTTCAGAATAAGCATCGTTCTGATAACTATCATCCAGAATATTAGAAATTAAATTAATTATTAATGCTTCAGCAGACATGTCGATGTGTTTATGATTCTCTAAAACATCAAAAGAAAATGGTTTGCTGAATTTTTTTATTGATAATGCTGCTAAGTACTTAGCAGCATCATAATTCTCACCACTACCAATAAACTTGATATTTTTTGCATTATTAAACATTTGAGAAATTTCATCCATACGGACTTTATTTTCTGAACTCTCAGAATGATTATATGCAAGTGTAATTTGCTCAACTAACATGCTAATGTAATGGTTTAGTCTATCTTCATCAGAACTTTTTAGAAAAAAGCGTAGGATAGAGATACAGGCACCCATACCATTCATCAATGAACGAATCACATCGTTTTCAATCTTACCAAAATTATTTTCTAGCTGCTTCACAAGTTTTTGAGTTTCAGGGTTATCTTGAAGAAAAAATTCATCTTTTCTATTTATTTCCTTACTATTTCTACTCCCATTCTTACACTGATTAATTAGGAAAATAATATCATTAATATACTCTCCCTCTTCCTCTTCTATTTGATAGTCAAAGTTTGGAAGATCATCGAAATTCAGACTGCTACCATTTAGAAAATTCACCATAAACTTTAGTAGTTTATAATCTACTTTTTTCCCTATTAAAGATGCAGTAGGCTTCTTTGTTTTGCCTATTTTTTTGGAACGTTGCTTATTGAAGTGATAGGAAGAAAATGGGAATTCATTTTGAATGTCCAAAAAAACAGTTGAAGATTTATTTGTCGAAGTCTGTTTTTGGCGTTGAGTTCCTACAGTTATAGTCTTTGCCTGGTGTTTTATAGTATCAATTGGCCGCATTGAATAACGTGCAAGATACCAAAGATCTTCCTTAACCAATTCAACACTCTTGTTTTTCGAAGATATTAATAATTGTGATATATTATTTCTTAAACTAACCAGTTTTTCTTCTTGATATCCCGTAAAGCGTGGATCGTTTTTTTCAATAGACAACATTTCTTGTAACCTAGTTTTAGAATCCTCCTGACTATCAATATGATCTACCAGGTTCAGAAAAAAATGTTGTCTGCTGTCAAGCTTCAGTGCGATGTTATATGCCAAAAGTTGACAATTAATGACCATAGGAATAATCGCTAAATCTCTTGAACCATTCGTGTATTGTATTTTAGTCATAGAATCATTTGGTAATTGAGTCTTACCGATTATTCTATTGTCACCAACCAATACAATGTAATTATTACATTTATTCGCTTTATCCAAAAAATCTTGAATCTTCAATCTTGAACTTCCCGCTAATAATATAACAACAGAATTATTTACACCTGCATCTATAAATTCTTCTACACTCAATACTGGAACAGATTGATAACAGCATTCGGATAGTTTAATTCTGGCTTCTATCCCTGCAATAAAACTTTCAGGGCTATCATATACAACATACCAATGTGGAATCTCCAAAAACTTGTTCAAACATGTGGTCAGTTTGATCGAGTTAAAATTTTCTATTGTGGTCGATAATTGCTTTGGTAAATCAATAAGTTTTCCTAGAGCCGGATAATTATTCTTGCCATGTTTGCTTATTTCTTGACCAAGGAAATCTGTAAGAATATAACCGACAAGAATATGGCAAATATATGTTTTTGTGGAGGGTACTGCAATCTCAATATCCCTGCCATTACCCAAGTAAAGAGTCGTATCTACCAAATAAGAAATATCACCATCTCTCTTATTCAAAATTGCCAAAGTATATGCGCCTCGTTCTTTTACCATTTTCACGGCGACATTTGTATCCATGGTAGTTCCAGACTGCGCAATTGCAATCAGAACTGTGCTATCCATATTTTCTCTAATATGAAATGCACTTAACTCACTTGCTAAATAGGCTTGAACTCTTATTTTTGATTCTTTAATAGCAGAATGATTACTCATAATAGCGGCTATGGCAATAGCTGCTGTATGGCATGTGCCCATGCCCATAATCACTATTTCATCTATTTCATTTACCTGAAACTTATGTAATAGCTTTTTTGGGATTTGCAATAAATCGCCTTTGATCATTTAAATATATTAATTCTTAATTTGTTAAGTATCTACGAAGTGTCGACTCGACTATATCTTTGGTCTCATATATTTCTTTCAACAAATAATGTTTGAACGACTTCTTTGAGACATCTCTTGAAGTTATTGTCAGCTTGGCATAGTTTTTATCTTTAATTGTTTTCTCGAAAGATGAGTTAATTCCATATATATTTATTTCTGATTTATTACTTTCCAACTCAAGTAAGCCAAAACACCCATTATCTAAATTATAGACTCGACTACAATCATCTACGAGACCATAGGCATCAGAAGAAAAATATATACGATCATTATTTTTACCCAAAAACATTCCCTGGTTTCCTTTTTTTATAAGAAGAACTTTACCTGGGCTTTCATCAGATAGAATAATTCCAGTTAAATAACCAACAATGTTTAATAATTTTTTCTGGATCTTTCCCAAAGTAGAAAGAGAACCTTTTTCTGAAAATAAATAGGATAAACCAATTGAATCATTCTCCTCATTCAAGTTATACTCAACTTCATCCTGCCATATCATATTTTGATAAATCTCTTTGTAGTTATAAATATCACCATTTACAAAAGATAAAATAGTTGGAATTTGATCTGATGTTTTTGTTAGATTAATTAACGGATGAATATTTTGTTGATTAACCATTCCTACAGAGGCCCATCGAGTATGTGCAACTATGGATGTACTCTCATACCTTCCTGATTTGATAATATCCATAATTTCCTTATCCGCTCTAAGCTCATGTAGTACTTCTTTTGAGTTTTCTCCCAGCGACCCTATTCTGTTAAAAGTCCTGTAAATAGTATGTATGACTATCTTATTTCCAACAATTGATGAAAAATGTTTTTCAATTTCTGTCGTTTTATACCATTCTAGATTTGCTTCATTTAGCTCTAGGACAAACTGAAAACACAAACCAAGAGAATCTCTACCTCTCATTTCTAAGAGGTTAATCGAATTTATAATAGAATTTAATGTTTTAAAAAATTGCAACGAATGTCTAAGATTTTGATGTTTTTTTTCATCATCTAGAAAACTCTTAACGAAATTATAACGAAAAGTTAATTCATCTTCTAAAAACCAGATTGTGTCTAATATCTTATCACGATCATCCTGCCAAGAATTTGTTTCATGCTGTTTCGTATTGGTTATATTGTTTTCAATGTACGAATCATATTTTTCTCGGAAAATTTTTACTATTTTTTTGATTGTTTGTTGTTCAGATTGAGATTCAAAATAATTCAAAAAATTTATATCACTTTTATACATTTCTGAAAATTTAAATAATTCATCGATTTGTTGATGGCTTATTTCTTTATTTGGATCAACTAATCCAGCAAGAATTGAATTTGGATCAACTCTAGAGCTTAGGTCAAGTTCTTTTGTAAATATTGTTCCAGTAATACCACACATAAATCAGCTCATTTAATAAATCTATTTAATTGACTTTTATAAAGTTAAAAACTATATTTTTTACTTATTTCCATTTAACACTATACAATAAATAAGTTCTTTCTAAGCCTGACAAAATTAATGTACTTTATATAAGCTTAAGAAATTTATTAGACCTAATATTAATTTATTTAGTAACTATTTTTTGTATTTTCAATTTTCTTGTAGACTGAATTTTTTTCAAAATCTCTCTGCCATGCATCTGGCTTTAGCTGACTTAAAGCGGTAATAGGATCTTTTTGTGCCTCCAACAAAGAGTCTAAAGTTCCGATATCTCTATGAATCTTAGTGTTTTCCCATGTAGCAATCTTACCTAACAAGCTGGGTATTACCTCTATATCAAAATCACTCACATTTGGTCTGTCTTGAAGTACATCTAAAACTTCTGGCTCAAGAAGATAGATCGCCGCGTTAGCAAGGTTTCCAGGGGGATTATTAACCTTTTCGTGAAATTTTTGTACAATCCCCTTATTGTCCAATTCCACGATTCCACAACTATTTGGGGTTAATGTACGGAAAGTCATCATTGTCATAATGGTATTGCGTGGTCTATGGTATCGATGAAAATCTATAAAATCCTGAAAATCACAATGACACCAATTATCTGCATGAATAAACAGTGTTGTTTTAGCTTGAAAAAAATCTTTATTTGCAAGAAGGGTTCCTCCAGTTCCTAAGAATTTAGGCTCATAAGTGTAACTAACAAGCCCATTGAAACAATTTCGATTTAGAAATTCTTCCATAATTTCTTTTTTATAATGGGTATTAACTAGAATATTTTTAATACTCAATTGATCTAATAGAAATATCCAATATTCAAGTAATGGTCGTCCTTTGATTGGCATGAGGCACTTTGGCCAATCAAGTGTGAGTGGGCCAAGTCGAGACCCCTCGCCAGCAGCCAATAATAGTGCATTAATTTCCATTTACTATAAATATTATCAACTCAAATATTTAAACCAATTCTTTGTCGCATCAGCAATACTTTCAGGAGTCCATAATGGCGCTTCACGCCAAAAGTCTATATTTTCCAGCACAACATCTACACCTTCCTCTAAACTAACTTTTGGTCGCCAGTGTAAAAGTCTCTTGGCTTTAGAAATATCAGCCCAAGTGCAATCAGGCTCTCCAGGTCGCTTAGGAATATGAACCACATCTTTTGCGTCCAAAAGCTCAACTAAGCGATTAACACTATAGGTATTGTCAGATCCGATATTAATGATTTCACCAGTTACGTCAGCTTCAGCTGCAGCAATAAAAGCTTCAGCAATATCGGAAACAAAGGTGAAATCACGAGTTTGCTCTCCATCACCAACAATAGTAAAAGGCTTATCAGCTAATTTTTGTGCCAAGAATACTCCAAAAACAGCTCCATAAGCACCAGATGTTCTAGATCGAGGACCATAAACATTAAAGAGTCGCAGTGAAATAGCTGGAATATCATAGGTTTGTGACCAATGCATAATTAGCTCTTCGCCCATATTTTTTGTTAGTGCATACGGAAATTGTGGTCGAATATCAGCTGACTCTTCTGTTGGATAACTATCTGGAATACCATAGCAGGTTGATGATGCAGCATAGGCTATCTTTTTTACTCCCGCAGTCTTGGAGCACTCAAGAACATTAAAAGTGCCTGTAACATTACAATCATAATAGTCTTTTGGATTTTCAATAGATGGAACTATGTCGCCAATTCCTGCTAAATGAAAAACCCAATCAATACCTTTAAAAGCTGGCTTGATTTCCTCCAAATTAATAATATCACATTCATTAAAACTGAAGTTTTTGTTATCAGAAAGGTGTTTTATATTATCAATCCTTCCATTTGCAAGATTATCAATAACAACCACCTGATGCCCTAACTCAATTAATTTATCTGATAGGTGACTACCTATAAAACCTGCTCCTCCAGTTACCAATGCTTTCATATTAATATTTTTATCCAATATTATTTAAATTAAATATTTTCATTAATCAATAAAATTTATCCAACCTTGGAAAAACTTTATAAATTTTTTTCAACAACTTCAGAATAAGAGCCTTTTTCAATTATTTTTCCTTTATCAATCCTATAAATATAATCACAATCCTTTATAGTTGACATACGATGAGCAATAACTATTATAGTTTTTTCTTTTTTTAGACGTTTAATTTCATCAACAATCTCTTGTTCAGTTTCATTGTCGAGTGCACTTGTTGCTTCATCCATTACAAGTACATCACGATTATGATAGAATGCTCGCGCAAGTGCAATGCGCTGTCGCTGCCCACCAGAAAGCCTTATCCCGTTCTCACCTAACATGGTATTAAAGCCCTTTGGAAGATCCTCTACTAGCTGAGCTAAGTGTGATTTTTGAAGCGCTTCTGCTATTTTTTTATTATCAATTTCAGCATCTTCAACCCCAAGAGCTATATTATGGCGAAGCGTATCATCTGTTAACAAAATTTGTTGCGGTATGTATGCTACTTGTGATCTCCAATCTTCTAATTTACTTTTCAGAGGAAAGCCATTATATAGAATTTGCCCTTCATTCTGCTCCAATAATCCAAGCAACAAATCTACAAGAGTAGTTTTTCCTGCACCAGATGTTCCAATTAGGCCAATTGACTCTCCTTTACGAATTATTAAAGACAAGCTATTGAGCACTAATAAATCTGTTTCAGGATAACAAAAACTGACTTCTTTAAGCTCTAATTCTCTAAAAATGTCTACCTCATGAACACCTTGAGCATTCTGTTCTATATTTATCTTTTGTGTTTTCCTATTTAGATCAAAGCTAATCAGACTAACTGAATGTCGAAATTTACGAATTTGCATAACTCCAATAGTTATTTGATTTACTGATGGTGCGAGTCTAAGAGATGCAACTCCAAACATAGCTATTGTTGGGAGCATAGATTCAACCCCATTACCAGACATGAGTGCCAAAAACATCAATATCACAATAAATAATACTAATACTAGCTCTAAGAAATATCTAGGAGCTAAAGGAATCATCATAGATCTTGCATTAGCTGCAGCATACCTAATCGAACTACTATTTACAATTTCATTAAAGTAACTCTCCTTACCTAATATACGAATTTCTTTTAAACCATTAACTGCTTCACTTATACCTTGTACCATGCGGGTAAGGTTTACATTAATCAAACGCCCATAATTGACTGCTCTTCGCCTAAAAATTCGATCATATAAAAATACCACACTACCTATTAATAACACAAGGATACTTAATGCAAATATGTTGTAAATAGCCAAGAATATCAGAATCACTATTACAATAAGCCCATCACTAATGAGACGTAAAATCGCAAGTAAAATTCCGTCAGAAAACTGAGTAACTAAAGTCTGTATTTTATAAATATAATCAGAGCTATTTGCTTGAGTATGCTCAATATAAGGTAGATCTTGATATTTTTTCATTAATAATAAGCGCAACCTCACTCCTTGCTCATTACAGAAGCATAAAATTTTCCAATTTATCAATAAAATACCAATTACTTTCATAAAAAATACAAAGACAAGTGCTAATCCTATTGACATTAATAAATCATCAGGATCTGACGAAAAACCTAATGATACGATTAGACTATAAACATCTGTTTGGACAAATGTTTCTGGACTTGAAATAAGGGCAATAAATGGAGCTATTAATCCAATACCCAACAGGTCAAACACAGAAATAGAAATAAATAGTAAAACCAACATAGGTATTTTTTTAATGTCAGGACCGAGTATGTCAATAACTTCCCTGAGATAGTGCTTATTTGTATCCATTAGATTATTAATAATTTTTTTATTTATACCTAATCAACTAGGCGATCCAAACCATTCCTCGATTACCTGCAAAATGCACATACTCTTCAATCTGAGTTATAGAATAGTTATACATTGAAAAATCTTTTTCTTCTGCTAAGTATTGGTAGTATTGCTTATACCACTTTACTGTTAGTCTAACTGTGTCTTCAAATTCTAAAGTTGGCGTCCACTTTAATGCAAACAAGGCTTTGTCACAATTTAACTTCAATAATCCAGCCTCATGAGGATGCTGTTCTAACTTTGAGATATCATTCCAGCGAACATTAGCCCAATGTTCTGCCATTGCTTCAATAAGACTTCTTACAGAACGATTTTGGGTTGCTGGAGGACCAAAGTTATATGCTTCCCCATGATTTTCACTACTCTGATATAAAGTTTTTCCTAATAACAAATAGCCACTCAGTGGTTCAAGAACATGTTGCCAAGGTCGAGTTGCGTCTGGACTACGAATATCAACAATTTCCTCTTTAAACCATGCCTGCATGCAATCTGGAACAATACGATCTGTTGCCCAATCACCCCCTCCAATAACATTTCCTGCACGAGCAATGCCAACCAATACATTAGAGTCTACTTGATTGAAATAAGATTCTACATAAGTACGGATTGCCAATTCAGCCATACCTTTTGAGGCACTATAAGGGTCTTTTCCTCCAAGGCGATCAGTTTCTCGATAACCCCAAGTCCACTCGACATTATCGTAAGCCTTATCACTTGTAATCATAACTGCAATAACTTTTTTCTCAATTGTACGGAGCGAATCAAGCAAATTAGCAGTACCTATTGCATTAGTGGTAAATGTTTGCAGTGGATTTTGATAAGAAGGACGAACCAAAGCCTGTGCTGCAAGATGAAAGACAAAATCAGGCTGTACCTCTTGAACAACTTTATGAAGTGCCATAGCATTAGAGATATCGAGTCGACAATCTTTAACAAAGTTATCTATAGCACAAGCCTCAAAATTTGATGGAGTACTAGGAACATCCAGTGAAATTCCAACCACATCTGCACCTAAATGGCTTAACCAGATCGAAAGCCAACTCCCCTTAAAACCTGTGTGACCAGTGATTAGTATTTTTTTTCCTGAGTAGATATTATTAAACATATTTTTTAAAAGTAAGGATTATATTTACTATAGTTGTAGATTCACTCCCAATTAAATGGAATATCTTCTATAAATTTTCTATCTACTTCAATTGGATTATGTTGAATATCAGCAATATTGAGCAACATAGCTTGCTCTTTACTTAAACATTTAAAACCAAACCATAATAGAGGTGGGATTGTAAGGCGATGGTAATTATTTTTTGAGAGTTCAACCTTTTGAAAAATACCTTTACTTGGTGAGTCTATTCGATCATCATGGATTACAAAACGAACCTCTCCTTTGGGGACTAATAAATTTAGCGTCATATCATGATGGCGCTTCCAAGCCTTTATTGTATTGGGCTCTATAGTTGAGAAGTAGGCCTCACCGAATCCTGCATAACCTAAATCACTCTTTTTCATCGCATGAAATACATCCCCACCTATTGTTGAGATAATTTTAGTTGGTGTAATAAGTAGGCCTTCAATATTCATTGGGGTGATACGATCAAGATATTACAGTTCTTTTCCAAATAGGTTGATAATAGAATTCAGTTACATTCTCAGTTACTAAGTGTTAATGTTTTTTCAATACAATCAAGTGCTATACATCCTTTGTATTCAATAAATTCATTGGTCTTGACTACATCTAATGGTGGTCTTGGTGTTTCTTCATCAATGTCACACTTAACTCTAGAATCACCTTCAAATTTTTGCGCCATTTCCCATTGTTTCATTTCATCTCTAGAGTAAACCACAATCTGCTTTGGATTGTATTTTTTAAGAGTCATTGGAATAAAGGTGTGGCCAAAAGAGCCTGTTCCTCCGGTAATAAGAATTGATGAATTAGTTAACATAAGGGGGTCTCAAATTAAAACATGTGAAAATCAAAATAAAGGTTAATCTCATTAATAAGGCCAGATGTTCTAAATTATATCATCTGTGCTATGAGTCTTAGAATTGGCGAATGCAATAATATCCTCCACTAGAATAAGATGTTATTATATGGCAACCAAAGCACCGAATGAACGGAATAATACAGCCAAATATACAAAGTTAGGGAATACATTGACAAAATCCCAACAATAAAAAAATATCTGGTATTGCTTTCCGTTATCAGTACACAAGCTCTTGTAAATATAACCATTTGCATTGGTAATAAATAAAGTGCAATACGGTCAACAGCAGTTGATACTACAAACACTAGAGGCAGTAGCAATAAAACAAAAATACTAAACAAATTCCATAAATTTGAATCTTTGTATGCGATTCCCCACCTTTTCTTGAAAATAAAGAACACAATCGCTGCTGTTGCACTCATAGAAACTCTTATTAATGCGCCAGATGAATTCATTTGTGTATTTGTAATATAAAAATAAACCATATGCTCTATGGTTGGATAAATAGCACTGACAAAAACGATTATTAGAAAGATAATAAAATAATCTTTCTTGGTTATTTTATTAGAAATTCTAGTTTTACTAAAAACTCCAAAAAGAATCATTATTAATGCAGCCTTATGAAACAAAACAGCAGCAATTATAGAAAGGTAATATTTCGATTTTTCGCCGTTCATTAGATCAACCAAACCCCACATAATAAAACCTAATGCTGCGGATTGTCGTGTATAACCCATTGAAACAACTGTTATTAAAAATGGTGTGGCAATAACCAGAGCCAACCAAGGAGCGGGAGTTGCCCTACATAATCTTAACAAACCTGAAGTAAAAATTGCAGCGCAGACTAAATTGGTTGTGTAAATACCATTAAACAGGTTTTGTGAAAACCAATGAACAAATAGAAACCCAATGTCATGTGGCAAGTGGCTTAAGGTGAATATTTTTAAGAATTCCATTCCCAGCATACTGTTATAAACAATATTATCATTAAGGTAATGAAACCAGTCCCCGCCAACCTCATGACGAAACCCTATCACAAAGGTAAGGAATATCCAGTAAATTGACCACTGAATTATAGAAAGATCTTTACTTGCTTTAATAGGGGTTAAAAAAGCCAGCATAGGTATAAACAGCAAAAACCAGTACATTGTCATAGACGTACTGCCTTATATAAATTTTCCAAACTCTCAGCAATTATATCAAAATCAAAATCTTCAACTATTTTTTTGCCTTGATTGATCATCTCTTGACGCTCATTGGCACTACTATTTATTACGTTTGAAATATTATTTGCTATTGATTTAGAGTCAGAATAGTTAAAGTATAAAGGACACTGGTCACCGGCTATCTCTCTAAATACAGGTATGTTGCTTAATACTAGTGGAATTTTGGCATTCATAGCTTCAAGAACAGGAATC
>CABXJL010000031.1:0-14046 GCA_902512485.1 uncultured Gammaproteobacteria bacterium
GGAGTCAGAACGACGTGAAATTTTATCAATTTCATCAATAAAAATAATTCCTTGTTCAGCTTTGTTTGGATCAAAGTCACACTTGGTGAGCAAGCTTTTAATAACATTCTCTACGTCATCACCGACATAACCTGCTTCCGTTAATGTTGTCGCATCAGCTACAGCAAAAGGAACATCCAGAAAACGCGCTAGGGTTTGGGCAAGAAGGGTCTTTCCACTACCAGTAGGACCAATGAGTAAAATATTTGATTTATCTAACTCAACTTCGTTGGAGATATAATCAGTCTTTAAACGCTTATAGTGGTTGTAGACTGCGACTGACAAAACTTTCTTAGCATGAGATTGACCAATAACATATTCATTCAAGAAATTAAATAACTCTTTTGGTGTGTAATTCCAATCTTGATGTTGGTCTTTTTTCTCTTTATTCGTTTGCTCTTGAATGAGACTATAACATGAGTCAATACATTCGTCACAAATGTAGACTCCAGGTCCAGCTATTAAGCGGGACACCTCATCTTTGTGTTTGGAGCAAAATGAGCAATGCAGGTCTTTTGTATTTTGTGCCATAGACAAACTAAGAGTTATCGTTTTTTGAGTACTTTGTCAATGAGTCCATATTTTGCGGACTCACTGGCTGACATGAAATTATCTCGATCGGTGTCCTTTTGAATAGTCTTCATGCTTTGACCGGTATGTTCTTTTAGAATGGAATTTAGCTTATCTCTGGTCTTCAGAATCTCTTGAGCATGAATATCGATATCGCTGGCTTGACCAGAAAACCCCCCTAAAGGCTGATGAATCATACATCTGGCATGTGGCAGAGCAAATCTTTTTCCTTTTGCACCAGCAGTTAGTAACAGGGCGCCCATACTTGCAGCCTGGCCAATACAAAGTGTAGAGATATCAGGCTTGATGAACTGCATAGTGTCATAGATAGCCAAACCAGCTGTAACAGAGCCGCCTGGTGAATTGATATATAGATGAATATCCTTATCGGGATTTTCAGATTCTAGAAAAAGAAGTTGAGCGACAACAACATTTGCCGTATAGTCCTCTACAGGGCCTACCATGAAAACAACTCGCTCCTTGAGTAATCGGGAATAGATGTCATAAGCTCTTTCATTTCTACCAGAACTTTCAATTACCATAGGGATTTGATGTAGGTTTTGTATTGACATAATTAACTTTGTGGGTTCACAATTTCTTGAAAAGTCTTTTCAGTAACATTGACTTTAGCTTCAAGTGCAACATGTTTAGCTACAAGCTCCTCAACAACAATCGACTCAACACCTGCCAACCTTGAAGGGTCAGAGTTATACCAATCAATCATTTGTTGCGCACTTTCGCCATACTGCATGGACATTTCCTTTAGTTTAGCATCAACTTGCCCTTTTTCAGGCTTGATTTCGCTATCATTCGCAATTTTATTGATTAATAGACCTAACTTTACTCGTCTTGATGCCTCTTCTTGAAACATGGCTTCAGGAAAGTTGCCTTTTGAAGGCATCCCTTGTTGTTCCATCCTTGCCTCCATGTCTTGTTGCAACTTCATAGCTTCGGTACTAACGCTGCCTTTGGGAACTTCAAAGTCATTTGCAGTTAAAAGTGCAGTAAAAACGGCACCTTTGTTTTGTTGAACTATACGAGAACTTAACTCTAGTTGCATTTGCTTAGACATGCGACTTTTCATTGTCTCGAAATCCTTTTCACCATATTTTTTAGCGAATTCGTCGTTAAGCTTCATTTCTTTGGGTGAGCCCACTTCTTTAACCTTTACTTTGAATAAGGCCTCTCTTCCAGCTAAATTTTCAACATGGTAGTCTTCTGGGAATGTCGCTTTAACTTCTACCGTCTTGCCTGCAGCGACATCAATGAGACCTTGCTCAAATCCTTCAATCATTGCACCCCGCCCAAGAACGATTTCAAACCCCTCTGCCGCACCACCTTCGAATGACTCACCATCTAGCAATCCCTCAAAATCAATTATCAAACGGTCGCCATTTTTAGATTTACGTTTAACGGTTTTGTATTCAGTCGCCCTATCTTGTAGATCTTGCAATGCTCTTTCTTCATCTTCATCAGAAACTGTTGCATTTATTTGATCAATATTCAGGTTCGATAATGGTGCCACACTAACTTCAGGATACACCTCAAACTCAATTGTATATCTAAAGTTATCACGACTTTCTGTGTCTACATTAGTTAAAGAGGGTTGTGCAGCAGGAGAAACATCAGCGTCTGCTAATGCCTCTTCCAAAGTTTCAGTCACTACTTCGTTTGTAGCGTCTGCTTTAGCGCTAGCACCGAAACGTTGACGCAGAATTGTCGCCGGTATCTTGCCCTTTCTAAAACCATCAATGCGGGCTTTTTTGGCAAAGCTTTGTAAAATCTTATCCGTTTTCTGGTTGAAAGTATCTATAGGCAATTCAACTGTCAGCGATCTTTTTAACCCTTCAAGTGTGCTCAATGAGGTCTTCATCTATCTAATCCGAATCTAGTATAAAAAAAACAAGAAATTATACAGGATTTTACTAACCAATAAAAAGGGCAGTTTAAACTGCCCTTTTAGTGAAAAAAACTCAACTAAAAGCGTGAACCCGCATGGCTCACCTGATACTTTGACTGAGATAACCAGTCTGGGTTTATCTCTATACCCCAGCCCGGCTTATGATCCATTAATAGCCGACCTTCAACTATTTTGAAACTTGGCGAAAATATATTGTCTTGCCAGGGGTAGTAATCTAAACCTTCAATTGAGAATTCTAAGTACTTACCTGCATTAGGGATAGACCCCATAATATGTGCAGAAAACAATGTTACCAATGATAAGTTAGCGGAATGAAGAGTTACAGGTAATTGCGCCTGTTGGGCTAACTTAGCAACCTCTAAGGTGCGACTAATGCCACCCATATAACAGACATCGGGCTGTACAATATTCACCACTTGCGCGTCTACCATGTGCTTCCAGATACGCATATCGTTATCCTGCTCACCACCACTTATATCAATATCTAGGGAATCTTTAACTTGACGAGTCCAGTCAGGTTTCCAATATGGACAGGGTTCTTCAAAATGGCTGACACCATACTCTTGTAACATATACCCAACTTCAATGGCTTTAGCTGGTGTATAGGCACTATTGGCATCCACTAGCAGTGCTACATCATCTCCCAAAACCTGGCGCACTTGCTTCACAATATCCTCTGTACGACCTGGCCACTGATCCAAGTCATGGCCACATTCTTTCCCTATACGGAATTTGAAGGCTTTATAACCATGCTTCTCTTTAAGCTCAAGAAAACGTTCAGATTCAGCTTCAGGCGTGATTTCTCGCTGCATACTCGAAGCATACACTGGCACGGACTCAGGATTACCACCCAAAAGTTGGCATACACTCTTGTTAGCTCTCTTGGCGTGAATATCCCAAAGTGCTGTATCTAATCCACACAAACCACGATAAAGATAGGTGCCAGGGAACTTATGTTCTCGCTCTAAGACCTCTCGGTTTAAATCAGTGATGTCGAGACCACTCCAGCCTAGCACATGAGGAACCACTTGTCGGTGCACCACTTGAGCACTTATGTCGGCATTGTAGGCACTAGTTTGTCCCCAACCCTCATCACCTTCGTCGGTACGCACTCGGACCAAGCCGATGTATTCGTTGGTAAAGGTTTCTATGCTAATAATTTTCATAATTAGTCTCGGTTTAGCTAAATCTTTATTTAGATATATCAGCCAAAATCAGGTCCGAAGCCTTTTCACCCACCATGATTGTAGCGGCATTAATATTACCACATATAAGCTGTGGAAATATAGAGGCATCTGCTACCCGTAGTCCTTCTATTCCATGCACTTTAAGACTACTATCAACGACATTTTTGATTGGATCAGGGCCCATACAGCAAGTACAAGCAGGATGAAAAACAGTCCATGCATTGTCTCTAATATCTTCTATCATTTGAGCGTCTGATTTACACTCAGACCCAGGTCGAAACTCATCAACAATTGACTTACTGAAACTCTCAGTTTGAGCTAATTGCCTCAACAATTTGACGCCCTCTAATAGGTCTCGGACATCATCGTCATGAGATAGATAGTTAGGCTCAATTATTGGCGCAACAGTTGGATTACTACTCTTTATTCGAATCTGCCCTCGCGAATTTGATTTACAGTTCGATACCCCCAACAACATAGCTGAAAAAGGGTCTGGACTTAGCATAGCGCGTCTTCCAGGGGATTCAAGAGTATAACTTACAGGCGAGAAATAAAGCTGAATATTCGGTCCTGAAAGCCCGTCCCGAGTTCTCACAAAACCGCCAGACTGGTTGACACTTAAACTTAACGGACCAGTCCTAGTCAAGACATATCGAATACCCTGAAATAGCTTTCCCCACCAAGGTCTCAGCTGATCATTCAAGGTTCGCACTTTACTTTTATAAAAATAGCTCACCCCAAGATGGTCCTGGAGGTTTTTTCCAACAGCAGGGCTGTCATGGATAACTGAAACATTGGCTTCCTTTAGAACCGATTCTGGTCCTATTCCAGATAACTGAAGAAGTTGTGGTGAGTTCACTGCACCAGCGCTTAATATCACTTCACGTTTGGCATTTACTTGGTAAAGTTTGCCTGCTTTTGTGTATTCAACGCCAACAGCACATTTACCTTCAAATAAAATACGAGTGACGAGAGCCTTGGTAATAACGGTAAGGTTGGAACGCTTCATAACGGGACGCAAAAAAGCTCGTGAAGCAGACATACGCTGTCCCTTATGCGTGGTTATCTGGTAATGACCAACGCCTTCCTGAATCTCACCATTCATGTCACCATTAAAACTAATTCCTAATTCTTCAGCAGCTGAAATAAAAGTGTCACACAAGGGATGCAGCTGGTCTGTAACGTCTGAAACATTTAATGGTCCTCTACCGCCGCGATATTGGTCGTCGCCATGTTGCCAAGTTTCCATACGTTTAAAATAGGGAAGCAAATCGTTATATGACCAGCCAGGATTACCAGCCTTTTGCCAGTCGTCAAAATCTTGAGGATTACCTCGAACATGGACCATAGCATTAATCGAACTGGAACCGCCCAATAATTTACCTCGTGGCCAATAACTGGAACGATTATTGATACCGGGGCTTGGCTCCCCCATATACATCCAGTTAATTTCTTTTTGGAAGTAGGTTTTGCCATAACCGATAGGCATTTGTACATAAAAACGACGGTCAGTGCCGCCTGCTTCTATGAGTAATACTTTGTTTGAAGAATCCTTGCTGAGCCTATTCGCAAGAACACAGCCTGATGAACCAGCACCGATAACAATAAAATCATAATTATTCAAAAAACCAGCCATGTTTAAGCCAAATAATGACTATATAGAAATTCGCACTATTGTATAAGTAATCTTTAATTATTGCTTTAATATTTTTTTCAATATTATTCATTTATAGCAAAATTATATTTGCTTAATGTGAAAATAAGATAAACTTTCTGTTAATCCTTGCATATCGTAGAGGATTGTTTAAGTTTGTTTTCAATTAAAGGTTTAGATTATTACCCCTTGTAATACAAAAGAAAATATTACATCTGATAATTTATCTGATGCCTTAATGAAACATTAAACTAAATGACTCAAAATAAAACTCCTAGTAAAAACATTATAATTTCAGCTGCTGCTGATGGAATCGGTTGGAGTATAGCCAGTCTATCTTTAGATAAAGGTTATAACGTTTATTTATCAGACATCAATCAAAAAAAAATTGATGAAATCAATGAACATCCTTTGATAAACAAAAAACTATTTGTAGACAATGTTGATGCAAAAAATCCAGACTCTGTAGAAAAATATTTTTATTCACTAAAAGAAAGAATTGCAAACATTGATTCCCTTATTAATAATGTCGGCATAGCCGGACCAACCGGACCAATTGAAAGCCTATCTATTTCAGACTGGAGAAACACAATAGACATCAATCTTAACAGTCATTTTTATTTCACTAAACACTCTATACCTTTGTTAAAAAATAATGAAGGTGGATCCATTATCAATATTTCTTCAACTGCGGGCTTGTTTGGTCTTCCTCTCAGAACACCTTATGTAGCAAGCAAGTGGGCTGTTATTGGTGTGACTAAGTCACTTGCAATGGAACTGGGAGAATTTAACATAAGAGTTAACGCTATTTGCCCAGGATCGGTATCGGGAGATAGAATGAAAAGAGTCATAGAAGCAAAAGCAAAATCTACAGGTGTTTCAGAAGAAGAATTACAAAAAGATTATGAATCAATGGCGTCACTTAAGACTTTTGTAAGCAAAGAAGATATTGCCAATATGGCCTTATTCTTACTTTCAAATGAAGCCCATAAAATATCTGGACAGGTCATGACTGTAGACGGCAACACCGAAAGAATGAACTAATTAGTGAAGACCAGCAATGTATTCGGCTAAAGCTTCAATTTCAATAGTTGTTAAACCTTTGGCAACACTTCTCATCATCCCTTCATAATCATTATCTCTAGCAAGGTCATCAGAGCCAGTCTGCTCGTTGATAGAATATTGGCGGAATGCTTTTAACTGCGAAGCAGTATACTCAGCATGCTGAGCACCAAGAGCAGGAAATTTTGCACTCGGAATTCCTAAACCCTTAGGACCATGGCAAGCAATACAAGCAGTGGTTTGTGTATCTTTCTTTCCGCCAAGGTAGATCTTTCGAGCTAATTCGATTGTTTCCTCATCTGCCTTAGCACTATTTTCACTGATAGTTTGAACTGAGTAATATGCTGCAATATCCATCATATCTTGTTCCGATAGTAAGGATACAACACCCGCCATAATTGCATTGTCTCTTGCACCCGATTTAAATTCCTGTAGTTGCTTCAAAATATAACCTTCACCTTGACCAGCAAGCTTGGGAAAATTTGGCATGGTGCTATTACCAGCAAGACCATGGCAACCCATACATGTTGCAGATTTAGTTTGACCTGCCTCAGCATCTCCAGAGGCTAAACTATTTGTACTAAGAGCTACAAGTACAATTGATACAAAAATAATAATGGTCTTTTTCATTCCAAATCTCCAAAAAATTCCACGAAATTATACTTGAATATTGATGGTTCCGTTAACTTCTATTTATGAAGATAACGGAAAAGACTACTCTCTAAGTCCTTGAGTAGAAAGGTATTCAGCTATAGAGTCCTCAAACCCTTCTGCCATTGGAGCCATAGCATTCATAATCGCATTTTGACGCTCCCCTGACTGAAATTGTTCTAATTGTTGTACTATCCATTCAGCATCCCTGCCAGCTAGCGAAGGAACCTCTTCATCGGTTGAATTTCCTCCCGAACCATGGCAACTAGCACACCCCAAAGCTTCAAACATAGATTCACCTTCGCTCTTTGATTCCTCTGATATAGAACTCAGTGAAAAAGCTAATGCCACTATAGAAAGGATTAACAATAAAATCTTTTTCATGATGTATTCACTTTAGCTTTCTATTTATTTTCGTTAAATTATACACACAATCTATTTTATCCAGTGTGGACAGGATTCATGCAGAGCTATTTCCCTTTCCATTTGGGAGAACGCTTTTCAGAAAAAGCAAGTGGCCCCTCTTTGGCATCCTCAGATTTGAGCATTTTATGATAAGCCTTGATTTGACCAGAACGCATAGTTTTATACGCAGATTCTAAATCCATTTGATCTGTCTCTCTAATAACGGCTTTAATTGCCGCCAATGAAAGGGGAGCAGACTTAGCAATTTCGTGTGCCCACTCAATTGCTTTCTTTTTTAACATTTTTAATGAACAACTTCTGTTCACTAAGCCATATTTTTGCGCCTCAACTACACCCATTCTCCTCCCGGTCATAAGCATTTCCATCGCAATCGCTCTAGGTAAGCGACGTGGCAATCTCAAAACTCCTCCACTATCAGGAATAATCCCTAAAGTAGCTTCAGGTACAAAAAACTCAGCTGTGTTGGCTGCAACAATTAGGTCAGCGGCAAGTGCCAACTCAAAACCACCACCAACCGCTAATCCATTAACCGCAGCAATAACAGGCTTATCCAAATCCCACAATTCAGTAAGTCCAGCAAAACCACCTGGGCCAAAGTCTGCATCAACTGCCTCACCCTCAGATGCTGCTTTTAAATCCCAACCACCACAAAAAAACCGTTCACCTGCACCGATAATAATGGCTACTCTTAAATCATGATTATCCCTAAAGGAGATAAAGGCATCGCCAAGCGCGTGACTTGTTGTCGCATCAATCGCATTGGCTTTAGGGCGATCAAGCGTAATTACAAGCACTTCGTTATAAACCTCACAAGTGACACTTTTGTTCATAAAATCTTCCTTAAATTTGAGATTAATGTCATGTTACTACTAATTCAATCTAACCAAGGCATCAACGGCAATTGCACCTTTCCCCTGAGGTAAAACTAGTAACGGATTTATATCAAGTTCAATGACTTCATTTGAGTTAATAAAATCAAGCGTAGACATCACAGTATCAATAACAGCATCAATATCTCCAGCTGAGTTTTCACGATAACCCTCAAGTATCGAAAATAACTTCAACTCAGAAAGCGCTTCCAAAACATTACTTCTCTCAACCGGTAACAGTAATGGAATACTGTCGCTTAACAACTCGACCAAAACTCCGCCACTCCCAATTATCAAATATTTTCCAAATAATGGGTCACAATCAGCACCAATAATTAATTCTGCTATAGCGCCCTCTACCATTTCTTCAATCAATAATGAAGGTCCGATTTGTAGTAGTTCAGATACTGCTAATTTGAGCATCCCGGCATCCTTAACGTTAACCCTAATAGCCCCTGAATCGCTCTTATGAACTAAGGCTTCACTTGATACCTTGACAGTGACTGGATAGTGCAACTTTTCTGCGACCCTCAATGCACCCTCTATACTAGAAACTAACTCACCCCTAGGTATTGATACACCATACTTAGCCAATAATTGCTTTCCATCAAACTCAGTAAGTGTTCTCTTGGTTTGCGTTTTGTTTGAAACTGGAATTAATGCCTCTATAGGACCAGACGAGTCTGCATTAAAAGCTTGAGCACACCTGTATGAATGATGTAACGATTTAAGACAGGTATCCAAACCAATCATTGGTGCAATTCCATGTTTTTGGCATTCATCAATAATCCTTTTTGGCATACAATCTGCCATGGAAGCTAGAACGATAGCTTTTTTCCCTGTCTCTTTCGCTGCATCGCATAGCGCATAGAAAGTATTGTCCCAATCTTGTTGATTAATTTGATCAGTTTTTGGCCAATCTAAAAGTAACATGGTTGCTGCAAAATCTCCACTCATCATTTCTTTAAAACAAGCAGCTGTACGATGACGATCCCCCCAAACAAAAGTATGATAATCTAGGGGATTATCTACCTCAACAAACTCATTTAATGTGTTTTGAATTCGTTCCTTATGTTCATTTTCAAGACCTGAAAAAGAGATATCTAAACCATCAATTAAATCAGCCATCATTCCCGCTTCTCCTCCAGAACAGCTCATTGATGCCACGCCATTGTGATCGATTGCGCCGAAAATACTGAGCAACTTTAAAGTTTCCAAAAATTCCGGAACGTTATCAACTCTAGCTATTCCTAGACGATCAAATAAAACATCAAACAATTGGTCCGCTCCTGTCAATGAACTAGTATGGCTAAGAGCAATTTGGGAAGAGGTATTTGTGCGGCCGGTTTTAATAGCGACAATAGGTATCTTTTTTTCTAACGCTCGGCGTCCAGCATTATCAAAAGCTTCAATATCACTAACACCCTCCATATGAAGGCCTATGGCACAAACCCTATCATCATCCAACACTGCATTAATAATATCTGAAATACTTGTATTTGCCTGATTGCCAAGAGTAAACATGTAGGCAATAGGCAAACCAATTGACTGCATTGTCATATTTAGTCCTATATTACCGCTTTGAGTAATGATTGCGACGCCCTTATCAAGGGCTTCACAGCCATGTAAGTCTGGCCATAAAGCAACACTATCCAAACTATTAATAAATCCATAACAGTTAGGTCCAATAATCGGCATTTTGCCTGCTGCTTCAACTAGCCTCTGGTTTCTATTGACCCCCTCTTCTCCCACCTCTCCAAAACCGGAAGCATACAACACTGCACCTCCCCCTCCAATTTGTTTTAGATCAGTAACTATTTCTATCGCCGCTTCGGCATTAACTGCTATAAATGTTGCATCTGGAGGCTCAGGTAAATCTCTAACACTTTTATAACACTCTAACCCTTCAATAGATTCCCTGGATGGATGAATCGCCCAAATTTTTCCGGTATAACCCAATTTAAGACTCCCTCTTATAGCAAAATCAGCTCCTTGATGACCTACAACAGCAATTGACTTAGGAGATATAAGACGACTCAAATTTGATTGATTCATAGGGATTATTTATTCGAAAGGTCTTAAGAGCGACCTTGAAATAATATGACGTTGAATTTCACTAGTACCATCCCATATTCGTTCTACCCGATGGTCACGCCATATCCTCTCTAGCGGCAACTCATCCATCAAACCCATGCCACCTAAAATCTGTATAGCCTCATCAGAAACCATGGCTAGTGTCTCAGTTGCCTTTAGTTTTGCCATTGCTGCATCGCTATTGGTCATCTTTCCCTGAGAGTCATTCCAAGCGGCCCTCAAAGTAAGCAACTCAGCGGCTTGCAATTCCATAGACATGTCAGCGAGCTTAAAGGAAACCCCTTGAAACTTTCCTATGGTCTGTCCAAATTGTTCACGAGTTGCGGCCCATTCGGTCGCAATCTGTAAGGCGCGTTCAGCTCTTCCTAGACACATTGCCGCAACAGATAAACGAGTAGCTCCTAGCCACTCGTTAGCGACATCAAATCCGTGATCTACCTCACCCAATACTTGCGATTCATGAACACGGCAGTTATCAAAATTAAGAATAAAGTTATGATATCCACGATGCGAAACACTGTTGTATCCAGTTTCTACAGAAAAACCTGGCGTCCCCATGTCTACAAGGAAACTAGTGATTTTTTTCTTCACACCTCTCGAAGTTTCTTCAACACCAGAGGCTACAAATAAAATCACGTAATCGGCCATATCAGCATGACTAATAAAGTGCTTGGAACCGTTGATTACAAAATACTCACCATCCCGCTCAGCACGGCATTTCATAGAACGCACATCTGAGCCTGCATTCGGTTCAGTCATAGCCAAACAATCTACTTTTTCACCACGTATCGTAGGTAGTAAATATTTATCAATTTGCTCATCTTTACATGCCATTAATATATTGCTTGGCCTGGCAACAATATACTGAAGGCCAAAATTCGCCTTACCTAATTCTTTCTCCAGAAGACATAAAGTCAATGTGTCGAGACCGCCGCCGCCATGTTCAACAGGCATATTGGTAGCATAAAGACCAAGCTTAATCGCCTTTTGTTTGATACTCTCAGCCAAACTTGCATCGATATGATTGGTTTTCTCGACTTCATCTTCGTGGGGATATAGCTCCTGCTCGACAAAGCTACGAACGCTATCGATAATCATCTCTTGTTCACTTGAAAGACTAAATTCCATTTAATTCTCTTCCTATTTTTTACTGAAAATATTCAATCTGATTTATTTTGTTTTCGGTATATGCATGACTCGACCTTGCTGTTCAGGAGATGGAAGTTTCTCATGACAAACCCAAATTTTTCCAAGTATTTCTGCAACAGCAGGCATGATTTCGCTGGCCTTCGATTTATTCGTATCAACATGTATCAACATTTGCTCAGTTGTTGCCAACAGATTGCCACTATGTGCATGAACCATCTGATGAAAAAAATGCAAACGCTTTTTATCAAGCCCAAGTATTTGAGTAGTAAAACTTAAAGGTTCACCCTCTGAAACTTCTAGGTAATAATTGATGTGTGTTTCAACTGTATAGAAAGATTGACCTGCAGATCGATAATCCTCATCGATGCCAATATAGCGAAAAAGTGCATCAGAGGCGTCTCCAAATGCATAGAGATAGAAAGATTCACTCATATGGCCATTGTAGTCGATCCAATCAGAATGAACTTCCGCCTGATAAAGCGACAAAGGTTTGCTTAAATCATCATTTGAAGAAAATTTTTTATATTCTCGATGAAGGTATACATCATTATCCATAAGTCACCAAAAAGCCTTGGTCAAGTCAAAATTCGACAATAGCTCAACCTAGTAAAGAATATGTTACTTGTCAATATGGCTAATGCTGTACAAATTCCGTTGTAAATTATACTTAAAACGAAATTTACTCTTTTCGCAAAAAGCACTGGGACAGTTAAAAGAATATTTCATTCCTGTGATTTACCCGAGAATGAAACTTATATAATGTCTTTGTCTCTAGGACATGACTCGAGCTATGCATAATTCTTACCGTCAGGCAAAATTCTTACTATCTTGCCCTTCATTAAAGGGCTGCCCTGAAGACCATGGATATGAGGTTGTATTTGCGGGTCGCTCTAATGCAGGAAAGTCCAGTGTAATAAATACCCTAACCAAACAAAAAAAATTAGCAAAAGTCAGCCGAACTCCTGGACGTACACAACATTTAGTTTTTTTTGAACTTGACGAACAACGACGGCTCGTTGACCTGCCAGGCTATGGTTATGCTAAAGTTCCAGATACAGTTAAACGAAGATGGCACCTCGATATGAGTGAATATTTTGACAATCGAAACTGCTTAATGGCGACAATTTTAGTGATGGATTGCCGTCACCCCTTAAAACCATTTGATGAAATGATGTTGCAGTGGTGTGTTAACAACGATGTGCCCACTAACATCCTCTTAACTAAATCAGATAAATTAAAAAAGAGCGCTGCTAGTTCAACCAAGCTTAGAGTCATTAAATCTCTAGAGGGCTTTCCAAATATCAATGTACAGCTTTTCTCTTCCCTCAAAAAAGAAGGCATCTCAGAGCTTTGTCAATATCTGGATATGGTATTCGATTTTCCGAATGAAGGTTAACTTAGATCTTTCTTTGATTCAATCTGATGACACAATTATTGTGGCAAATAATCGCCAAGTATTAGCCATTAAGCAATCATTATCAGAACAGCATGGCTCACTCAAAATGCCAAACATTTTTTCATACACTTCTTGGCTCCAGAACTACTGGCAACGAAATAACCCAAAAAGATCGATCCGCCTACTCTCCCAAATGGAACTCAGATTTTTCTTTAAAGAGATTATTCAGCAGGGCTCAAATAACCATTCAGAAGTAGTAATTGATGAATTAATTAAATGCTACCATCTCTGCAAGACACATTTTATTGATATAGAAACTATTCCAAGTTTTTTCTCTAGCCCTAGCGCTCTATTAATTAAATGGATCTATGAACTTGAAAAAATGAAGTTAGCAAGGGGCTGTATTGACTCTACTGATTTATTCAAAATGGTTTATGAGACTCTGGATAAATTCGAAAAAAAAGGGGAATATTTTGCTTTCGGTTTTAATAAACCCACGCCCGAACAAGACAAACTCTTTCAAATCCTTGGCTGTGAATTAATCAAGCCAATCTCGCCCGATAATACAATTCAAACATTGTCATTTACCGATTACGAGTCTGAATTACAAGCAATCGCCTATTGGGCAAAAGAAACTAGCACACAAAACCCTGATTATCAAATTGGAATTGTCATTCCTAATTTAGGCGAATTGCAAAACATGGTAAAGAATGTTTTTGACCAGGTGTTCTCCTCGAGCTTAATAGAAACTCATAGCAAACCATACAATATTTCTTTAGGCATACCACTATACCAATACCCGCTCATTCAGCATCTTCTCAACACCATCAAACTCTCAAAACAAATCATTGATGACAGTATTAATAACAAAACACTCATCAAAATAATAACCTCTCCATTTATTCAAGGAGCCCATAAAGAATCCAACAATCGTGCCTTATCGGTGAATCGAATCTTGGCACTTGCTAGAGAAAAAAGCTCAACCAACAAAATCCTTTTATTGATAAAAGATT
The DNA here is from genome assembly GCA_902512485.1 of uncultured Gammaproteobacteria bacterium. GTDB lineage: Bacteria > Pseudomonadota > Gammaproteobacteria > PS1 > Pseudothioglobaceae > Pseudothioglobus. Next base: position 14,032 of record CABXJL010000031.1, read on the forward strand.
GTCCACAGTTATCTA
>CABXJL010000032.1:0-13507 GCA_902512485.1 uncultured Gammaproteobacteria bacterium
TCGCAAAGGTAGCCATCACCAGTAAAACGAAACTAATCCCATCCATTAAGTTGATATTGCCAAAATGAAATCGAGTAATGTCAGACAATGAATCCTGTCCAACAGTTGCCAAAGCGAGTCCAAACGCGGTCATAATCATTGCCTTTAGGAATTGCCCTTTGCTAGCAAATGCAGCAATTGACAAAAGACCGACACACATAAGAGCAAAGTAGTCAGCAGACTGGAAACTTAAACTCACTTTTGCCAGTTGAGGTGCTGCAACTAATAAGAATAGTGCGGCAATCGTTCCACCAGTGAAAGAGGCGTAGGCTGCAATAGCCAATGCCTTTCCCGCCTGACCATTTCTGGCCATCGGGTATCCATCAAATGAACTTGAAACTGTACCTGCTACACCAGGAGCATTAATAAGAATAGAGGAGGTTGATCCACCAAAAATTGCTCCATAGTAGACACCTGCCATTAATATCATAGCCGAAGCTGGATCAAATCCATAAGTGATCGGTATCATCAGCGCTATTGCTGACATAGGTCCGAGACCCGGCAACATTCCAATAATAGTACCGGCAAAGCAACCCATCATAACCATAATAATGTTATAGCTGCTGAAGGCGGTATTGACGCCAATCATTATTCCTTCGATCATGAAATCACTCCTAGAAATTGAAGGAAAGGGTCACGTATATAAACGTCTAATAATCCATGCAACATAAATTGCAAGCCGGCTACAACAGGGAAAGAACAAAGCAATAACACCTTGTAGCTACGGACACCCAAATAATAATAAGAAATTAATAGAAATAGGTTAGTAGACAAAAAGAATCCAACCGATTTGATAATAATGCCGTAGGTAAAAACCAAGACAAATAAAACGAAGACTTTCAGCCATTCAAATTGATCAAATGGCTCATCATCTTCGCCTCTGGACAAAACCAAGGTCAAAAAAGAAACGGCGATCCCAAGATAGGAAATAAATTTAGGAAACGTTCTTGCATTAAAGTCGGCATGTTCGTCAAAGGCAAAAACTTGAATTTCACCGGCAAGATAAGAGTAAACCAGAAAGAAAAGGAGAAAGATAAGCGCACTTATACGTGTATAGTTAATAGTCACTTAACTCTCTCCCTTTTATAACAATCTTACTTTTTACTACAATCTTAAATAACGCCTAATTTCTTCATTAGAGCTGTCATTTCTACTGTCTGCTTCTCTAAGAAAGCCATGAAATCAAATCCAGGATTGTAGATGTTGACATAAGCGTTACGCTTACGTACAACTTCCCATTCTGGAGTACTTTGCATGTCGCCAAGCATTTTTGCAATTTGATATCTATCATACGCATCCATATTTGGAGGACCAAAGAAACCTCTCCAATTAACAAAATACGCATCATATCCTTGCTCTTTTAGCGTTGGGATGCTTGGAGCATCAGCTGAACGATCATTAGCTGTGATTCCCAATATGCGTACCTGGTCTCCAGCACCTAGAGCTTCACTGAAGCCAGTAGATAGAATTTGTGCTTCACCAGAAAGCAATCCAGCTAAAGCTTCACCACCACCGTCATAAGGAATGTAGACAACATTATTTGGGTTAGCGCCTGCAGATTGGAAAGCTAAAGCACCAATCAAATGGTCCATACTTCCACGTGTTGAACCTCCTGCCATCTTCACAGATTTTGGATCCGCATTATAAGCGTTCACAGCATCTGCAAATGTTTGGAAAGGCGAATCAGCTGCAACAGCAACTGCACCAAAGTCTCCGATAATTCCGGCAATTGGGGTTACATCTTTAAAAGACAAAACGCCACTTGCTGCACTATCAGACACATAACCTGAATGACGACTAATCGAACGCAGCACAATCGGTGTTGATTGCACCATAATAGTGTTTTTAGGTTGTGTTTTAATCATCCAAGCTAGTGCCTTACCGCCACCACCGCCAGACATGTTTTCAAATGATGCTGACTCGAGTAGACCAGATTTAACTAAAGCTTCTCCGGTACCTCTAGCGCATCCATCCCATCCTCCTCCAGCGCCGCCAGGAACAACAAAATGCAGTTTATCAACGGCAATTGCTGAAGTTGAAAGAGCGCCAAACATAAACATTAAGGATAGAATTTTTATGAATATTTTTTTCATAATTACATACTCCTTTTTTAAAAAATTCTGCCCACCATTGAGCAAAATACCCAAATTTAAATTTCTTTTGAAATATAAATTGAATTCGAATCTAATTTTATAAAAACATATTAAGAATAATAACAGTTAATCCTTTCTATAGTTAAAAAATAAAATCAACTCGGTGCCTGGTATTTTCATAAAACCAGCCATCGAAAATCATTGTACATATAATTTCTTAACACTAAGTCTTTCAATGAGTTGAATAGGAAAATCATATTCAATATTCAGTTCAAGGTTGTAGCAAAGATTTAGTAAACGTCTCGTGGCGGATATTGCCATTCTGTTAAATGGAATACGAACTGTAGTCAGTGGAGGGCTTGTATAGCGTGCTATATTCATATCATCATAACCTATTACTGAAATATCATTGGGTACTTCTAATCCTTTGTTTGTTATTGCAGCAATAGCGGACATCGCTGACTGGTCATTTCCACAAAAAAGGGCAGTAAAAGGTTTGTCTTGTTTTAATAAAGATAATGCACCCTCATAACCTTTTCTATAAGTGTAATCTCCTTCAAAAATTAACTCTTCAGGGATATTAACGTTATTGTCATTAAGCGCACAAAGGAATCCTTGGTATCTTTGATTTCCGTCATCAGTTTCTAACCATCCAGTAATACAAGCGATATTACTATGACCCTTATCTATCAAATGCTGTCCACAAACATAGCCAGCTTGATAGTGGTCAAAATAAAAACACTTATCATCAATTAGATCGATTTTATTATTCAATAGAGTAATATTCGGGAATTCATTTTCGATCTGAAGTATTTCAAGAGCAGGAAGATCTGAGCCCCAAATAATTATTCCGTCACAACCTTTATTAATAAGCTTGTCAAATGATTGCCTGGAGGCGTTTGGATATTTACTAGAATTAAGTTCACCATCAGCAAAAATCAGATGTATTTCAAATACTTTAAGTTCAGCCTCCATTTCTCTTAGAGTGCGCCTATTTATTTCACCAGATGTTTTAGTTCCCCAGATGCCAATAGTATTCATTTTTTTTGAAACCAGTGAGCGCGCTGCCCTGCTTGGTGTGAAATTTAAGTCCTCCATGGCTTGGTTTACCTTTAACAGAGTTTTCGATGATACAGCGCCTTTTCCAGAAAGTACTCTGGAAACAGTTCCAATTCCAACGCCTGCTAACTTTGCTACATCTCTTATCGTTGCCATAATTACTTAAGTTTTTCTATATATTGTAATTTATTTTATAACATAATGTCTTTATTATATAGGTGTTTAGACAAATTTAGAGTATATACTTAAATTTTTTTGTTTAAAATCAATAACTTATTGTTGACATAATTTATTTAAAAAATAAATTTGACATTATATTTTATAAGACATAAAATGGAACCGGTTCCAATAATAATAATTTATTTGGAATGAAAGTTGTTTTTTGTTAATTTTTATTAAAAATATATAGGAGAGAAACTTATGTTACTTAAAACTTTTAAGAAAACTGCTCTTGTTGTAACTGCGCTATTAACTGGTGCTGTCAATGTGGCATCGGCAACAGATCTTGAAGTGACACACTGGTGGACTTCAGGTGGTGAGGCTAATGCTGTTGGAGAACTAGCTAAAGCTTTCAATGCAACTGGTCACACATGGGTCGATGGTGCGATAGCAGGATCTGGTGGTGTTGCAAGACCAATTATTATCAGTAGAATCCTTGGCGGTGAGCCTATGGGTGCCACTCAACTTAATCACGGACGTCAGGCTGAAGAGTTAATCGAAGCTGGACTTCTTTTAGATTTGACAGATGTTGCTGAAGCTGAAGGCTGGAAAGATGTAATTTATCCGTCAAAACTGTTGGATGCATGTACAGTCGATGGACGTGTATATTGTGCGCCAGTTAATATTCATTCAGCGCAATGGTTATGGTTGAGCCACGATGCCTATGCAACGGCTGGTGTTGCGGTTCCATCTAACTGGGATGAGTTTGTTGCTGCTGGTCCAGCGCTTCGTGCTAACGGGATTGTTCCTTTGGCGCAAGGGCAACAAGGATGGCAAACAGGGCTAACTTTTGGTGTAATTGCTACAGCCTTAGTTAGTGATGAAGCCTGGTATGCGGTTAACCGTGATAAAGATGCTTCGGTTGCAGGTGGTTCAGAATATGCTCGTGTTTGGAGCGCTTTTGATGATGCTCGTAAAATGGCAATCGGATCTAACGTTGGTGACTGGAACCTAGCTACAAACCTCGTTATTACGGGTAAAGCGGGTGGTCAAATCCATGGTGACTGGGCGCAAGGCGAGTTTAGCGTTGCAGGCTCTGTTGCAGGAACTGATTATTCATGTTTACCTGGTTTAGGAGAGCGTGAAATCTTAGATACTGGTGGTGATGCATTCTACTTCCCAGTTCAGGACGATGCTGATGTTGAAGCGGCTCAAAAAGAGTTAGCTGCACTTCTTGTTTCTCCTGCAGTACAAGTGGCGTTTAACCTTAAGAAAGGTTCATTGCCAATTCGCGGTGACATTGATATGTCAACTGCTAACGATTGTATGCAGAAAGGTCTGAAGATTCTTGCTGGAGGTAATGTAATTCCTTCAGGTGATATTCTTCTTTCACCTGATACACAGAATCAGATTCAAGAACTGATGTCAACATTTTGGAGTGACTTGTATATGAGTGCTGAGGATGCTCAAGCTAAATATGCTAAGATCATTGGAACTGCTGACTAAGCTTTAATAAAAAAGACTGTCGAGCTTATCTAGGGCTCGGCAGTTCTTCATCTGATAATCCTAGTTTCTATTAAATATTTTTTTAACCATTTCTTGTAAATTATAATAATATTTATGCTTACAAAAGTTCAGCCTGAAAGATTTTTTATTGGTTCAGTAACGTTGGCCTTTGTTTCATTGATATTAGCCACTGTTGGGATAAAATCCCAGCTATTTCAAAATATTCAGTACCTAATTCTACTTTTTGCCTCCCTTTCAGTAATTTGGATTGGATTTAAGGCTGGCAAATTTATATTTATTACGAATCGACTTCGAAAGCAAGCACTAGGCTGGCTTATTGCAGCAACATTCTCAGCAACGCTTTGGTTATTTTCTCAAAAAGATATTCAGTCAATATTTCCAGTACTTAAAGGCTATCGCAAAGTCTGGAATACATTCGAGCCTTTCGCTTTGTTCGCGATAGTTGTTTGTATTTTATTTGCTTTAATATTGTTTATCGTTGGATCGAGAGATTCTAAATTAGAGCGCCCAGGATTTATTGAGCGCTCCCTTATTATTAATTTATCTAGCAAAATTGCAGCATTGCCTATGGTGTTTACTGCTATTGGTGTTTTCGTTATAGCAACCTTGTGGACGGTTTATCATTCGTTTACGAATAGCCGTATGCTTCCAAAAAGTGAGTTTGTTGGGCTTGGTCAATATGAGCGTCTCTGGAGCTCTGATCGCTGGTATCTCTCGATAGAGAATCTTGCAATATATGGGATCTGTTCGTTGATTTTTTCACTTTTTATTGGTTTTATGTTGGCGGCCTTATTAGATCAAAAAACAAGGTTTGAAAATACTTTTAGGACAATTTTTTTATACCCATTTGCTCTAAGTTTTATTGTTACAGGATTAGTATGGCAATGGATTTTAAACCCAGATTATGGCGTTGAAAAGATTGTTCGATCGTTAGGTTTTGATTCATTTGTATTTAACCCGCTTTACAATGCAGAGATCGTAATTTATGGAATTCTTGTTGCGGGTCTTTGGCAGGGCACAGGGTTTATCATGTGCCTTATGTTGGCAGGTCTTCGAGGAATTGACCAGGAGATTTGGAAGGCTGCAAGAATTGACGGTATTCCAATGTGGAAAACATATATTCGAATCGTCATTCCAATGATGCGTCCAGTTTTTGTTACAACACTTGTCATCATCGCTGCTGGAATTATAAAAGTATATGACTTGGTTGTTGCTCAAACATCAGGCGGCCCAGGACTCTCTTCGGAGGTCCCTGCAAAATATGTATACGACTACATGTTTAACGCGCAAAATCTTGGTCAAGGTTTTGCTGCTTCCACCATGATGCTTGTTTCTGTCCTAATTGTTTTGATCCCTTTTGCCTATTTAGAGTTAGGGAGGCGCAAGTATGGCTAATTCTACCGTTGTACATTCGATAGATGGACCTAGAGGGCCAAAACCACGCAAAATGTTGAGTCGCAGAAATATCATTCTTTACGGGACATTGCTTGTCGTCGCGGTATATTACCTGATTCCGCTTTATGTGATGTTGGTTACATCGGTAAAGGGTATGCCAGAAATACGTTTAGGTAATATCTTTTCACCTCCAGTTGAAGTTACTTTTGAGCCTTGGGTTAAGGCATGGGCACAGGCTTGTACAGGACTTAATTGTGATGGATTATCTAGAGGCTTCTGGAATTCAGTAAAAATAACCATTCCCTCAGTTTTTGTATCAATCGCAATCGCATCAATTAATGGCTACGCTTTAGCAAACTGGCGCTTTAAGGGAGCCAATCTGTTTTTTACTATATTAATATTTGGCGCATTTATTCCTTATCAGATTATGATTTATCCACTTGTAATACTGTTACGTGATTTGGGGCTTTATACAAAATTACCTGGCTTAATTCTTATTCATACTATTTTTGGAATGCCTATTTTGACACTTTTATTTCGTAATTATTTCACCACCATCCCCGAAGAGCTTTTTAAAGCTGCTAGAGTCGATGGGGCACGATTTTGGGGAATATACTTCCGCGTCATGATGCCGATGTCACTACCGATATTCGCCGTTGCTATTGTTTTGCAGGTGACGGGTATATGGAATGATTTCTTGTTTGGAGTTATTTATACAAAACCAGATACTTACCCAATGACAGTTCAGTTAAACAATATTGTTAATTCAGTCCAGGGAGTGAAAGAATATAACGTTAATATGGCTGCAACACTCCTGACTGGCTTGGTTCCCTTAACTATTTATTTTATTTCAGGAAAGCTCTTTGTCAGAGGAATTGCCGCAGGCGCAGTTAAAGGCTAATTAAAGGATAATTATTCATGAAAAGTATAGAAATTAAAAAACTATCACTTAATTTTGGCGAAGTTGTGGTCTTGAAGGACCTAGATTTATCGATTGAAAAAGGAGAATTTTTGGTGCTCTTAGGAGCTTCAGGCTGTGGTAAATCAACATTATTGAACTGCATTGCTGGGTTATTGGATGTTACTGATGGGCAGATTTTTATCAATGGGCAAAACGTCACCTGGTATGAACCTGCCCAGAGAGGTATTGGTATGGTGTTCCAATCCTATGCGCTTTATCCACAAATGACGGTCAAGGGCAACCTTTCGTTCGGTCTGAAAAATGCAGGGCTACCCAAAGAGGAAATTGAAAATCGTGTTAAGCACGCTTCTGAGATTCTGCAGATTGAATCACTTTTGGAGCGTAAACCTGCTGCGCTGTCTGGCGGCCAACGCCAGAGAGTTGCAATAGGTCGTGCTTTGGTTCGGGATGTTGAAGTTTTTCTCTTTGATGAACCTTTATCTAATTTGGATGCGAAGTTGCGTACTGAGCTCAGAGTCGAGATTAAGAGGTTACACCAGAAACTCGAAAATACCATGATTTATGTTACTCATGACCAGATTGAAGCCATGACTTTGGCAGACCGCATTGCCGTTATGAGAGATGGTCTCATTCAGCAATTGGATACTCCTAAGACAATTTATAGCTATCCTGTTAACAAGTATGTTGCTGGGTTTATTGGTTCTCCAAGTATGAACTTTTTAAAGGGCACAATTTCACAGAATGACAAACCTTTATTTAAGTTGAATGGAGAATGGTGCGAATCACCCGATTTGAGTAATTACAAATTTAAAGAAACTGTTAATGCTGAAACACAGATCTGGTTAGGTATACGTCCTGAGACTATTGTGTTTGGAAGTGAAGCAAAAAATATGCCGGTGAACTTTAGTCTCGAAGTAGAAGTTTTTGAACCCATGGGAGCGGACACATTGGTATGGTCACAGATAGGCGGTCAGGAGTTTCGTTTTATGGTTGATGGAAACACTTCAGTAAGTATTGGTGACAGCGTTACAGTTGGTTTTGACCCAGCTCATGCGTCAATCTTTGATTTTGACAATGAAGAGCGCTTGTAAACGTGACTCAAGATTGATAATTAAATTCAATTTATAAATTGATTATTTTTACAAATATATATTTTAGGAGTAATGATGTATAAATTTCCAAAAGACTCAAAATTAAATGACCCAAAATTTCTTTTTGGGGTAGCCACCGCATCCTATCAAATTGAAGGTGCAACAAACGTTGATGAGCGTTGTCCATCCATCTGGGATACTTTCTGTGCTAAACCTGGCGCGGTCTACAAACAACATAACGGGGATATCGCCTGTGATCATTACCATCTATACCAGGATGATGTAAATTTGATTAAAAATTTGGGAATGGATGCCTATCGCCTTTCAATAGCGTGGCCTCGAATTATCAGACCTGACGGAAGTATTAACCAAAAAGGTCTGGATTTTTATGACCGAGTCATTAGTGCGCTGGAAGAGAAAAATTTAACCATCATGACTACGCTCTATCATTGGGACTTGCCACAGTATCTCGATGACGAGGGTGGTTGGCTGAATCGGGAAACTGCTTACAAATATGCCGAATATGTTGATGTTGTGAGTTCATATTTTGGCGACAGGATTGATTTTTATGCTACCTTGAATGAGCCATGGTGTAGCGCCTTTCATGGTTACAGTGACGGCAAGCATGCCCCAGGAATTACAGATGATAGGTCCGCCTTTCAGGCTTCACATAATTTACTACTAGCGCATGGTCTAGCTATCCTAATATTAAGAAAAAATGCGATTAATTCTAAACATGGCATTGTACTAAACTTTACCCCCGCCTATCCAGTCAACGAGTCTTCTAGAGATGTCGCTAATTTTGCTGATGAGTACAATCATTGGTTCATTAAACCGATTATGGAGGGTGAATATCCCGAGACAGTCTATCAGCACTATATTAATTTGATGCCAACTATCGAAGACGGCGATATGAGTATTATTAACGCCAAAATTGACTTTTTGGGTGTCAACAACTATTCAAGAAGTGTAATAGATCAGGACGGTCAATATCCAAACCATAAACAAGTTCATTTGAGTGATGTTGAACGTACTCAGATTGGCTGGGAGGTTTATCCGGCCGGCTTGTTGAAATTACTGACAGATCTCCACCAAACCTACCAACTACCTCCTATCTATATCACTGAAAACGGCGCTGCCGTTGATGACCAGGTTGTCGATGGTGCTGTGGAGGATGAACAGCGCTGTCGCTATTACCAGAACCACTTATCCTCAGTTGATCAGGCGATTCGAAAAAAAGTTGATATTAGAGGATATTTTGCTTGGAGCTTGATGGATAATTTTGAATGGTCTGAGGGATACAAGATGCGTTTTGGTATTGTTTATGTCGACTATAAAACTCTGAAAAGAACACCTAAGCGAAGCGCACTGTGGTTTAAAGAATTTTTAAATGCTCGTCAGCAATAATTTTCTGATAAGTTGCGAAACACTTTGACACAAATTGAAACAATTCAAGATAGTGAAAACAATATACTACTCGGAAAAAAAATACTTAAAATTATGCTGAACTCATTAGAAAACAAGAAAATAAATGTTCTATATGTAATTGCTTTAGCTTCATATATTCTATTCTTCTTTTTGATATTCATTACTAAATAATCAAGCATTATTAATGTGAAGATAAATTAAGTAAATATTCAAAAAATAATCAACAATAGAATAAAATCTTTAACCAAAGGAGAAATAAATTAGCGCCATGGATACATATAATATTGAAGGAAAAATAGTTAAGGAAGATGATAGGTATACCGTTAAGGACAACACTTCCCTTAACAATCTTGTTGTCAGTTCAACATTACTTCACCCAAAAAAATCTACCAGTGGTCATAAGCATGAAGGCCAGGAAGAGGTCTACATGTTTATGAAAGGTAGTGGCAGAATGGAGCTAGATGACAAGGAGTTTGATGTCAAAGAGGGTGATCTTATATTAATTGAGGATGGCGTTTTTCATCGAGTACACAACACAGGTACGGTAGACTTGTATATGGTTTGTGTTTTTGATGGTGGTAGGAATCACTGATATTGTGAGCAACAAAGAGTTTTATAATCTGGTAGGAGATATTGGAGGGACTAACGCAAGATTTGCTATTGTCTCTGTTGATAGCTCTGAATTAATGAGTATAAAAACTCTTCATTGTGAAAAATTTGAAACCATTCAACAAGCTCTCCAATTTTATCTATCTTCCATAGAAGACATTCAAATTAGTTCAGCTTGCATTGCAACAGCGGGAACAGTTCATTTAGATAGTTTTAAACCATCAAACAATGATTGGGTTATAAATAAATCCGATGTCTCATCGGCACTGAACAATGTTCAAGTGAGTTGGATCAATGACTTTAATGCACAAGCCCTTGCCACTATAACATTATCTGACAACGACGTCGTTACTATCAAGACTGGCATTGAACAGCCTGACAGATTAAGGTTAGCTATAGGCCCTGGCACCGGATTAGGTGTTTGTGGTCTAATCAAATCATCTAATGGATGGGTTTCAGTACCGACTCAAGGAGGTCATTCAGACCTTGCACCGAATACTTCTTTGGAAATTGAAATACTGACCTTGATGCAGAAAAAATTTGGCCATGTCGCAGTAGAAAGGGTGCTATCTGGACCAGGTATCGTTAATTTATATGAAGCTCTTTGTCAGATTAATGGAAAGGAAATTTTGTTTCATTTACCATCCGAGATAACTGCTGCTGCTATAAACCCAAGTCCAGATCATTTATCCAAAGAGACACTCCATCTGTTTTGCCAAATATTCGGGTCTGTGACTGGAAGTATGGCTTTAACAACAGGTTCTTTAGGTGGAATATATATTACAAGCGATCTGATAAAGAATTTTCTAGATTTTTTCATTGAAAGTGAGTTTGTAGAAAGCTTTGAGAATAAAGGGCGCATGAAATATTATATGACTGATATACCTATTTATTTTTCAAAAAAAGAAAACATGGGTTTATTAGGAGCAATCCGTCATTTAAATCATCTGTGATCAAACATAAACCGTTAGACCCTCCAAAGATTGGAGTCTTGCTGACCAATCTCGGCACCCCTGATGCACCAACCAAAGCCGCTGTTAGGGCCTTTCTGAAGGAATTATTGTCAGACCCTAGGGTTGTTGGGTCACCCCCACCGAGATGGCTTTGGATGTTAATCCTTAATGGGTTGATTTTAAATATACGCCCAAAAAAATCTGCAATAAAATATCAATCTGTATGGAATACGCATGGTGAAGGCTCTCCCTTATTGGTAATCTCTAAAAAACAAAAAAATGCGGTTGAGGCGTTACTCAATGAACACTCTTTAGATGAATTTAGTGTTGTACTTGGTATGCGTTATGGGAACCCTTCTATTGCATCTGCATTAAAGCAGCTGGAATCCGAAAATTGTGAAAAAATATTAGTTCTTCCGCTCTATCCTCAGTTTGCTTCTTCTTCAACAGGCTCTGCATTGGATGCGGTTAGTGAAGAGATAAAAAAATGGCAAAAAGTGCCAAAATTAGGTTTTATAAATTGCTATAACGAGGAAGAGTCATATATTCAATCATTGGCTAATAGTGTGAAAGAGTTTCAAGAAATTCATGGTGCTCCAGACCTTTTGTTAATGTCTTATCACGGCATTCCAAAAAGCCAGTTTGATAAAGGGGATCAATACCCTAGTCATTGCAGTAAAACCACTTATCTTTTAGCATCAAAATTAAACCTTCATGACGATGACTATAAGATGACGTTTCAATCAAGAGTCGGGGTAGGGGAATGGGTGAAAGATTACACCGATGAAACCTTAAAGTCTCTCCCTAGTAAGGGTATTAAAAACGTACAAGTTATTTGCCCCGGTTTTTCCGCAGATTGTCTAGAAACCATTGAGGAGATAGGGGGAGAAAATAGGTCATACTTTATGAATGCTGGTGGCGATTCATATAACTATATACCCGCACTTAATGATAGGGAGGACCATATTAATTGCCTAACTCAAATGATCATAAATAAGAGTGAGGAATTGAAAACCTAGAATGAAAATTTCTCAAATATGTTAAAATTTATTTATTTACAAGACCCCTTTGCAACTTTGATATTGTTTCTGGGGTCTTTTTTTTATATCTGGAGCTAACATGAAAGTAGGAAAAGATAAAGTTGTATTGATGCACTACACGCTTAAGAATGATAAAGGTGAGGTCATTGACTCTTCAGATGGTGGAGATCCTTTACCATTTTTACAGGGACATGGCAACATCATACCTGGCCTAGAGAGTGCCCTTGAAGGCTCCAAGGCGGGTGATAAACTAGACGTTTCCATAAAACCAAAAGAGGCTTATGGAGATCGTATGAAGGACGCCATTCAGGAGATTCCAAAATCTGCACTTAAGGGTATTGATGAGGTCAAAGTAGGAATGCAGCTTCAATCACAAGACCAAGACGGCAATGCGTTTCTTGTTAGCGTAACTAAAATTGAGAACGACAAAATCACTGTAGACGCAAATCACCCCTTGGCAGGTCAGACACTTCACTTTTCGGTTAGTATTGAATCTGTGAGAAAGGCTGAAGCTGAGGAACTTTCACATGGTCACGTCCATGCTGACGGAAATCATCACCACTAGATTTCAAGACAATAACGGGTAGTAATAGTGCCAATTGATGCTTGTCCGTTATGTAACTCCAATCTAACAGAAAACTTTTATAGAGATAGTTATCGTGAATACTTGAAATGTAGTAATTGCGATTTCGTTTTTGTCCCTAAAATTTATCACCTCTCAGAGAAGGATGAAAGGGCTCGATATGACACACACAATAACGACCCAGAGGATGAAAAATACCGTAACTTTTTGACTCAACTAGTAAATCCACTACAAGAGAGAATTCCAAAGAATGTATGTGGGCTTGATTTTGGCTCAGGCCCAGGACCGACCCTTTCTCTGATACTTAAAGAGCGTGGCTATAGCGTTGATCTTTATGATAAGTTCTATGCCAAGAATGATGCTGTATTTGAAAAGCAATATGACTTTATTACTGCCAGTGAGGTGGTGGAGCATTTAAAGCAACCTTTAGTCGAATTAAGCAGACTTATGGGTCTACTAAAGAGTAATGGTGTTCTCGCAATTATGACTGAAATTCTCACCCCTCAAATAGATTTTAATCAATGGTATTACAAGAAAGATCCCTCTCATATCGGATTTTTTAGTGAAAAGGCATTGAGCTACTTAGCCGAAAAGTGGCAAGCAGAGCTT
>CABXJL010000033.1:0-12875 GCA_902512485.1 uncultured Gammaproteobacteria bacterium
TTGACAAGCGTCTTTAACATCGACACCTTTACTTATCAAAATACCAGCGTAATTTAGAAGTCTGGTCGAGGCACCTTCATCAAGACCATGTCCGACAAGTTTACGTGTAGTGTTGGCAAATTGAACTAACTTTTCAGCTATTTCAGAATCCACTCCCGACTCTTTGCTTACAATAATTGCTTCTATCTCTGGACTTGCAAAGTCAAAATCTAGAGCCACAAAGCGTTGTTTGGTGGACTGCTTAAGGTCCTTCATTAATGACTGATAGCCTGGGTTATATGAAATAACCAACTGAAAATCCGGGTGCGCTTTTAATAATTCACCTTTTTTGTCAATCATTAATTCACGACGATGGTCAGTTAAGGAATGAATCACAACCATGGTATCTTGACGAGCTTCTACCACTTCATCGAGATAACAGATTGCCCCATGACGTGCGGCAATAGTTAATGGACCATCAATCCATCTTGTTCCATCAGAATCAAGTAAGAAACGGCCAATCAAATCCGAAGCTGTAATGTCCTCATTACAAGATACTGTAATAATAGGCTTGTCTAACTTGTAAGACATATACTCAACAAACCTAGATTTACCGCAGCCAGTTGGACCTTTTATCATAACCGGTAGGCGTGAGTCATAAGCAACCTTATAAAGGTCAATTTCATTAAACTGCTCTTCGTAATAAGGGCTCTCGACTACCTTAAACTGACCTATATCAAACTTAGCCATAACTGTTCTCCGAATAATTGTTTGTAAAAAATATAAATACTTTTGTTATTTTAATGTTAAAAAACACACATTAGTTGACACATTAATTTTTCAAAATAGCAATGAGAAGCATAAATAAATCAAGCAGAGATCAGTCACTTGATCTTATGAGAGGGATTGCAATCGTAATGATGATAGTGTTTCATTTGATTTATGATCTAAACGAATTTGGTTATACAAATATCCCCCTATCTAACTTTTGGCTTACCAGCTATTGGCGCTACTTAATTGTTTTCTTATTTCTAAATGCAGTAGGAATTAGCCTCGTTATTGCCTACGGTAAAAGTTTTAGCTTAAAAAAATTTATAAAACGCCTTGCTTTACTTGGTCTTGCAGCTTTCTCGGTATCTCTCGGCACCTATATCTTATTTCCAGATGCCTGGGTCTATTTCGGCATTCTTCATTTAATCTGGACAGCAACATTAATCGCTATTATTTTTGTACAATTTCCTAAAACATCATTATTTGTTGCCGCTTTAATATTTATATTCGGTTATTTAAACTTACCTGACCTTTCCTTTTTTAGGTTTTTACTGTCAGACTATTTACCCTTATCTAGTGTAGATTTTTACCCCCTTTTCCCTTGGATAGCTTTTGTCTTTACCGGAATTTATCTAGGTCATAATCCGATATATAAAAAAATATTTTTCATGAGGATGCCTTTTTTACAACTTGTAGGTCAACATTCATTGATTATCTATTTATTGCATCAAGTAATACTGTTCTCACTGGTAGGTGCAATTTATTTCTTATTCAGTCAATAAATTACACCTATTCTTGTTATTTTTTACTTATGAACACCTAACTTGTCTCTCCAACCAGGATAAAGGTTGTCTGCATCCCCTGAAAATGACTCAAATGCTCTAGCAAATTCATGGTGATCTTTTGCAAACTCAATTGGATCAGAGCCTGATTTCCAGCATTCATATGCTTGACGAAGAGACGTCGCTCCAGCTGCAGGCGAATCAATATGACCATAAGAACCACCACCAGAGGTATTAATCACATTACCATGACCCAGGTTCTCAAAGAAGCCTGGAAGACGAAGCGCATTCATGCCTCCTGAAATTATTGGCGTTGTAGGCTTCATGCCATACCATTCTTGATGATAAAAAGGGCCATCTACGCTATCACGCTCTATCATATATGCAATGTTTCTATCATCCGCACCACCTTCCATTTTTCCGTATCCCATAGTACCAACATGGATACCAGAAGCTCCCATTAAACGTGAAAGCTTTGCAAGTACAAAGGCTGTATAACCTCTAACTGATGATGGAGAAGTTATCGCACCATGGCCAGCTCTATGATAGTGTAAGTACTGATCTGGATAATTACGTCGCGCAGTAGTAACCATACCAGGTCCACCGACATAGCCATCTACTAAGAAGGCAACATGGTGAGCATTCTCTGCAAACGTTTCAAGAATATAATCTGCACGGGCACACATTTCGTGATAATCATCTGCAGTTATATTGGCAGAGAATAATTTTGCTTCGCCTGTTTCATCCTGTGCACGTCTCATTGAGTCAGCTACCAAAGGAGTGACATCTTTAATTCTTGCATATACTTGATTCCCTTGTGGCTCATCATTCTTAATAAAGTCACCACCTAACCAGAATTGGTATGCTGCTTTTGCAAATGGCTCAGGACGCAAACCTAATTTAGGCTTAATTATAGTGCCTGCAATATAGCCACCGTCTGTTCGTGAACGACCTAATAGATTCCATAAATCGGTGATATCTTTTGAAGGACCATCAAAAATATCAAGCATTGATTTTGGAACCCAGAAATCTTGCATCTGTGCGCATTTAACATCACCCATACCTTGATTGTTACCAATAGCAAGAGTTAAGAATGAAACAACCATCGCACGACCATCGATTATATTACGATCAAAAAGATCATTTGGATAGGCAAGCTTCATGATGCCTTTAGCTTCATCGATTTCGTAAACCATCGCATCCAAATCTTTAGTAAAGTCATCAGTCGTGGAAACTTCGACATTTGTCCCAGTAGATGACTCTGCTGCAAAGTGAGCAGCAGTTGATAAATAACCATAACCTTCAGCTGGTGTCATAGTATAAGTAACTAATATATGCTTGCCTTCAGCGATTAAAGTATCTTCGTCTAACGACAAATCAGCATATCTATTCGATTGATCCATTTTCAAAACTCCAATTTATATAAATGAGGTTCATTATAGAGGGAGCAATAAATAATGTAAAATAATATTTATTTATAAAATAATAATATTTTATTATGATTAATTACACCTTAAAACAACTCTATAGTTTTGAAGCAGTTGTTAGACTTGGAGGCTTCACCAGTGCTAGCAAAGAGCTTCATATTACACAGCCAGCAGTATACATGCAGGTACAACAATTACAGAAAAATATTGGCACAAAACTATTTAATATTAATGGGAAAACAATTACTCCTACCTTTATTGGTAAGAAGATTTATGAGACTGCATTGGGAGCTATTAATGTTGTTGAGAATTCAAAGCTGGAAATCGATCAAAGCTTAAACCCAGATTCTGGTCACCTTCAAATCGCAGTTGCTACAACTGCAAACTCATTTGTAAGTCGACTGCTATCAAAATTTAAAAATGAATTCCCTAAAATGACCTTCTACATAGATGTTACCAATCGCCATGCATTATTAGATAACCTAAAGAATCATAATGCAGATCTGGTTATTATGGGAGAGCCACCCAAAAACATTCCTTTGATTTCCAGTGCGTTTATGGAAAACCCATTGATAGCTATAGTACATCCAGATAATGAATTACTGACTAAGAAAAAAATTTCTATCAAAGACTTAAATAAAGAAACTTTACTGACCCGAGAAATTGGCTCAGGTACACGAATTACAATTGAACGTTTTACGGGATTAGACTTCAACTCCGATATTCAAATCAACTCCAATCAAGCAATCGTAGAAGCGGTTCAAGCAGGCTTAGGGATCGGCTTTGTTTCGAAGCATTCTGTTAATCTAGAACTAAAAAACAACATCATTAAGCAGCTAGATGTTGCACCCTTCCCTATCATCAGGCATTGGCATATCGTTCACCACGCTGAGGCTCAACTATCTCCAATCGCTAGACGCTTTAAGCAGTTCGTTATTAAAAACACCTAGTTTTAAAAAGATTTAATATAATCAGGTGCGATATTCTGCGTTAATTTTAACGTAATCATAAGAAAGGTCAGTTGTCCAAACACTTTCAGAAGATGATGATTTACCCATCTCAATGCGAATCACAATCTCGGGTTTTGACATCTCAACACTTCCCGCTTCCTCGGTGTATTGCGTATCTATTTCACCGGCGGTAATAATTGGCAAATTATTTAAATAAATATTAATATTTTCAATAAGTAGTCCATTAACTTTTGAACGACCTACTGCTGCTAAAATTCGACCCCAATTTGCATCACTTGCAAAAAGTGCAGTCTTGACTAAGGGTGAATGAGCAACTGTATAAGCGACTTCTAAACAGTCTCCATCTGTATCCAAGCCGCTGGCACAAATTTCAACAAACTTGGTAGCCCCCTCACCATCTTTAACAATCAGGTGTGACAAAACTTTGGTTAATTCATTAAGTGCCAATTGAAAATCTGTTAAACAATCTCCTAACTGGACACCGGACTGATTACTGGCACTTAAAGTACAGGCGTCATTTGTTGAGGTGTCACCATCAATTGTAATTCGATTAAATGATTGGTTAACTGACAATGATAGACACTCTTGCAATTCTTCTTGAGATGCGCCTATATCAGTAAAAATAAAGCTCAACATCGTTGCCATATCAGGCCTTATCATGCCTGAACCTTTAGCAATACCTGTGAGTGTCACTTTTTTTCCATCCACATCAAATGATATTGAATGGCTTTTTTCAACCAAATCAGTCGTCAAAATAGCTTTGGCAACTTGATTCATATTTTCAGCCGCAAGCTGTTCTACCAAAAGAGTTGAGTTTTTCTCAAAAGGTTCTATAGGCAGGAGTTGGCCAATAACGCCTGTTGAAAAAGGCAATACTTGTTGAGGGTCAATGGCAATTTCATTAGCAATAATTTCACAACTTTTAAAAGCACGGTCAAGTCCTTCTTTACCCGTACCAGCATTAGCATTTCCGCTATTAATTAACAAAGCACGAACCTCTGAAGATAGGTGATTTTTTGCAACTAAAACTGGAGCAGCACAAAAAACATTTTGAGTAAAGACTGCAGCTGTTGTACTGCCTTCAGACAACGAAATTAAAGACAAATCTAAATCACCATTATTCTTAATACCACTAGCAATTGAAGAACATTCAAAACCAGAGACTTGTTTTAAAGCACTTTCCATTTCTGAAACCATGAAGGGATTAAATAATAAACAAGATTTTACCCAATTTGCTTGTACTCTCTCTACTTTAAAAAATTTGATATATTGGCTAGAGTTGGCTTCTGTCTAACTTATTAAAAATCAACATTAATAATGTCCCAAATACAACCATCATAAGGGCCGGAACAGCGGCTCTCTCGAAAAGTCCTTCAGCACTTAACTCATAAACCCGAATGGCCAAAGTGTCCCAACCGAACGGCCTTAATAAGTAAGTGGCGGGTAACTCTTTCATTACATCTACTGCAACTAGTAGACCGCCTGCCAAAATACCAGGGTTCATCATAGGAAGATAGATTTGCCAAATCAAACGCAAACGGGAAGCACCTAATAATTTGGCACTTTGTTCATAAACAGGCTTTATTTGTTCACTCGAAGCGCTCGCTGAATTAAAAGCGATGGCCATAAATCTTGATACATAAGCAAAAAGTAACAAAGCAACTGAACCAAAAAAGAAATGATTGATAGAAGAACCACCAAAATAAATACTAACCTGTGAAATACTTTGCACTGTATAGAGCAAACCCACAGCCATGACTGATCCAGGCAATGCATAGCCAAGAGTTGACAAACGTATTAGTATTTGCAAACTTTTACTGTTATTTTTACTTTGACTCGGCAGTGCTAATATGGTTGCAATAAAAACAGTAAGTATGGCAGCGCTTAAAGTCAAAATACCAGTAGAAATAATAAAATTCAGATATTTGGAACTCCACTCTTTATTAATGACATCAATACTCCAAGCAACAATTTGCAGAAAAGGCATCGCAAAAGCAAGCATAAAAACACTAAATACAAAAAAGAATATTAACCAACCGATTAGACCTCTTGCTTGATAAGGTCTAATATGAGAAACATCCGTTGAATAATATTTAGCTTTACCACGCGCCTTTCTTTCAAAATAGATGAGAAAAAATGCAACCAAAACTAGAAAGGATGCTAATTGCGCGGCTACCTCGATTGAACGAAAGTCTCCCCAGGCAGAATAGATTGCTGTGGTAAAAGTCGAATAATTGAACAACGATACTACACCAAAATCTGCCAAAGTTTCCATAAGTGTTACTAACACTCCAGCTGCTACTGCAGGCCTAGCTAATGGCACAGAAATTCGCCAAAAAACTCGTAAAGGATTTGCACCCAGCATTTTCCCTGCTTCAATCATTTGAATCTTCTGGCGCCTAAATGAAGCCCGCGCCATCATATAAACGTAGGGATAAAAAACCAACACAAAGGTTAAGATTATTGCCCAATGTCCTGCACGGATATCAAAGCCAGGAAGTCCAACAAACTCTCTTAACCAGACTTGCACATAACCTGAATAATCAAACACACCAAGATAAACAAAAGCCATTACATATGCCGGCATAGCAAAAGGTAAAAATAAGGCCCACTCTAACCAACGACGTCCTGGAAACTCTACCATCACAACCAAGTAAGCCAATACGGTACCTAAAATACCTACTCCAATAGCTACACCAGCAAGCAGAATCAGCGTGGATGTTATAAGATCTGGCAACAATGTTTGAGCAAAATGTGACCACAATTCACTCGCAGGAATTAGCCACGCTGAACCCACAACCAATATTGGTAAAGCAACAATAAATGCGAGCGTACCTACCCAAATATTTGATTTAATAAAAACTTGTTGCATTTTTTTTAACTAACCTTAAAAAAATGCATGTATTTTAATACAAAAAAAGCCCAAGACTTGTACGAAGCCTTGGGCTTAATTGAAGAGCAATTAATTGAATTATTTATAATCCAACCTCTGCATTAGTTTTACTGCATCTGCCTGTAATTTTCCAGCAATAGCAAGATTCATTTTGTCTTGCTTGAAACTACCCCAAGCAGAGACAATTTCATCAGAAGAAATATTCTGATTTGCTGGATATTCTTTATTTAAAGAGCCGTAAATTGCTTGAGCTTTGGCTGAGGACAACCACTCTAGCAATTTAGTCGCACCAGCTGCATTAGATGCATGTTTTGTCACTCCAGCACCTGAAACATTAACATGTACACCTGTTGTGTCTTGATTTGCCCAGAAAAGTTTTAATGCTGCATCTGGTGTTTCTTCAATTAATCGACCAAAATAATATGTATTTACCAAACCAACATCACATTGCCCGGCAATTATTGCATCCATAATGTGAGAATCTTTAGCGTTAGGTACTGCTGCTAAATTTTCAACCCAGCCTCTAACGACTTCTGTTGCTTTGTCCTGACCTTGGTTATGAATAATTGATGCAACTAAGGATTTTGTGTAGATTTTTTTACTGGTTCTCAAGCAAAGCTTGCCCGCCCACTTTTCTGTTGCTAAATCAGAATAAGTTGAAAGTTCAGATGGATCGACGCGATCAGTGCTATATACAATTGTTCTTGCACGAACTGACAAACCAGTCCATAAACCCTCTGGATCTCTTAAATGCATAGGGATATTGCTCTGAATGGTATCAGTGACAACACTTTGAAAAATATCTTGAGTGCCGGCATACCAAAGATCTCCAGCATCCACTGTCATAAAAATATCAGCAGGTGTATTTTCACCTTCTAATTTAAGACGCTCGATCAAATCACCACCCTTGCCAGTCAAATAATTAACCTCAATCCCAGTATCTTCAGTAAATTTTTCAAAAAGAGGTTGAATTAAATGTTCTTTTCTAGAGCTATAAACAGTTACAGTATCGTCAGACGCTGCCTGAATTTGAGTAATTGAACCCATTAAAAGAGTTGTCAGTGTCAACGCTGACACAGTTAATCGCTTATTAAACATTGCTTATTCCTTATATAAATTATAGTTAAATTTTTCTATATATGATAATGAGAATCAATATCATTCGCATATGATACACACTATGAATTAATAAGCAACTGTTTTTTTTCAATTTTTCCTATTTTGTCAGCAAACATATCAGCTTCGCTTTCATCATGAGTAACTAGAATTGAAGTGACGCCTGCTTTCTTTAGTATTTCCCTCACTTCAGTCACTAATTGATCATGATGAGATTTGTCTAAACTCGAAAAAGGCTCATCAAGCAACAATAACTTAGGTGAAGTCGCTAAAGACCTGGCTAATGAAACTCGCTGATGTTCGCCACCAGAGAGTTGATGTGGGTATTTTTTTTCAATACCTTTAAGACTAATTAGCTCAAGAAGTTCACTAACCTTGCGTACTTTTTCTTCCTTCGTTAGTTGATTAATTCCAAAGCATATATTTTGAAATACTGTCAAATGAGGAAATAGTGCATAGTCCTGAAAAACCATTCCTATCTCCCTGAGCTCTGGCCTAACGTTATGTTCGCCGTCAAAGCTCAAATCATTACCATCTAGGGAAACAGTTCCATCTTTTGCATTGTCTAGACCAGCAATGAAGCGAAGCGCTGAACTCTTACCACTACCACTGGCTCCCAATAATGCAAAGATATCACCACTTTCGAGGTCTAAATTAAAACCCTCCAAAACTTGATTTTCATCGAAAGAAATTTCTAAATTACTGACACTTAACATCTTGTTAATCTAAATAATAATGATTCTCATTATTATATAAGAAAAGATATGGAAAAAAATAAATCTTACTGAATGATTGGTAATTCTTCAGATGCTCTTTGAGTAAGCCATTCTGGACCATTCTCTGTAATCACAATGTTTTCTTCATGAACCATTTCCTTTCCAGGTAGAAATTCCATACCTGGCTCTAGAGTTAAGATAACTCCCGGCTCAAGAATTGTATTGTCTGTTGCTGTGTTAGATGGCCATTCAGTAAGCTGGAGTCCGAGACCATGGCCAAGTCTACCAACTGAGTTACCCAAAGCACCGCCCTTTTGCATGACGTCATTCATTGCATGATATACATCGCTTGTCGTGTTACCTACTTGAGCAGAATTGAAGCCAGCATTAGTCGCATCAAAGACAACCTGATATGCTTTTTTAGCTTCATCGCAAACAAAGCCGAATGCATAATTCCGATCAAAGTCACAGAAATAGCTGTCAAAGACAGATCCTGTATCAACAATGAATAGATCGCCCTCTTCTATGATTTTATCCCCTGGTCCCATAATAATAGAGCCATAACCGTCCTTGCCAGACCCGGCAACCATATAAGGCGTTTCATCGACTCCCAATGTAAGCAAATGTTGCTTAAACCTCTTACAATTTTCTTGCTCACTTTCTCCAGCTTTTAATAGATTGGTTAAATCTTTAAATCCTTGAGAGGTTAGTTGACAAATGTGTTTTATCTTGTCAATTTCTGCCGTCGACTTAATTAAACGAACTTGACGTAATATTTTGTTGGCATCTTTTATTTCTATTCCGTTCAGTGATTCAACCAAGTTCTCATAATCATCGAGAGGCATTCTCAAAACACTCTCTTGGCTTTTAGGGACACCAAGACATTTATGTTTTTTTGTTATAGACTTGATAGTGGAGAGAAGAAGAGAAATACCGTCATCCTCTGGATTCGGAGATGTCCAAGTTTGAATGTCATCAAGCCAAGTTCCTCTCATGCCTGATTCACCAATTGTAGGGATAATAGCTTTAGGTTTATCGTTACTGGGAATTAATACATACCATGGACGAGTTGGGCTTTGAAAAAATTGCGTCTTGAAGCCTGTATAGTATTCGATGTCAACTTTTGTTGTCAATAGAATGGCATCCATCCCTGATTCATACATAAGCTTCTGAATGTTATCAAGTCGATTTTCATATTCAGAAACCTCAAAACCTCTTTTTGGTGAATTGATCATCCTTTCTCCCTAATGATTATGAACCTTTCAGAACTTCTGTCGCTGACCTGCCTACCATCTTTTCATACATTTTCTCATCTGTATCGCCCTCTGTGCCAAAAACTAGAATACGTGAATTCTCATCTAGTTTTAAAGCCTCTTTGAGAGAACTGTCATGACTGGCAATCAGGAAGCCTGCTAATCCGGCGACAGCGGACTCACCAGCAACGATTGGCGTCTTATGATTGGCAAGTAGCTGCATCGTTTTAGAAATTGAGTCATCTTTTATAGTCATAAAGTGTTGAACATAACTCTCAAGAATAGACCATGCCAATAGCGAAACTTCTCCACATGCAAGACCTGCCATAACTGTATCTAAGTCTCCATGGACTACTGTGGGCTCTCCATTAACTGCACTTTGAAATAGACAGTCTGCATTTGCTGGCTCTACAACAACAAAGATCGGTGGAGAATCAAGACTTTCAACTAAGAATGATACTGCTGCTGCTGGAAACCCTCCAACACCGCCCTGTAAAAAGACATGAGTTGGCGTTTCTTTCATTTGCTTTATTGTCTCATCTACCATGACAGTGTATCCCTGCATAACGTCTTTTGGAATATCTGTATAGCCTTCATAAGATGTATCAGATACAACATAGTAACTATTCTCTTTAGCGACCTCAGCTGCTATTCGAACTGAATCATCATAATTGCCTTCAATTCTATTAACTTTAGCTCCATATTTAGCAATTGCTTCTTCTCTACCTGTACTTACATTACGATGAATATAAATCTCACAGTTGCAACCAAATTTTTTAGCACCCCAAGCAACAGATCTGCCATGGTTTCCATCAGTAGCACAGCAAACAGTGATTTTTGAAGTTAACTCTATATATGTTCCTGCAATTAGATCAAAGGAGTTTGCCGTGATACCTATTTCTTTTAATTTATTAATTAAAAGATTTGCTACCGCATAAGCGCCACCAAGAGCCTTAAAACTTTTAAGCGAAAAACGGCAACTTTCATCTTTGTATGCAATTGAGGCAACACCGGACTCTTTAGCCAAGTCAGACAATAAATGCAATGGAGTCGGCTGATAATCATCCCATGAACATATTTCTTTGCTCGCTCTGTTAAAGCCAACAAGACTTAGAATATGTTGATGTTTATATGGAGTCCCAATTTTAAGTTTTTTGTTTTGAAAATGACTTGTTGAGACTAATAATTTATTGTATTCGTTAATCATTGATTGTAAATTTTTAATGTTTTATTATCCTATGAGAACTGATTTATACCTCAGAATTTGTATTTTGTCTCAACTGTCGTCTTTCGATTGTAGTCGAAGCAATACCGACCAAGACTATACCAATATACTGCATAAGTGTAATTGTGTCAGTATATGCAATAAATCCAATAATGAGCACAATAAGTGGTTCTGAATAACCAATATTGGCTGTTCTAGTTGGACCATATTCTCTGATTGCTGTGTAATAGAAAAACATACCAATTGAAAACAAGATGCCAGCAAGTAGGCACCATAAGACCGCATCAGTGAATAGCAGAAACGAGCCACCCTCATAAAAAAATAAAACCATAAATGTTAGGGCTGGCAATAAGGTGGTGTATTTGACTATTTCCCAGTTTTGCATGCTACTGACTTTGGGAGTAAGGTGTAATATTATTGCCAAGGTTGTTGCCGATAAAAAAGCAAGCCCTAAACCAATAATAAGTGATTGTATTCCATCCGAACCTTGAGAAAGTGCTGCTATACCAACAATTGCCATTACAAACATCATAATAGTAGTTAAGTCGGGCACCCTACTCTTGGAAAAACAATACATCAAATAAGTAATCAGGGGGTAGGTATAGAGAACAACACTTGCAAGACCAACTGGCATATGATTTACCGCTTCTACAAAGAGCCAAGACTGAATGCCATGAAGTAAAGCTAGCAAAAGCAGCCAATAACCAAGCCCTTGCTGTCTTATTTGAGCAAAAGAAAACAGACTTTTTGTCATTATTAAGGACACAACAAAAGTTGTACTAAAACGAAAAAACAAAAAGAGAAAGGCACCGATTCCTAACGAATAAATAAAAGGCACCATGCTAACGTTTAAAGCATAGAAAAAAGAAGACAAAAGAGCAAACCTAACAGCAAACATCCTAACCCCACTTGAGATCGAATCTTAACACTTTTTTTCAAAATAAACCAATTCCAAGAACAGTCAAATTTTATAAGATAAATGAAAACATGATTTAGTTCATTTCAACCTTGAATGTCTATTTTTTTTTACCTAAAATTAGACCTTTAGCGTAACATTGCAGCAGCATTTTCAATGATTAGGAGAAGAGATGGAATTTGATACAAATTTGATGCCCCCCGCACTTGGAGTTTTTGGGCTTTTGATAGTAGTTGTTATATATCAATGGATAAAGAAACAACCTGGTGGTAGCGGCGCTGTTCAAAAAATTGGTCAACAAATCCATATTGGCGCTATTGTTTTTATGAAGCGTGAATACAAGATGCTGAGTATATTTGCATTAGTCTTATTGGTGCTACTTTACATTTTTCTTGGTCCAGCAAGTGCACTATGCTTTATTGTAGGTGCTGTTGCCTCTGCTACAGCAGGCTATATTGGAATGAATACAGCAACTATTGCCAATGTTAGGACAACACAAGCAGCTCATGATGAAGGTAGTTCTGAAGCGCTAACTGTTGCCTTCTTTGGTGGCTCAGTTATGGGACTTTCAGTTGCTTCACTTGGTCTGTTAGGTTTAGGAGGACTATACTACTTTTTCGGTGAAACGCATTCAGAAGCCCTTCATGGCTTCGCAATGGGTGCCTCAGTTGTTGCATTATTTTCCCGTGTCGGTGGCGGTATCTTTACTAAGAGTGCTGATGTGGGTGCAGATTTAGTTGGAAAACTGGAGGCTGGCATTCCTGAAGATGACCCTCGCAATCCTGGCGTTATTGCAGACAATGTCGGAGATAATGTAGGTGACATT
>CABXJL010000034.1:0-10746 GCA_902512485.1 uncultured Gammaproteobacteria bacterium
GCCATCAGGTTGCGGTAAAACCACACTCTTAAATATTATTGCAGGTTTTTTGGCTCCGACTGAAGGGCAAGTCGTCCTCAACGATCAGACCGTTATCGGTCCAGGTGCTGAACGTGGTATGGTTTTTCAGCAGGGAGCACTCTTTGAGTGGATGAATGTGCGTTCAAATGTTGCATTTGGACCAAGAATGAAGGGTATGCCAAAAGCAGAGCAAAATGAAAAAGTCCAACATCTGTTGGAAGTAGTCGGACTTAGTGATTTCGAAGACAAAGCGGTTTACGAACTTTCGGGTGGTATGCAACAAAGGGTTGCTTTAGCACGCTGTTTGGCAAACGATCCAGATGTCATTTTGATGGATGAGCCTCTAGGCGCGCTTGATGCTTTAACACGTGAAAAAATGCAAGGTCTGGTATTAAAGCTTTGGAAAGAAACAGGAAAGACAATTATGCTGATAACACATTCTGTTGAGGAAGCAGTTTTGCTCGGTGAGCGACTTCTTGTTTTGGCTCCAAGACCAGGAAGGATTCTCAAAGAATACAAACTTCCTTATGCTGAAATGGGTTCTGGTATGGATCTTCGTGAAGTCAAAAAATCTGAAGGTTATATCGAAACCCGAGATGAAATACTTTCCATTATTTGGGAGATGGAAGAAGAAATTATGGGTAGAGTGGAGAACGACTAATGGCTATTTTACTGATTTATATTATTGTTTTCGTTGTCGCATTTTATCTAGTGCACTTAGTAACAAAAATGATGACTGCTCAGAAAGACTACACGAGCCTTAAAACTGTAACATTTGGTGATGAAAGTGCTGTTTCACCTAACCGACCTGCCTCAATTATCTCGGTTCTGGCTATTTTTATGATTTGGGGGGCATTTACGGGCTCAAAATTAATGCCATTTCACGCGCCAGGTCCTTTTATTGGTGAAACTACTTTTAGCTATACCGCAATCAATGCGGCGGGAGAGACCGATGAAGCAGAGGTTATCGTTACTGTTTACGATATACAGTCCGGTAAAACACCTTCAAAAATGAAGATTGACCCGGGCCCTGGATTTGCAAAAAATGATACTGCCAACATTATAGCTTGGCGTAGTGGGTTAATTAAAGTAAAACGTAATGACGTTGGCAGTAAAGAGGATGGTTACAGAATTATTGCTATCAATGATCAAGAGATCTCACCTAGTTCAGAAGTTTTTATTGATGATGCTCGGGTCTATATGACCGCTAAAGGGACACTGAGTTTTACTCCAGAAAAAGGTTGGCAAATGCAACCGATCTGGCTACCTTCACCTGAAGCTGTTTGGTCGAGACTAATTCTGGTAGCTTCTGAAGGGTATAAAACTTTTACCTTAGCAGAACACCTTGGCTGGTCGCTTCTTCGTGTAGTAGTTGGATTTTTGGCGGGCGCACTTGTCGGTATTCCGCTTGGTTATGCGATGGGACTTTCTGGCTGGTTTCGTGGCTGGTTTGATCCAATCGTCGAATTTATGCGTCCAGTTCCACCACTTGCGCTTATTCCACTGGTAATTATCTGGTTTGGGATTGGTGAAGAGGGCAAGATTATATTACTTTTCCTTGCATCATTATGGATCATGACAATTTCTGCCAGAGCAGGCGTTTCTGGAGTCAAGATTAGTAAAATTCATGCTGCATATTCTCTTGGTGCGTCAAAGCGACAAATCATGAGACTGGTAATTGTGCCTAATAGCCTACCTGAAATATTTACAGGTGCTCGTGTATCTATGGGGGTTTGCTGGGGTACCGTTGTCGCGGCAGAACTTGTTGCAGCTCAGAAGGGTGCAGGTATGATGATAATCAATGCTTCAAAATTTCAGATGACGGACCTCGTTATTATGGGAATCGTTCTGATTGGAGTGATAGGATACTCTATAGATATTCTCATGCGTATTGCAGAAAATTATCTGGTACCCTGGAAAGGTAAATAACCTTATAATTTTTGGTTTTTTAGTTTCACGTCAATTATGTCTGATATATTGCCTAAAAATGCACAAGTTGTAATTATTGGGGGAGGTGTTGTTGGATGCTCGGTAGCTTACCATCTCGCCAAACTTGGCTATACTGATATTGTCCTTTTAGAGCGAAAAAAACTTACCTCTGGAACTACATGGCACGCCGCAGGACTTGTAGGTCAAATGCGATCATCATTAAACCTAACTCAAATGGTTCAGTATTCAGGTAATCTTTATGAGACATTAGAAGCTGAAACAGGTATGGCGACAGGGTACCGTCGAACAGGTTCTGTGAGTATTGCAACTAATGAGGAAAGACTAAAAGAATTTAAAAGAAATGCTTCTCTGGCCAAAGTCCATGGTGTTGATGTTCAGATACTGTCTCCTTCAGAACTCAAAGAAAAAATTAATCTATTTAATTTAGATGATGCTGTAGGTGGAGCCTGGATACCTAAAGACGGTAAAACTGATTGTACAAACGTTGCAATGGCTCTTGCTAAAGGGGCTAAAAACAATGGAGTAAAAATATTTGAAGACCTTAAAGTGACTGGGATCCATCAAGAAGATGGAAAAGTCAAAGGTGTCCAGACTGAATTAGGCGACATACAATCCAGTGTTGTTGTTAACTGTGGAGGAATGTGGGCAAGGGAAATTGGCAAAATGGCTGGAGTATCAGTACCTCTTCATGCTTGTGAGCATTTTTATTTTCTAACCTCATCCGTTCCAGATTTGGGTGATATGCCTGTTGTAAGAGTGCCCGATGAGTCTGCGTATTACAAGGAGGATGCTGGAAAAATTTTAATAGGTTTGTTTGAGCCAAATGCAAAACCTTGGGGGCAGAATGGGATACCCGAAGATTTCTGTTTTGACCAAATAGAGGATGACTTAGAGCACTGTATGCCTTACCTTGAATTGGCAATGAAGAGATTGCCGGTAATTGAAAACTTAGGTATAGAAACCTTTTTCAATGGCCCGGAAAGTTTCACACCCGATGATAATTTTCAAATAGGCGAATCACCTGATTTAAGAAACTTTTTTGTTGCTGCTGGATTCAATTCAATTGGCATTCAGGCTGCTGGAGGAGCAGGCAAATACCTTGCAGAATGGATTGTTGGTGGAGAACCTCCTTGCGATTTATGGGAGGTCGATATCAGAAGAAACGACCCATTTCAAAATAATAAAATTTATCTAGCTAATCGAGTCACAGAGACGTTAGGTTATCTATACGAAAATCATTTTCCATATCACCAGTATAGAACTGCTAGAGAACTTCGTCGAACACCACTGTATCAATTCTTTAAAGACCGTGGCGCTTGTTTTGGAGAGGTAGCAGGATGGGAAAGGGCTAACTGGTTTGTGCCGCAACATTTGATTGGTAAAGTCCAGGCTGAATATGAGTATTCATGGGGAAAACAAAATTGGTTTGACTTTCATAAATTAGAGCATCAAGCTATCAGAGAAGCTGCTGGCATGTATGAAATGTCATCTTATTCCAAAATCAGAATTAAAGGTTCTGATGCAATGGATTATCTTCAACTAATTTGCGCGAACGATGTCGATGTTTCAACTGGAAGAATTGTTTATACACAATGGTTAAATAAAAAAGGTGGAATTGAGGCTGACGTCACAATTACACGTTTAGATGTTGATGATTATCTTGTTGTAAGTGGTACGCTATGTGCTAACCGTGATATGAACTGGCTAAAAAAGAACATGCCTGAGGATGCACACTGCTCATTATTTGATTCTACAAGCGCAGAAGGTTGCATAGCAATTATGGGTCCTAATTCACGAGAGCTTCTTCAATCATTAACAGACACTGATTTAAGTAATAAAAATCTCCCATTTGCCAGTGTCTGTAATCTAGAAATTGGTATGGCAACGGTTCGTGCACACCGTATTACCTATGTTGGTGAGTTGGGATGGGAGTTATATTTTCCCATTGAATTTTCTAACTATATTGCTGAGTTAATTGAATCAGAAGGAGAAAAATTTTCTTTGAAACTTTGCGGTATGCATTCTGTAGATAGTTGTCGTATTGAAAAGTCTTATAGGCATTTTGGTCATGACATTACAGATGAAGATAATGTTATCGATGCGGGCCTTGGATTTGTTGTTAAGCCTGATAAAAAACCTTCCAAATATGGAAAATTTATTGGTTATGACGCTGTCAAGAAAAAACAAGCTAACGGGTGTGATAAGAGGGTAATGCAATTTCTATTAATTAATCCAGATGTAATGCTCTACCATAACGAACCTATTCTTAAGAATGGCAAGATAACCGGCTATTTAAGCAGTGGAGCATACGGACATACATTAGGCGGAGCGGTTGGATTGGGCTATATTGACTGTGAACCCGGTGAAAGTGACGAGGACTTATTGAGTGCCGAATATTGTATTGAGGTTGAAGGTGTTATTGAAAAGGCTAGCGTTTCTTTAAAGCCGATGTATGATCCCTTAAATAAAAAGATTAGATCATAAAAAACTGTAGATTACTTACATCCAGAGGATTAAGAGTTTTTTTCATAACATTGCTTTAATTTGTTTTATGATAATGTTCATACCGATATTGATCTTATTGGTATCGATTGCAGAATAACCAAGATGTAAATAGTTTTTTGGTGAGTCTTGTCCAAAGAAATGTACATTACCGGGCCTTAGCACTACGCCTTTCTCGAGCAATTTTTGACAAAGTTCTGCACTATCAACAGATTCTGGTATTTTTATCCAGAATGTTGACCCTCCAACCGTCGGTGCACATGACAATAAAGGCTCTTCTTTGATTTTTTCATTAATTAAATTCCATCGCTCTTTATTGGTTCTCTGTATTTTGGTAAACATATTGTGGTAATGGCCCAATCCAATGAATAAAGCAACTGAGCGCTGATTGTTTGCAGGTATATGCCTCAACATCAAACGTCTTAAGGCCCTTGCTTCTTTGATGAAGCTCTCTGGTGCAACCATATATCCTAGACGAAGGCCAGGCGCAAAAGCTTTCGAAAAACTGCCACAATAAATAACATTATTATGGTCATCTAAACCTTTTAAAGAAGGATGGGGTTTTTTTTGAAAATTAATCTCGGCTTCATAGTCATCCTCTATGATGACGATGTTATTTTGTTGTGCAATTTCTAGCAACTGTTTTCTTCGCTTCATACTCATTGTCACGCCGGTAGGATATTGGTGACTTGGCGTGGTATAGATCATATCGATATGAGGCTTAATCTCATCAACCATGATGCCTTGTTGGTCTAGAGAAATTGGAATAATATTATCGGTTCTGAAGCTAAAAATATTCCTAACATCTGGATATCCGGGGTTTTCGATACCAACAACTGTTTTTTGCCTAACCAGAAGGCTTGCAAGGATATAGATGGCATTCTGACTGCCAGAAGTTATTAAAATTTGGTTTTTATTCGCCCAAATTCCGCGCTTTGGTAGTACTTTTGATTGAATTTGTTGAATTAGAGATGGATCGTCACTATCGACATGATCAATATTCCATTTTTTAATCTCTGGAACGGTTGAGGAATGCCTTACCACCTCTCGCCATTCATAAAAAGGAATGAGGCTATTGTCGAGCTGACCTACAGTAAAAGAATAAGGAAATCTTTGCCAATCCTCTGATTTTTGAATATTGGTTTTAAATGACGGTTTTTTTGTAATTAACTGGTCAAGCCATTGCGGTGATTTCTGAGCCACTGATGAAACTTCTTTTGTATCAGAATAATTTTCATAAACTTTATCGTTTACGAAATAACCTCTCCTTTTTTGAGCGGTAATATAGCCGTCATACTCCAACTCTTTATATGCAGCTATAACAGTGTTTCTAGCAACTTTTAGGGATATTGCAAGGTTCCTCGAAGAGGGTAAAGATTCATTCGGTCCTATTGAACCATTTGTAATGGCATCTATTAATTGTTGACGAATTTGAAGTTGCAGTGTCCTTGGCTTATCAAGCCTTAAAGAAAAAAACTGATTCCACATTTCGTTCATAAGTCTGGTCTATTAATTGCAAGTTTGCTGGTTCTATATATATCTTTATTCTAGACCACTTATATTTTACAATTCAATACTCTGAATTACACTAAATTTAATATAAAGGATTATTATGTCTGAAAGCACAATTATACAAAATGATAAGAAACATGTTTGGCATCATTTAACGCAGCATAAAGCTTTTGAATCGAGTGACCCTCTTGTGGTTTCAAAAGGGAAAGGGATGTATGTCACTGATACCAAAGGTGATGAATATCTAGACGCAACTTCTGGCGGCGTATGGACAGTTAACCTTGGCTATGGAAGGGATGAAATGGTAAGTACTGTCAGTAATCAGTTGTCAAAAATTCCTTACTTTGCAGGTGCTATAGGTAATGAACCAGCTGCACAATATGCAAAAGAGCTAACCTCAATTATGCCTGGTTTAGATCGTGTTTATTATTCAAATTCAGGTTCTGAAGCTAATGAAAAAGGCTACAAAATGGTACGACAAATTGCCCATTTTCATAATGATGGAAAAAAACACAAAATTATATATCGTGACCGGGACTACCATGGAACAACCATTGGAGCGATGAGCTCTTCAGGTCAAATTCAAAGAACAAAGCAATATGGACCTTTCGCGCCTGGTTTTGTTGAAATGCCGAATTGCTGCTGTTACCGCTGTCCTTTTGGTAAAAAATATGGTGAATGCAATATTGAATGTGCTCATGCTCTTGAAGATGTCATTCAAAAAGAGGGTGCTGATAATGTCGGCTCTGTAGTTTTAGAGTCAATAACTGCGGGTGGCGGAGTTATTACTCCAGTACCAGAGTATTTCCCAATCATTGAATCAATCTGTAGAAAGTATGATGTGTTGCTTCATATTGACGAAGTCGTTTGCGGGCTTGGAAGGACAGGAAAATGGTTCGGTTATCAAAATTATGATGTACAACCCGACATTGTAACTACAGCTAAAGGTCTTGCAGCGGGTTATGCAGCGATATCAGTTACAGTTACTACCGATAAAGTTTTTGAAGCGTTTAAAGAGGATCCAAGTAATCCTGACAGCTATTTCAGGGATATATCTACATTTGGAGGATGCACGGCTGGTCCAGCCGCCGCTTTGGAAGCCTTGAATATTATTAAAAGAGATAAACTTCTTGAAAATGTTAATACTGTTGGTGAATATTTAAAAAGTAGGTTGCATGAACTTGAAGAAAAACATCAAATCATTGGTGAAGTTCGCGGAAAGGGTTTGTTTTGTGGCGTAGAGCTTGTCAAAGATAGGCAAACTAGAGAGCCAGTGGATGAAACAGTTGCAATGTCAATCGTTAGTCATTGCTTGAAAAATAAAGTCATGATTGGAAGAACCAATAGATGCTTTGAACACAATAATAATGTATTGCTATTTAGTCCCGCTTTTATATGCACTAGGAATGAAGTTGATCTTATTATTGAGGCGGTTGACAATGCGCTTGCAGTCAACTAATAGTTAATATATATAAACAGGATATTTGATATGATTATTGGAGTACCAAAAGAAATTAAAAACCATGAATACAGGGTTGGCTTAACACCAAGAAGTGTTAGGGAGTTTATTAGTAACGGTCACAGAGTGATGGTCCAAAATAATGCTGGTATCGGAATCGGTGCAAGTAATGATGATTACAGTGAAAATAGTGCCGAAATTATAGCGACCGCTGAAGAGATATTTGCCTCTGCAGAAATGATCGTCAAGGTTAAAGAGCCTCAAGCAAATGAACGCGCTATGCTGAGAGAGGGTCAAATACTTTATACCTATCTCCATCTCGCTCCAGACCCTGAACAAACAAAAGATTTAGTTAAAAGTGGCGCTACATGCATTGCTTACGAGACGGTAACGTCTCCTCGAGGCGGTTTGCCTTTATTAGCGCCAATGTCGAAAGTTGCTGGAAGAATGGCTGTTCAGGCAGGCGCACACTTTTTAGAACACCCTAATGGAGGAATGGGAGCCTTGCTTGGTGGTGTGCCTGGTGTCAACCCATTAAAAGTTGTTATTTTAGGAGGAGGAGTTGTAGGAGCACATGCCGCTCATATGGCGGTAGGAATGGGGGCTGATGTTTGGGTGCTTGACAATAATCCCGACACATTAGAGAAACATTGGCAACAATTCGGACGCACTACGAATACCGTTTTTTCAACTCAAAGCACAGTTGAACAATATGTACTCAAAGCTGATTTAGTCATCGGTGGTGTTTTGATACCCGGCGCTGAAGCGCCAAAGCTAGTTACAAAAGAGATGATTAAGGCAATGAAGCCAGGTTCGGTTGTTGTTGATGTAGCAATAGACCAGGGTGGTTGCTTTGAAACCTCTAAAGCGACAACGCATGCAGATCCAACATATGTGGTGGATGATGTTGTCCATTATTGTGTAGCCAATATGCCTGGCGGTGTTCCCAAGACCTCAACATATGCCCTTAACAACGTCACTCTTCCATTCGGAATTACCATTGCCAATAAAGGTGTTAAGCAGGCATTGATTGACGATGAACACCTTAGAGCCGGTTTAAATGTTCATGAAGGCAAGGTAACATGTCTTGAAGTAGCTGAAGAATTGGGTTATGAATACGTTTCAGCACTTGAAGCGTTAGAAAATTAATATTAATAGGAGAAATAAGCATGGCGAAAATGACTGCAAGTGAAGCCTTTGTTGAAACAATGGTTGCAAATGGCGTTAAGGATATCTTTGGAATTATGGGTTCAGCATTCATGGATGCTATGGATATTTTTGAACCTGCAGGAATAAGATTAGTTCCAGTGGTTCATGAGCAGGGTGCTGCCCATATGGCTGATGGCTATTCAAGAGTGAGCGGAAGGCATGGCGTTTGTATTGGTCAAAATGGTCCTGGTATTTCAAACTGTGTGACTGCAATTGCTGCGGCTTATTGGGCTCACAGTCCAGTGGTAATTGTTACACCAGAGGCAGGTACTGGTGGAATTGGTTTAGGTGGATTCCAAGAAACCAATCAGCTACCAATGTTTCAAGAATTTACTAAATACCAAGGTCACGTCGTCAATCCAATGAGGATGGCCGAATTTACTGGACGTTGCTTTGATCGAGCTATGAGCGAAATGGCACCTACTCAACTCAACATACCGAGAGATTATTTTTATGCAGAGGGTGAATTTACAATTCCTCAACCTCGGAGAATTGATCGAGGCACGGGTGGCGAAGAGACTTTAAATGAAGCTGTAGCTTTAATCGCCAAAGCCGAATTCCCTGTAATTGTTTCTGGTGGTGGTGTAGTGATGGCCGATGGCGTTCAAGAATGTATAGCATTAGCTGAACGTTTAGGTGCTCCAGTTGTGAATAGTTATCTCCATAACGACTCTTTTCCTGCAAGCCATGAACTTTGGTGTGGACCATTAGGATATCAAGGCTCGAAAGCAGGTATGAAACTGATAGCGCAGGCAGACGTTGTAATTGCCCTAGGAACTCGCTTAGGGCCATTTGGAACGTTGCCTCAGCATGGAATGGATTACTGGCCAAAAAACGCCAAAATCATCCAAATAGACGCAGACCATAAGATGCTTGGACTGGTTAAGTCAATTACTGTAGGTATTTGTGGTGATGCTAAAGCTGTAGCTGAAGCGCTTTGCGAAAAATTAGTTTCTGCAAAACTTTCCTGTGATTCAACAAAAGAAGAAAGAGCACAAAAGATTTCTGATGAAAAAGCAGTTTGGGAGCTAGAGCTGGATGAATGGATTCATGAAACTGATTCATATAGCATGGATATGATCGCCAATCAGGAAGAGGGTTGGTTACATCCTAGACAGGTTTTGCGTGAACTGGAAAAAGCAATGCCTGAAGACGTCATGGTGTCAACAGATATTGGTAATATTAATTCCGTTGCAAATAGTTATCTTCGTTTTGAAAAACCTCGTAGCTTCTTTGCTGCAATGAGCTGGGGTAACTGTGGATACGCCTTCCCGACAATAATTGGAGCAAAAGCTGCCGCTCAACATAGACCCGCTATCTCTTATGCTGGTGACGGCGCCTGGGCGATGAGTATGGTTGAGACGATGACATGTGTTCGTCATGACATCCCTGTCACAGCAGTTGTGTTCCATAATCGTCATTGGGGCGCTGAAAAGAAAAACCAGGTAGACTTTTATGACAGACGCTTTGTTGCTGCTGAACTGACAGACCAGAACTTTGTGAATATTGCAAAGTCAATGGGCGCAGAAGGTATTCGTGTTGATAAACTTGAGGATGTTGGTCCGGCGTTGAAAAAAGCCGTAGACATGCAAATGAATGAAAGAAAGACAACAATTATTGAAATCATGTGTACTCGTGAACTCGGTGATCCGTTCAGAAAGGATGCGTTGAGCAAACCAGTGCGTCATTTGCCTAAATATAAAAAATATGGCAGCAATACACAGCATCGTTAAACTTTAATTATTTGTTTTGGTGGGTAGATTTTCCAGTCTTCATAAAACGAATCTCTTTAGTAGTTATGAATCATTCTGATGTCGTCAAATATTGGTTTTCTGAAAAAAGCAGACAGTATTGGTTTTCCTCGACTCCTGAAATAGATAATGAGATAAAGCAGCGTTATGAAAAGCTTTGGATAAACGCCGCATCTGGAAAACTTAACGATTGGCAAGATTCACCTCAAGGTTGCTTGGCATTGATTATTATCTTGGATCAGTTTCCTTTAAATATGTTTAGAGGGAAAGCTAAAAGCTTTCAGACCGAGAAATTAGCTGTTAAAGCCGCTTTAAAAGCAATTGATAACGGCTATGATGAAA
>CABXJL010000035.1:0-9827 GCA_902512485.1 uncultured Gammaproteobacteria bacterium
CTAACGCAACCAGCATAGCTAGTAAAATATTTTTTAGTGGGATTATATCAATCTGAGTAGTCAACAATCCAATCACTAAAGCAACAAACATACTTATCCCGCCTACAAGTGGTATATTCCCAGTGTGTATTTTTCGATAGTTGGGGACATCTACCAAGCCAATTTTAAGGGCAAAATAGCTTGTAATATTGACAGCTAATATACAACTTAAGGCTGACACAAGAAAAGGAATAAAATTAATATTCATTATGAATAATATGCACTACTAATGATGGACAGTATTATTCACTAAATTAATATATTTAGCTATAACAATTTTCTCGTCAAATTCAAGTTCCATTTTTTTTCATATTGTTGCCGCACTTATCGTGGTAAGCACTAATGGCGTGATATTAAGTTCGCTTGGTTGGATTTTTGGTATTGTCGAATTTAAACTATATTCATGGTCAGTTTTTGTTTCAGTATTTGCCATAATTGGAGTCATGAATGCAGTCAACATGTCTGATGGGATAGATGGTTTATCCGGGTTATTATCTATTGTTACCCTTTCATTTATCTCCTATTTTGCATATATTGGTGGGCGTGAAGACTTGTTTACGCTTGCCTTGCTTTCTTGTTCGACTCTAGTGCCATTCTTAATGTTTAATTTAGGCATTTTTGGAAGGTCAAGAAAAGTGTTTATGGGGGACGCAGGCACTTTATTTATAGGATTATTAATTGCAGTATTACTAATAGAACTATCACAGGGTGAAAAAGCAATATTTAAACCTGTGACAGCTTTATGGCTTTTAGCTGTGCCACTGCTTGACACTGTTGCAGTAATGATAAGAAGGATAAGAAACGGTGGCTCGCCCTTTAAGCCAGATAGGGGGCATTTACATCATTTCTTTCTAAAGTCAAGCATTAGTGAGGGTAAGACATTACTGATTATTGTGGGATTATCTTTTTCCATGGCGTTTATTGGGAGTTGGTTGGAATTAAATAATGTGGCAGAGTGGAAGATGTTTGCGTTATTCTTATTTGTTTTTTTTCTGTATTTATTAGCAACATTTCACGCATGGAAAGTTGTGAAATTTTTTAAATCATAAGCAATATTCTTTAAAGAATACCCTGTTCTCCTGCAAAGTGATTAGTAGCATGAACAAAGCCATCTACGCTTCCGCAATCAAAGCGTTTTCCTTTAAACTTGTAAGCGATTACTTTTCCTTGCTTGGCTTGAGTTAGTAACGCATCTGTAATTTGTATTTCACCTCTATTACCCGGTTTTGTATTTCGTAGAATATCGAAAATATTGGGCGTTAGGATATAGCGACCAATGATAGCCATGTTGGTTGGCGCATCATTTGGTTCTGGTTTTTCTATCATATCAGTTACTCGATATGTGTCATCTGTGTCATCGACCAAGTTGCCAGCGATTACACCGTACTTGTTGGTTTGATCCATGGGTATTTCTTCAATGGCAATGATCGAGCACTGGTATTTGTTGTAAATTTCTACCATCTGAGAAAGCACCCCGGCCTCATCGCAATGACAAAGATCGTCAGCCAAAATAACCGCAAAAGGCTCATTGCCAATAAGGGGTTCACCCGTAAGAATCGCATGCCCTAAGCCGAGCATCTGTCTCTGACGAACATAGGTAAACGTCGCGCTTTCAATGACCGCTTTAATCTCTTTTAAGTAATGCTCTTTTGAGGTGCCAGCAAGTTGAGATTCAAGCTCAAAAGCATTGTCGAAATGATCTTCAATTGAGCGCTTTCCTCTGCCAGTAACAATTGCCATAGTATTTATACCGGCAGCTAAGGCCTCTTCAACGCCGTATTGCAATAAAGGCTTGGTTAGAATTGGCAGCATTTCTTTGGGCACTGCTTTGGTGGCTGGTAAGAAACGCGTGCCATAGCCTGCAGCTGGAAATAAGCATTTTTTTATCATTTTTGTGACATGAGTTTATTGATGAGAATTTTTTTACTCGATTCAACGCCCGGTTGGTTGTAAGTGTTAATATTGAGTAAGTCTCCAACCAACGAAGTTAAAAGTTCGAAATAGTATATGAGTTGACCTATG
This sequence comes from uncultured Gammaproteobacteria bacterium, assembly GCA_902512485.1. Taxonomy (GTDB): domain Bacteria; phylum Pseudomonadota; class Gammaproteobacteria; order PS1; family Pseudothioglobaceae; genus Pseudothioglobus. Next base: position 2,062 of record CABXJL010000035.1, read on the forward strand.
CTGAAGGCATTTTGCCGATCAACAATAATCTCGTCAAGTGGAATTCGCTCGGATTGTTTGAGAGATTGAACGATAGAGTCGGCTTGTGTGTTGATTAAATTCGAAAAACTCACACCATTGATTGTATCATTTTGATCTATGTTGTGTAGATCAATTTGAAATAAATTTTATATCAAAGCCAGAATAGCGTTTTACTATTCAACGGTGACGGAATGAATTTGCATGGAACCTTTAATGAACAAGTAATCCCATGTCTAGAATTCTCAATCGAATTCCAATCCAACAAACTCATTTACCAAAAAGAATACACTAAACGACAACAGATCATTTACGTTCTGATTAAACATCTCTACGATATAGAAGGGTGGGGTTATCGAAAGATATCCCAATGGTTGAATAAGAGTGGAATTAAGACCCATAGAGGCAAGAAATGGTTCAATTCCTCCGTTATCTCGGTCTTAAAGAGAAAACACGAACATGACCTAAGGAATCAACAGATAAGAAATCAGCATTTCCCTACAAAAATCTCAAAGTTTGAAGTCAATTACTATATTTTTGATTGAATAGAGTAGTAGAATTCATATATATCAAAAAGGACAACAACCTGTGAAAAAACAATTCAGTATATTTCTACTTATATTTTTTGTATCTGCAAATATTAATGCAGAGATATCTGATGTTAGTATTCGTGATCTTATACAACTCTATAATCATCAGATTATAAAAGTACTTGTTGGGAATAAACTATTTGGTCATTATGATGATGGTGATTATCGAGGTCCTGTAGAAGAAATACATTATAAAAATAGAGAATATGAAATCACGGCAAATGGAATAACCTATAGAGGTAAATGGAAAACTTTGAATAATGAAATTTGCTACAAACAAAGCAATTGGGTTGATTATGAATGTGTATTAGTATATGTAGGATTCAATGACGGTATGAAATTATATTTTGTTAAAAAAGTCGACAGAGGAGTTGTTTATGTAGCAGGAATGATTTATGAAGAAATATATAAATCTATAAAATTATGAAAAAACTAATAATACTTCTATTCTCTATATTCATTTCAATGAAATCTTTTGGTGGGGTCTTTAATGAAACTATTTGTTTTGAAACAGATGGGCAAAATATTGTTTTTTTGCTAAATGAGACTAATCCATATACTGGTAAATACTTATGTAAATATGACAATGGTCAAAAGGAAAAAGAGGGAAGATATAAGGACGGAAGATTGACTGGCAAATGGACTGTTTGGTATGAGAGTGGTCAGAAAGAATCAGAGGCAAATTACAAAAACGGTAAATTAGACGGTAAATCGACTTGGTGGAATAAGAAAGGTCAAAAAGTAAAACAGAAAAATTACAAAAACGGTAAATTAGATGGTAAATTGATTGAGTGGTTTCAATTTAATGGTGAGATAAAAAGAGAAGAAAATTACAAAAATGGCAAGATTTTGTTTTAAAGAGTGTTAACTAACCAATCCTACCTCGGAAAGGTTCCATCCAAAACTATTCAACGGTAACGGATTGATTTTGCTCGTACATGTTTTTGACCATAGTTTTTAGTTAACACCCGGAATTCTCTTTACCCCAAGGCATTATTGTATTACATAAGGTTGCTCCACTAAATTCTGCATTGTCGAGAAGTGCATCAGTAAGGTCTGCATCAGTAAGGTCTGATCCTCTAAAGTTTTTCCAACGAAGGTTTGCTCCACTAAGGTTTGCTCCACTAAGGTTTACATGATAAATATCTGCTCTACTAAGGTCTGCTCCACTAAGGTCTGCTCCACTAAGGTTTGTTCCACTAAGGTTTGTTTTAGTAAAGTACACTTCAGTAAGGTTTGCTCCACTAAGGTTTGCCCAACTTAAGTTTGCTCCACTAAGGGATCCTCCACTAAGGTCTGCTCCACTAAGGTTTGCCCCACTTAGGTTTGCCTTATAAAAGTAAGTATTACGAAGGATTGCATTAGTAAGGTCTGCTCCACTAAGGTTTGCTCCTTTAAGACCTGCCCAGGCAAGATTTGCTCCACTTAGATTTGCTCCACTAAGATCTGCCCACCAAAGGTATACATTTTCTATATGTTCTATTCCACTAAGGTCTGCTCCGCTAAGATTTGCTCCAGAAAGTTTTGCGCTTCCATAATAAACTTGTCCTTGTCCTTTTTTATAACTAAGGTTTGCTCCAGATAAGTTACATTTCTCACAAGCATTTAATGATTTAAATTTCAAGATATTAGTTTCAACCTCTCCAGCAGAACTGATGCCTGTAAAACCAAGGGAGAATAATAGTAGTATGAGTAGTTTTTTCATATAAAGTCAATTCTACTTGTTACTAATCAATATGTATAGTATTTGACTGAGAACTTACCAATCTTGACAGGGAAGACTCTGTTTCTTATCTCTTTATTTGGGTTATACATGAGACTGTTAGACTCTATCTCAATAGTGAATTCTAAGCAGGGTATTAGACCCTTTAAATTAGAACATACAATTCTATTCCACCGTAACCGATTTAGCTAAATTTCTTGGCTTGTCCACATCAGTACCTTTTATCAAGGCAACATGATAACTCAGCAACTGAAGAGGAATTGTAAAGATAATAGGAGCAGTTATCCTCCCTAAGTTCGAGGTGACTGAGATTACTTCCATACCCTTCATTGGTTTTACTTTTGAGTCTTTGTCTTCAAAAACGATCATTTGTGACCCTCTGGATTTGATTTCTTGTAAATTAGATTTTAATTTACTAAGCAGTTCATCATTTGGAGCAACAGCAATGACAGGTATATCATCATCGATAAGAGCAATTGGGCCATGTTTTAACTCTCCAGCTGGGTATGATTCGGCATGAATATAGCTAATTTCTTTTAGTTTTAGAGCTCCCTCCATGGCTATTGCATGCATTGTACCTCTGCCTATGAATAGAGCACTATTTTTATCTTTAAAGCGAATAGCAATTTTTTTAATTTGGTCTTCTTCTAACAAACATTCATTAATAAGGCCTGGTAAAAGCTTTAATCCTTCGACAATCAATTTTTCTCTTTTTTTACTAATTGTTTCTTTAATAACACCTATCGAACATGTAAGTAAGGCAAGAGCAACAAGTTGGGTAGTGAAAGTCTTGGTACTAGCAACACCGATTTCAGGTCCTGCATGGGTTAATAAAGTAAGATCTGAGTTTCTTATAATGCTTGATTCGGCACAATTACATACGCAAAGTGTATCAATTGTATTATTTATTTTTTTCGCAGTTTTAAGGGCTTCCAGTGTATCAGCCGTTTCGCCGCTTTGAGATATAGTAACAAAAAGTGTGTTGTTTAAGATGATTGGATTGCGGTAACGATATTCACTTGCTACTTCAACGTTGCAGGGTATTTTAGCGATATCTTCGAGCCAATATCTTGCTACCTGAGCAGCGTTGTAGCTTGTACCACAAGCAACAATTTGTACTTGTTTAATGTTTCTGAAAATATTCTTAGCTTTAAATCCAAAGGCTGAAACCAGAACACTCTCTTTGGTAATACGAGACTCTAACGTGTCTCTTATAGCCTGCGGCTGCTCAAAAATTTCTTTTCGCATAAAGTGTTTATAATTTCCAAGATTAACTCGGCCTTCTTTTATTTTTGAAGTTTTAATTGGACGATTAACTTTGTTGCCATTTTGATCATAAATCGTGATTTTTTCTAAATTCAGTTCAGCAATATCTCCCTCTTCAAGAAAAATAAATTTGTTGGTGACCGGTAATAGTGCTAATTGATCTGATGCAATATAGTTACCATTTTTCCCGATTCCTATAACAAGTGGTGAGCCTTTACGGGTGGCAATAATTGTATTTGGATAATTAGGTGAAATAATCCCGAGTCCATAGGCACCATCGAAAGTAGTTACTGCTTTTTGAACTGACTCAAGAAGGTTATCGCTTGATTGCATAGCAAAGCAGATTGCATGAGCAATAACTTCTGTATCAGTGTCAGAGGTAAATCTGTACCCCTGTTTAATTAGAGAATCTTTAAGTTCTAAATAGTTTTCAATAATTCCGTTATGAACTACGCTAATAGTGTTATTAGAAATATGTGGATGTGCATTTTTTTTGATTGGCTCTCCATGGGTCGCCCAACGTGTATGTGCAATACCAATATTTCCTTCAATTTTATTTTTTCTTGATGTTAAATTTTTCTCAAGTTTATCTACTTTGCCAACCGATCTTGCTCGCTTAAAGGTATTATTTTTTGTTAATACAGCAAGTCCTGAAGAATCGTAACCACGATATTCAAGTCGCTTTAGACCTTCTATTAATAGAGGGGTGATATCCCGATTAGATACTCCACCAACAATTCCACACATAAATCAATAAGAAAAAAATATAATAGTTTGAGATTAAAAAAGTTTCTTTGAAAGATTTATTATAGAGTAGTTACTGATTTTTTCTTGAAACTTAAAGACTGCTCTTGTCCTAAAAAATCCATCAGTAATATTACTCGTTCATCAGATTTGTAGCATTTAAAGATTGCCAACCAATTCTTAAATGCACCATCAGATATTCGTACCTTATCGCCAGTTTTAAACTTTTTTAAGTTTTTAAGTTTTTCAGTAGTGATATGTTGATGAGTTTTAACAAATTCAATAACACTAGTAGGGACTTTAGCGAAATTCAAGCCGAATTTGACAAAATGTGAGACACCCTTTGTTGAATTGATAGGTGACCAGTTTTGTGTTTTTTTGTTTAATTGAACAAAAAGATAGCCAGGGAAAAGAACTGCAAGTCGATTGTTTATTTTAGACATAGGACAAAATACCTCATAACCTTGATTCTTAAGATTTTGTTTTGCTATTTTTTCCTGTCTAGGTTTAGTTTTAATCAAATACCAATTTTTCATGAGGCTTAGTATAAACTATATTTTCAGTATGTTCAACAATTGAACAACCTTCAATATTATTATATAAAGTAATTCTTAATTACGAGAAATTGATAAATTCATTATAATTCATATATCAATGAAAATAGACCTTCATAATCATTCCTATTATTCAGATGGTGTTTTCTCGCCCACTGAAGTCGTTAGATTAGCTGATGAAGCAGATTGTGATTTGTTTGCTTTGACTGATCATGATACAACTGACGGACTTGCTGAGGCTCAACAAATAGCAGATGAGTTATCAGTTAATCTAGTCTCAGGTGTGGAAATATCAGCACTTTGGCGAAATATGACTATTCATATTGTGGGACTAGGTATAGATATTAACAATGATATTTTGCAAAAAGGATTGAATTATAATCAAAGACTTCGAGAAGAGCGTGCTGAAAAAATAGCGCTAGGACTCAGAAGAGCTGGTATCACAGATGCTTTAGAGAAAACTCAAGAATTAAGCAAAACTGACATGTTAACGCGAACACATTTTGCGCAAATGCTAATTCGAGAAGGATACTGTAAAGATATGAAGTCTGTTTTTAGGCGTTTTTTGACTGGGAAAAAACCTGGCGCCTCTCGTGTTGAATGGAGAAGTTTTGATGAAGTAGTTGTATGGATTCATGCGGCAGGAGGTCTTGCAGTGATAGCACATCCTTTTCGTTACAGGATGACCCAAACTAAAATAAAAAATATGCTAATCGACTTTAAAGAAGTTTTGGGAGATGGTGTCGAAGTCGTCACTGCGACAAGTACTGATGAAGAAATTACATTAAGTAACCAGTGGGCAAAGGAATACAAATTGTTGTCATCATGCGGATCAGATTATCATGGTTGGCCAAACCAGAGAATTCAAATGGGATGCTTGAAAGACTTACCTAATCTTGATAATGCTATCTGGAAATATTTATAATGTCGAATATAATTAGAATTCATTCAGAAAACCCTCAACATCGTCTCATAAAACAGGTTGTTGGAGCTCTAGATAAGGGAGATGTTATTGCTTATCCAACTGATTCAGGATATGCATTAGGTTGTACTCTAGGTAATAAGAGTGCTATGGAAAAGATTAGAAATATAAGAAAGTTGAGTAAACATCACCACTTCACACTAATGATGAAGGACTTATCACATGTTGGGGAATATGCAAAATTTAATAATTCTGCATTTAGGTTGATGAAAAAAATACTCCCTGGAGCTTATACCTTTATATTAGAAGGAGCCAGAGAAGTGCCAAAACGTTTGTTACATGAAAAAAGAAAAACCATAGGAATAAGAATCTCAAATCATCCTATCGTGAAAGCTATACTTGATGAATTAACAGAGCCAATGATGAGTGTATCTTTAGTTATAAAAGGTTATGAGTTTTATAACTATAATGATGTGCAAGCAGTACTTAACAACTCTATCTCTGTAGTTGTGGATGCAGGTCATTGTCCTCCAGAACCAACCACGGTGATTGATTTATCTGGTGAAGAGATACTTATCTTAAGAAAAGGAGTAGGAAGTTTTGATTTGATAACTTAATACTATTTGCTATTATCATGTAATTACAATATAATTACATGATTTCAATTATTATTTCTTATCAATGGCTAAGATAATCAAAATAGGTAATTCACAGGGTATCAGAATTCCTAAACCAATCGTTTCAATTGCTAATCTTGAAAATCAAGAATTGGATTTTATTGTTTTAAACAAAGGGTTGTTAATAACTCCTGAAAAAAAATATAGAGTTGGGTGGCAAATTGACAAAGAGAAAATAAAACCAAAGGTAGCCTGGCAGTGGTGAAAGAATTAATGAAGCGTTTTGATGTTTGGTTGGTTATGAAAAATCCTGAAAAAGGCCGCGTGGTAGATAATTTAGGGCTCTGTACTATTGTCACTCCAGATGAGTTGATAGAATTGCCAAACCTTATAGTTGCACCAATGACAACTGAAAGTGAAAATATTGAAAGCAGAGTTGAGTGTCGCTTTGACTATGCTACTGGATATATTATGGTTGACCAACTGAGAGCAATTGATAAATTTTGTTTTATAAAAAAGTTAGGTGAGCTTGAATCAGATGTTCAGCTGAGGTTGTGTGATTGCCTTCTAGAGTTCTTTGCGCTGTAAATGACCTATGAGTATAATTAGCTTCTTTCGTTAAATTGACTTAGTTATGAAAACTGATGAAATAAGACAAATTTTTTTAAACTATTTTGAAAGTAAAGGCCATAAAATTGAGCCGAGTGCTTCTTTAGTTCCTCATAATGACAATACCTTGTTGTTTGTTAACTCTGGAATGGTTCAATTCAAAGACGTATTTACGGGAACCGCTAAACGCCCTTACAAACGTGCTGTAACATCTCAAAGATGTGTTAGAGCAGGTGGTAAGCATAACGATCTTGACAATGTTGGATACACAGCCCGTCATCATACGTTTTTTGAAATGTTGGGTAATTTTAGTTTTGGTGACTATTTTAAAAGTGATGCGATTCGATTTTGTTGGGATTTCTTAACTGAGGAACTCAGTCTTCCGAGGGAGAAACTCTGGGTCAGTGTGTTTGAAGATGATGACGAGGCAGCTGATATATGGGTCAATGAGATTGGCTTTCCAAAAGATCGAATTTCACGTTGTGGTGCTAAAGATAATTTCTGGCAAATGGCTGATACTGGACCTTGTGGACCTTGTAGTGAGATTTTTTATGATCATGGTGAACATATTCCTGGAGGGCCGCCAGGCACACCAGAAGAAGACGGTGACAGGTTTATTGAGATTTGGAATTTGGTTTTTATGCAATTTGATCGTCAACAGGATGGTACTTTGGCCCCCCTAAAGTCAACTGGTGTTGATACAGGTATGGGTCTAGAACGCCT
>CABXJL010000036.1:0-8911 GCA_902512485.1 uncultured Gammaproteobacteria bacterium
ACACCACATTCAGACGAAAAAAAGCTATTAGTCGGAAAGATTAATGGCTTTTTTGGTGTTCAGGGTTGGGTAAAAATATTTTCTTATACAGAGCCCAGGAAAAATATCCTTGTATACCAACCTTGGTTCTTTATTGATAATGGAGTTTATAAGGTCATTGAAATGACTACGGGTCGCGAACAGTCCAAAACTATTGTCGCCCATGTAAAAGGCATTGATAATAGAGACCAAGCGGGTCAACTCATTGGAAAGAGTTTATATATTGACAAAGATCAACTGCCTAAGCTCGATGATAATGAACATTATTGGCATGAATTAGCTGGATTTCAAGTGATTAATAAAAATGCAGTTGATTTAGGGGTAGTGGATTATCTAGTAGATACAGGTTCAAACAATGTTCTAGTTATTAAAGGTGATAAAGAACACTGGATTCCTTATATTGAGCCATACCTCATTTCGGTCGATAAACAAAATAGAGTGATTAGCGTTGATTGGGACGAAAAATTTTAAGCTTTAATTACTCGATAATAGAGTTGTCAACACCAATATTTTCCAAGAATTAATGTACTTTGACATTGTTACTAATCTCCTTAATTTCTTTAGATCTTTCTTCACAAATTTTATAAATCTCCGCAATTCCTCTAGATGTTATATAGTCAATGATAGGCACTTTGGATAAATCCAAAGACAGCGATTGATGTTCGGCTCGTATACTATAATAGAAAATTACAGGCTATTGCTTGAGTAGCATTAGTCTGTATATACAATTTCTGGAAACATTATTTTATGGGGTGGATAACAAAACTATTTCCATTTTTGTTATGGATTAAGGATTTAAAAAGTCCTAGAGTGCTGAAGGCAGATACTTTGGCAGGTATTACTGTTGCTCTAGTAATAATTCCCCAATCAATGGCGTATGCTCAGTTGGCGGGCTTAGGTCCTCAGTATGGGCTCTATGCCTCATTTTTCCCCGTCCTCATTGGTGCTCTTATGGGATCATCAAGACAGTTATCTACAGGTCCGGTTGCAGTGGTCTCATTGTTAACTGCAGCTGCTCTCGGGGAGATAGTTACTGATGCTTCAAGTTATGCTGTTTATGCAGCCTTGCTAGCTCTAATTGTTGGATTGTTTCAGTTCTCCCTTGGTGTTCTGAGAATGGGTTTTGTGACTAACTTTATATCCCACCCAGTCGTTAGTGGTTTTACGAACGCTGCGGCAATTATTATTGCTACTTCTCAACTTCCAAAGGTTTTTGGTATTAGGGTTATCAATAGCAATGACACTGATTGGGTTGCTGCTTGTCAACCATTAACTTACATTGAAAGGATGGAGCCAGTGGGCACTGAGGTTTTACATACTATCTGCAATGCAGACCAAAATTATGAAACTATTGGGCGTTTACTGGAATCTGCACTATTTTATACCCATATACCAACTATAACTATGGCTGTAATGGGAATACTTGGTATAGTACTATTAAAACTATTCTATCCAAGAATTCCAGCGATATTGACGGTAGCAGCAATTTCTACTGCGATTTCATTTTTAATTGACTATGAGTCGATGGGCGGTGCAATTGTTTCCTCTATAGATATAGACGGCTTATTTAGTTACCGAATCCCTAGTTTCGATTTCAATGCCATGGGAACTCTATTTATCTATGCTATTACTATCTCTTTAATCGGTTTTATGGAAGCAGTCACCGTTGCTAAATCTATGGCTGCAAAAACCAAGCAAAGACTTGATATTAACCAGGAGTTGATTGGTCAAGGCTTGTCCAATATTAGCTCAAGTTTTTTTCAGGGCTATGCAGTCTCTGGTTCATTTTCACGTACCGCTGTAAACATGTCAGCTGGTGCAGTGACTGGTTTTTCTTCGGTAGTGACAGCTGCTATTGTGGGTCTAACCATTCTTTGGTTGACGCCTTTATTGTATCATCTCCCTCAGGCCACTTTGGCGGCGGTGATTTTGATGGCAGTAGCGAACTTAATCAATTTTGCACCAATTAAGCATGCCTGGAAAGTAGAAAAGCAAGATGGCGTTGTTGGTCTATTAACTTTTATCATGACTCTGGTTTTTGCACCACACCTTGAAAATGGTATTGCATTTGGTATTATTTTATCTCTTGCACTCTTTCTTTATCGAACCACGCAACCAAAGATCACTGAATTAGCGGTGCAAGAAGGGTCGATTAATTTTTCTCCTTTTGGAAGTGAGGATATTGAAAGTAGTGATGTTGTGAAGCTTGTTAAATATAGCGGATCACTATATTTTGCCAATGCCGCCTTCTTTGAAACGCAAATGCTTGAAATAATTGCTAAAAATAAAGATCGATTAAAATATATTGTCGTCGATGTTGGTGCTCTCAATCAAATTGATGCCAGTGGTGAAGAAACTCTATCTGAGTTAGTTGATACCTGTTCAACCGTTGGAATACAAATCCTTTTTTCAAGAACTGAAAGATTAGAGGCAGAATTGTTTCGCTCTGGATTTAAAAAGCGTTTTGGTGAAGATCGTTTTTTTAATCGCACAGCTCAGGCACTTAAGCATATTTGGAAAGAGCTCGAAAGTGAGGAAGAGGACAAGGGTAAGGTGATAAATATTTCCTAATTTTTTTGTTGGATCATTATCTTATTAGAGGTCGTGATAATAAGCTTTCATGAAATACAAGCCCTGAGGCTCAGCTGTTGGACCAGCTTGTTTACGGTCTTTGCTTTCTAAAACTGACAACATCCATTCAACTTCCCTCTCATCTCTACCTATTTTAAGGAGCGTCCCGACTATATTACGGACCATATGATGCAGGAATGCGTTGGCTTTTATTTTTATCAGTATCGTATCATCAGTCTTGATTATCTCTATGGATTCTAAGGTCTTAATGGGGGATTTTGCTTGACATAAGTTGCCTCGAAAAGCTGAAAAGTCATGCTCACCAAGCAAAAAGTCCGCAGCCTTTCTCATTTTTTTTATATCAAGTGTCCTTGGTTCCCATAAATTGTAGTTTGCCTTAAAAGAGGAGCGTACAGGGTGGTTATGTATTTTATATTCGTATAACCTAGCGTAAGCATCAAACCTTGCATGAAAGCCATCACTGACCTCCTTTACCCAGGTGAAGTTAACATCACTCGGGAGGTTGACATTACCACCAAATAACCAAGCATTGTTGTCTCTAATTGCATCAGTTTCAAAATGAATAACTTGTTCTTTTGCGTGTACACCTGCATCTGTCCTTCCAGAGCAAAAGACACGAACAGAGTGATCTGCAACTTTAGATAAGGCTGATTCAACAACGCCCTGTACTGTTCTGAGTTTTTTTTCCTGTATCTGCCAACCGTGAAAATCTGTTCCCAAATATTCAACACCAAGTGCAATTTTCATAAGCAACACCAATTTTTTTTTATTGTAAAATCGACGGTAATATTTTAACAAAGTATTACGCCCATCCAAATGAGAGTCGTCAACTGGAGATATGGATTTTATGGACAATAACACCAAACCAACAGGTATCAAAAAGCTGTTCTATGCTTGCATCTATTCAGCTAAAGGCTTAAAGGCTTGCTACCAGTCTGAATTCGCCTTTAGACTGGAGGTTTGGTTAGCTGTAGTGTTAGTACCAATTGGCTATTTGCTTGGTGAATCGGAAGTTGAAAGGGTGTTGCTTATTGTTCCTATTTTTATTGTTTTAATCGTTGAAATGCTGAACTCAGCTATCGAAGCGGTGGTTGACCGGATTAGTATGGAGCGAAATGAACTTTCAGGATTTGCGAAGGATGTTGCATCAGCTGCTGTGTTTTTGTCTTTAATTATTTTTCTGTTTACGTGGTCCATTATTCTTCTCTAGTCGATTTATTACCAAAAGATCTAGAGTGTCATTTTTTTGACTCGATTGAGAGTACAAACCTTTTTCTTGCCAATAGAGATTTTTCAAATAAAGTACAACTATGCGTTACCCGTGAACAAACTCAAGGAAAGGGGCAACATGGAAGACACTGGAAGTCCCAGAGAGATGGTAGTATTTTGTTTTCAATCCGACGCAATTTCTCACAAGAGTGCAACCTAAATGGGCTCAGCTTAGTGGTTGGATTGGCAATCGTAAAGGTTCTCGAGAAAAAATGTTTAGTTGAAGGTTTTAAAATTAAGTGGCCAAATGATATCTATTTCGAAAGTGAAAAATTAGCTGGAGTCTTGTTAGAAAATCAAATGCAATCGGGAAACCAATCCATAGTAATCGGAGTAGGTATAAATTACTCTATAGACCAAACTATGATTTTTGAAATACCTTGGACTGATTTGGCAAAGATAACAAAAACATTGCCCGATATTAAGTTGTTGACTGCCGAAATAATAAACAATATTTTAGTTATGTCAGAACACTTTGGTGCAGTTGGCTTTGATGACTTTCGGTCGGACTGGAAGAGATATGATATGCTTCAAGGTAAAAAAGTTAAGTGCACAGATCTAAACGATTCTTTCGAGGGTGAGGTGCTTGGTGTGAGTTCAAATGGAGCGCTAAAAATATTTACAAAAAAAGGGCTCAAAGAACTATATAGCTCTAGGCATATAGAATATATTTAGGGTAAGATAGTTGCACCCATATTCAAACAGTAAAAACGAATGTCAGACCATATATTAGAAGTTAAAAATATTCACAAGACCTATGCTCGACGTGAAGTTGTAAATGACGTTTCATTTACTGTCAAGGCTGGAGAAATTGTTGGACTGCTCGGACCAAACGGAGCAGGTAAGACGACCTGTTTTTATATTACTTGTGGTTTGGTTAGTTCTAATAAAGGCGAGGTGTTTCTGAACCATAAAAGTATCGGCAATATGCCGATGCATAAGCGCGCCAATTTAGGTCTTGGTTATCTACCGCAAGAACCTTCAATTTTCCGAAAATTGAGTGTTGAAGACAATATTATGGCTATCCTGGAGCTCAATAAATCTTTGCCAGTTAAGCAGAGAAAATATCGACTTGAAGAGCTTTTGTCAGAGCTCAATGTTTCACATGTCCGGCATATCAAAGGGATTATTCTTTCGGGAGGTGAGCGTAGGCGGGTCGAAATTGCCAGATCGCTTGCAATGGACCCAAAATTTATTTTATTAGATGAGCCTTTTGCTGGTATTGATCCTATCTCAGTTGCTGATATTCAAGAAATCATCTATCAGCTTAGAGATCAAGGTATTGGCATCTTAATTACAGATCACAATTATCGAGAAATGCTCGATACTTGTAGTCGTTCTTATGTTCTGCATTCTGGCAAGATAATTGCAAAGGGCGGCAAAGAATCTATCTTGATGAATGATGACGTTAAAAAGGTCTACTTAGGCGAAAACATCGGTGGGTAAGAAGTCATTTATTACATTAGGTATCGAATCTTCTTGCGATGAAACAGGCATAGGGCTCTACAGTAGAGCTCAAGGTTTGCTTGCTCATAAATTGTTTTCGCAGGTGGATTTGCATGCTGAATATGGTGGAGTAGTGCCCGAACTTGCTTCCCGAGACCATATCCAAAGAGTTTTGCCATTAATTATAGAAACTCTAGATGCATGTAATATTGAATTAGAGGAACTAAATGGTATTGCGTATACGGCTGGGCCTGGGCTGTCAGGAGCTTTACTTGTCGGGGGTTCTATTGCCCAGAGCCTTGCCTGGGGTTTGGGAATTCCAGCTTTAGGTGTTCACCACATGGAAGGTCATTTACTTGCACCACTTTTAGATTCATCTCAGCCAAAGTTTCCATTTGTGGCACTTCTAGTTTCAGGAGGGCACACCTTGCTCGTAGAGGTTGATGGTATAGGTGAATATAAAATATTAGGACAATCATTAGACGATGCAGTCGGAGAAGCTTTTGATAAGACAGCAAAAATTCTTGGTTTGGGTTATCCTGGAGGGCCCGCATTGGCTCTTTTGGCCACCAAAGGAGTTGCAGGTCGATTTGATTTTCCTCGACCAATGATTGATAGACCGGGCCTAGACTTTAGTTTTAGTGGTCTAAAGACATTTGCACGTAATACTTTTATAAATTTTCCGAAAGAAAAAGCCAGTATTGCAAAGGCTTTTGAAGTCGCTGCTACTGACACCTTGATGATTAAATGTCGCAGGGCACTCGAACAGACGGGCTTTTCAACGCTTGTCGTTGCGGGAGGAGTGAGTGCCAATTTAACACTTCGTCAAACCGTAGATGAAATGGCAAAAAAACTTAACATCAATGTTCATTACCCAGCCCCTGAATTTTGTACAGATAACGGGGCCATGATTGCTCTTGCGGGCCATTATCGCTTGCTTTCTGGTCAAAGTAATGACCACTATAAAGTCCTGGTCAAGCCACGCTGGAACTTAGAAGAATTAGAAGCGATTTGACTATACAGTCTTCTTAATGAATCGTTGATACTTGAAAAATTGCAGATAAATGAAGATTAATAACGATGTTGAGATGGTGAAAATATCTGCTAATACAACATAAACGCATATAATAATAGGCTTCAAAGATAAGTGAATCATAACCAATCTAACTCTCATATTAATAAACAAATTTTATGCTGATTATTCCCGCAATAGATTTAAAGGATGGCCAATGCGTTCGACTTAGACAAGGCTTGATGGAGGATACAACAGTTTTTTCAGATGATCCCAGTGAAATGGCCACTAAGTGGGTCAATGAAGGCGCCAGAAGATTACATTTAGTTGACCTTAACGGCGCCTTTGAAGGTAAACCAGTTAACGCCGATTGTGTCAACAAAATTACCCAAGATTTTCCAGAGCTACCGATCCAAATTGGTGGCGGTATTCGTGATATTAAAATTGCCAATACGTATATTGAAGCAGGCATTCGTTATCTTATTATTGGCACGATGGCTGTTACTCATCCTGAATTTGTTTCAGAGTTATGTAGAGAGTTCCCAGGGAAAATTATTGTTGGTTTAGATGCTAACAATGGAAAGGTGGCCATTGATGGTTGGGCGAAACAAACGGATATAAATGCAGTTGATTTATCAAAAAAATTTGAACAGGATGGTGTCAGTTCAATTATCTACACCGATATTGCAAGGGATGGAATGTTGCAGGGCGTCAACCTTATGGCAACTGTAGGCCTTGCTAAGAAAACCGCCATTCCAATTATTGCCTCAGGTGGTATAGCAAATCTTGATGATATTGCAGTGCTTCTCAAAAACACCCATCACGGTATAATTGGAGCAATCACTGGGAGAGCAATTTATGAAGGCTCCCTTGATTTTAATGATGCGCAAACAATGAGTGATGTTTATGATCGTTGAAGTTGCCTATGCACTACCTAATAAGCAAAGTTTAGTAAGTATAGAGGTTGAAGAGGGTACAACAATAAAAGAAGCTATCGAGGCTTCTGGTGTTTTGGATACTTATGACCAAATTGATCTCACACGAGACAAGGTTGGTATTTTTTCTAAGTTTGCAACACTTGACACAGTATTGCGTGAAAAGGATCGCGTTGAAATTTATCGCCCTTTGATTGCTGACCCTAAAAAAGTCCGCAAAGAGCGTGCAGCAAAGGGAAAAGCAATGCTTAGTGTCAAAAAAGCCTAATCCAAGGTAAAATGGACTACTCATAATAGAATTTAAGAATACATGAGCGAAGACAAACCTCCGAGTCGACTATTTTTTCAAAGGTTATTCAATAAATTTTCTCAAAAAACTTTAAAGCCCAGAGCACAATTAATGCAGGCCTTGGAAGAGGCAGAAGATAATCTTGTCATTGACCCATACAGTCGATCAGTGATTGAGGGAGCTATGCAAGTCGAAAGCCTAAAAGTGCGCGATGTAATGGTGCCAAGGTCGAAAATGATTATGATTGACTCTGAAGCTTCTACTAGCGAACTGTTGCGAGTTATGGTGAGTTCATATCACTCACGCTTTCCAATACACAATCAGGAGCAGGATTCAATTTCAGGTATCGTATTAGCAAAAGACTTGCTTTCTCATTTTTCCCAAAGTGATAACGATGAATTCAACTACCGAGAGTATCTTAGAGATGCGCTATCTGTTCCTGAAAGCAAGCCCTTAGGTGGGCTCTTAAGGGAATTTCAACAAAATAAATCTCACATGGCGATAGTGGTCGATGAGTACGGTGAAATTGCAGGTCTGGTCACTCTTGAAGATGTGATTGAGCAAATTGTTGGTGAAATTGAGGATGAGCATGATCAGGAGGAAGACAATATTATTGACTATGGCGATGGCCGCTATTTACTTCAAGCGAACACTCCTTTAATTGAATTTAACGAGTTTTTTGAGACATCCATAAAGAATGAAGAGTATGACACTGTGGCAGGTTTGGTTATTTCAGGTTTTACATACTTACCTGAACAAATGAGCGAAATTACACTTCATGGTTTTCAATTTAAGGTACTAAAAACGGATTCTCGTCGCATTCATCTTTTAGAGGTTCAGCCAGTTACTCAAGCTATTGAAACACCTCTAGAGTGAAGTAGCCCTTAGTAGAAAAATCTTTAATAGTTAATCGCTGAGTATAATTTATCGTTATGAATACCCTAGAACAAACTACACAGCTTGCGATAGAATTAATTAAACAGCAACAAGCAACAGACTACGAATTTTCTCTAGGTAAAAGTTCAGGTGTTTCCACTTCAGTTAGACTGTCAGAGGTAGAAACATTAAAGTATCACCTGGATGCGAGCTTTGATATCAGTGTTTATATTGGTCAAAACAAGGGACAAGCGACTAGCGTTGATCTAAGTGAAAAGAGTTTAAAAAATGCAATTGAATCTGCCTGCTTAATAGCAAAATATACCCAAGAGGATCCTTTTAATGGGCTAGCGCCGAGTGATAGGATGGCCTGGCAAGTGCCGGATCTGGAACTTTATCATCCCTGGGATCTAGACGCCAAGAAGAGTATTGATATCGCAATGGAGTGTGAGC
>CABXJL010000037.1:0-8331 GCA_902512485.1 uncultured Gammaproteobacteria bacterium
GGCTGCTGCCAATACGAACAATGTTCCAATGACAAGCAATAACGTTGGTGGAATGTTCGGGCTATTCTTTAGCTCAGAAGAAAAAGTAACTAATTTTTCTCAAGCCTCTAATTGTGATATTGAGTCATTCAAGAAGTTTTATAAATCAATGATAAGACAGGGGGTTTATTTTGCACCTTCAGCTTATGAGTGTGGTTTTCTTTCAGCTGCACATACTAAAAATGAGCTTGATCAAACGATCAATGCTGCACTAACTGCTTTTTCGGAATTATGAGTTTAGTTAATGCGAGCTCTGAGTTATTAGCTGCAAATGAGCGCCTCGCCTCTTATCAGAATAATATTACAGTTTTTGGCTCGGCAAGAATAAAGGATACAGACCCTTTATATCAAAAGGCTTATGAGCTCGGAAAGGCATTGTCAGATGCGGGTTACAATGTTTTTACTGGAGCTGGTCCAGGAATCATGGAAGCGACTAGTAAGGGCGCTTATGAAGGAAAATCTAAAAGCATTGGCCTTAATATTGACTTGCCTCAAGAGCAATATTCTAATCCTTATCTGGATGAAGTCATAACCTTCGAGTATTTTTTTTCGCGAAAAGTGATGCTGGTTAAGAATGCCAGCGCCTGTGTTTGTTTTCCTGGTGGCTATGGGACAGTTGATGAATTGACGGAAGTATTAACTTTGCTGCAGACTCAGAAAATGAAACCGATACCGTTAATTTTATACGGTTCAAGTTTTTGGAAACCTTTGCTATTATGGTTTGAAACATTAGTTGATAAGGGATATGTAAATAGAGAGCATCTGGAGTTGATCATTGTGGTTGATTCAAGCGATGAGACTATTAATATTGTAAAGGAGAGTGTATGTCTTTAGCTATTTTTGATTTAGATAACACCCTAATTGGTGGCGATAGTGACTTCTTGTGGGGTGAATTTATAGGTGAAGAGGGTATAGTTGATGCCAACGCTTATCGTAAAAAGAATGAATATTTCTACCAGCAATACGATTTAGGGACATTGGACATCTATGCTTGGCTAGAGTTTTGTCTAGAACCGCTTACACGTTATTCTATGACAGAGCTCCAAGAACTCCATCATCGATTTATGATTCAAAAAATCGAGCCTATTCTGTTAGACAAGGCTCAAAATTGCATTAATCGACATAAAGAAAGAGGTGACACTGTCCTTGTTATTACAGCATCAACCAGTTTTGTTACTGCGCCGATTGTCAAGAAATATGGGATTAACCATTTGCTTGCTACAGAGCCTGAAATTAAAGCGGGTCGTTATACAGGGGGAGTGTCGGGTATACCGTGTTTTCAAGCGGGAAAAATTGATAAACTGATGCCCTGGCTTCAAAAAAATGAAGAGACATTAACCGGATCAACCTTTTATTCTGATTCCCACAACGACCTTCCACTTTTGGAGCTGGTCGACAATCCGGTGGCTGTTAATGCCGACAAAATATTAACACAAATTGCCGAAAAGAAAGGTTGGGAGGTCCTGAACTGGAGGTAGTTCATTTTGTCACATCATTTAAAATCAAATTAGTGTAGAATCATTTTTTTTTAATTTATTGTAGATTTCACCTTACTAAACTAAGAGTAGCTATATGAGTCAACATCAAAAATTTTTACACTCCTTATCAGTTCATTTCTGATCTGAGCTTTTCAGCCGCATCTTTAACAAGTTTCTAAATTGTACTTAATAAATAGTTAAAAGATATTACATATTATTCTCTGATAAGTTGGCTTCGAACTCTCGAGCCAGAATAAGCGTTTGGGCAAGCTTCAATAAGTTAGAAAACTCAGGATTCACAAGAAGTGCATTACAATAGTTGCTCCAAGATTCCAACATTGGTTTGGTTGGACGAAAGTCATTTCGACGGCGATCATTTATACCCGAAACTTCTTCAAGATAACCAAGATTTAATGCTTCATATACTGTTGAATTAACTGTTGGACGGCTAAATTTAGATACTTTTAAGAGGTCTGATATTGTAAAGCTGCCTTTAGTAAAATAAAAATTCATCATGTAACGACGAAGCTCAAATGTATTGAAGCTAGCATTGAAAAATCTTCGTACTTGGCCTGGTTCATGCTCACGCCTATACAATTGTCGAGAGCTTTCAAAAGAAGCTTGAGCTGCGCAGAAATGTTCGAATATATCATCATACTTAGACATAAGAATCCTCATTATATATAAAAAAAATTACATTTTATTTTAAAAACGTGTATAACGTTAAATAATACTTATTATAAGAGTTAGGAAAATTGATAATTAGATTTAGTACAAAAGTATTGGAAAGACTTCATACAAAGATAGCTCCTCGCAACAAAGTTAAGACTATAGAGAAAGCACGCAAAGTGAGTTTTGAAACATCTATTTTTTTTGTGGTGTTCTTTCAAAAATCCCAATTTGGAAGAGGTTCATTCGAATGTTAAGTTTGCCAGAGCTAGAGTACTTTCCATACATGGGCGGTCGACTTGCATACCGTGAAAAGGGCGTTGGCCCTGCCTTGTTTTTGCTGCATGGCATGAATGGCAGCAGTAAGAGTTGGGCTTATTTGTTTCAGTCCCTAACCACATCTTTCCGCGTGATTGCATGGGATGCACCCAGCTTTGGCGCATCTAATACATTTGGTGACAGTATAGAAGACTTTAATAATGCCGCTAAAGCTCTGATGAACAATCTAGAGATCAAAGACGCTGTTCTTGTCGGCCATTCAATGGGCGGCTTGGTGGCTTTAAGGTTAGCCACGGATCAAGATGTATTAGTTTCAGGTTTAATTCTTTCTTCAACCCATCTTGGATTTGGACAACCTAAAGGTAAGGCGCTTATTCCGCGTTACGCTGATCGCATTGAACGTATAAACTCTAGGGGCGTGAATATCGCCTACGGCATCGATCGTGCAAAGGGCAGTACACCGAAGGGTACGTCTGATACCGTCATCCAGTTTTTGGCTAAAATCGCCATGGGTTCGCGTATGGAAGGGATCCGTGACGGAGGTCGGATGAGCCAAGAGACTGATAATGCGGATATTTGCTCACAAGTAAGCGTCCCAGTACTTATTTTATCTGGTGAAAAAGACACTGTCATCTCAAATGAAATGCATGTGGATCTTACCGCTGCTCTGCCCGAAGCACAGCAATACGTGTTCCCCAACGCTGGCCACGCCTCATTCGTAGAATATCCTGACCTCTTCAACGAGCAGGTCAAAGATTTCACCATGAAAGTCTGGCCCGGAGATAGAACCAAAATAATCAAAACATCTTTAAAAGGAGAAAAATAATGAAAATTAAAAGGAGTAAAACTATGAAAATATCGATATTAAAGCCTTTCTTTATGACTATCGTGGCTTGTAGTCTCGGATTTTGGGGAGGTTCTGCCTCTGCAGAAAATCTCAAAGTAGCACTTGCAGCTGAACCTACATCTATGGATCCACATTATCAGAACCTGACAATAAACAACTCATTTGCCACACAGGTCTATAACGCTCTAGTTCTTCAGGACGTTAACCAGAATTTAATCCCTGGCCTTGCGACATCTTGGGAACCAATTGACGATAATACTTGGGAGTTCAAGCTGCGTGCAGGTGTAAAGTTTCATAACGGTGCATCATTCTCTGCTGAAGATGTAATTGCTTCAATGGAACGCGCCGCAAATGTACCTAATAGCCCATCTAGTTTTGCAACTTTTACAAAAGGTAAGAGCTTTGAAGTTGTTGATGACTTGACCTTGCATATTTCGAGTGAGAAACCTAACCCTTTCATACCAAATGACATGTCGCGAGTTTCTATTATTGACTCAGCTTTTGTAGATGCAACTACCGAAGATTTCAATACTGGCGTTGCTTCTTTTGGTACAGGTCCATTTAAATTAAATAAATGGTTACCAAGTGACTTAATCGAAATTTCTCGAAATGATGACTACTGGGGAGATGCAGTTGAATGGGATAGTATTACTATCAAACCTATTAAAGATGGAACAACAAGAACTGCAGCTCTTATAGCTGGCGATGTTGATTTTATTGAACGTGTTGCGCCTGCTGACTTACCAAACTTAGAAAGCCGGGCGGGAATTTCAGTCTTTAAATCAGTTTCCAACCGTATGCTGTATTTAACGCTTCATATGACTGATAATCCTATTAAACCTTTTGTTACAGATAGTGCTGGAAATCCGATTACCTCCCCTTTCCAGGACGTTCGCATGCGCAAAGCCGTATCGCTGGCGATAAATCGTCAGGCTATTGCAGATCGTGTAATGGATGGACTTTCCACACCAGCAGGTCAGTTTTCGCCAGAAGGTTACATTGGATATTCGAATAATCTAAAAGCGGATCCCTATGATCCGGACCGTGCAAAAGAGTTAATAGCTGCAGCAGGCTATGCTGACGGGTTTAAATTGACTATTCACGGGCCAGCTGGTCGCTATACAAACGATACACGCATACTAGAGGCCATCGCGCAGATGCTATCGCGTGTAGGCATCGACACGAGTGTAGAGACTATGCCCGCCTCTGTCTTTTTCAAGCGCTTTGCAAGCGGCGGACCGGATAAGAAACCAGAGTTCACCGCTGCAGTGTCAGGTTATGCCAATGGCTCTGGCGAGCCTTCGCATCCTCTGCGGATATTCATTCATACAAGGCAGAAAGAACGTGGTTATGGACCTGGGAACCGAAATGGGTACAGTAATGTCGACGTTGATAAGTTAATCGAAGATGGTCGATCCTCAATGGATATTGCTAAAGGAGAAAAGGCCTTCATAGAGGCGACTGATATTGCGATGAAGGAATACGCTCTTGTTCCCATACATCACGAGATTGCTACTTGGGCAGCACGTGAGGGTATCACTTATGAACTTGGAGCATTAGACAGTACCTTTCTACACTTCATTCGATCGCAAGAATAAAACAAGGATGGCTCGCTGCGCATTTGTTGCGGGCCAACCAACGAGAGTCTTCCTATAAAATAAGGATGGCTCGCTGCGCATTTGTTGCGGGCCAACCAATGGGAGTTTTACAATGTTAACCTTTGCTATCAAACGTATTATGCAAAGTGTAGTCGTCCTATTTGTAATGTCTCTGATCGTATTTTCTATGATCAATTTGATAGGTGACCCAGTTGATATGCTAGTCAACCCGGAAAGCCTACCTGAGGAAATTGACCGGGTACGCCAAGACTTTGGCCTTGATCAACCGGTTCATGTCCAATACTGGAAGTTTCTCGCAGGCGCGATGTCCGGAGACTTGGGAAATTCATTTATTTTCGGAAGACCTGCTTTGACTCTTATAATTGAACGTTTTCCTGCAACTCTTGAACTTGCAACATCCGCACTGATTATTGCTATAATTGTGGGCCTCCCTTTGGGAATTTATGCTGGCTTAAACCCAGATGGATGGGGTGCACGCATCATTATGGGAGGCTCGGTGCTGGGTATTTCCATCCCAACCTTCTGGCTAGGTCTCATGATGATAATAGTCTTTTCAGTCTTACTAGGATGGCTGCCAGTATCTGGTCGTGGCGAGACTGCAAATTTTCTAGGTATCGAAAGCAGTGTATTTACGCTCGATGGTTTGCGACATCTTATTATGCCTGCCATCAATCTAGCGCTTTTCAAAATTTCGGTGGTTATCCGCTTGGCGCGTGCTGGGGTAGAGGAGGTGATGGCTCTTGATTTCATCAAATTCGCTCGCGCAAGAGGACTTTCGTCTCAACGCATAGTTCGCTCTCATCTCCTGCCTAATATTCTTATTCCGATAATCACCGTCTTAGCGATTGAGTTTGGCACACTTATCGCTTTTGCAACTGTGACAGAGTCAGTTTTTGCCTGGCCTGGGCTTGGCAAACTCGTCATCGACGCCATTGTAAACCTCGACCGTCCTATCGTTGTTGCTTATCTGCTTTTTGTAGTAACTTTGTTTTTAGTTCTCAATCTGATTGTGGACATTATTTATGCGGCACTTGATCCTCGGGTGCGTTTGCAGGGAGATATGCTATGAAAAAGATGCGGGCCACTCCCGTGATAAAAGAAAATAACAGAAAATCTACAAATGTGATACTCAAAAACCTCTCACAACCCGCAACTCTAGTTTCAGGTGTTTTACTTTTCTTAATTGCGTTATGCGCAATATTTGCACCACTCATTGCACCAACTAATCCCTATGATCTGGCTGTCGTGAGCATTATGGATGGTAGGCTTGCGCCTGGCGAAACAATGTTCGACGGCACCGTTGCTTGGTTTGGGACAGATGGGGCGGGGCGGGATGTTTTAAGCGCCATTATCTTTGGTCTGCGAACTAGTCTTACCGTTGCAGTGTGCAGCGCTCTTATTGCTTTGACTATTGGGCTATTGGTGGGAATGACTGCAGCTTTCTTCGGCGGGCGAGTAGATGCATTTTTAATGAGGATTGTTGATATTCAGTTGTCCTTTCCAGCTATTCTAGTCGCTCTTGTTCTATTGGCTTTATTAGGAAAAGGCATTGATAAAGTTATAATTGCGCTCGCGATAGTACAGTGGGCAATCTATGCTCGCACTGTTCGTGCTTCTGCGATAGTTGAACGTCGCAAAGAGTATATAGAGGCTGCTAACTGTCTAGGGCTTAGTAGCTTCCGCATCATCTGGAAACACCTTTTACCTAATAGCATCTCACCGCTAATCGTGTTGGCGACTTTGCAAACAGCTCACTCTATTTCAATCGAAGCTACGCTCAGCTTCTTAGGCGTCGGGGTGCCCATAACAGAACCTTCACTAGGCTCGTTAATTGCAAATGGCTTTGATTACATTCTATCAGGCGCATACTGGATCACCTTCTTTCCCGGCATAATGCTGCTTGCAACAGTAGCTGCTATCAATATCTTTGGAGATCATTTGAGGGTCCTTCTAAATCCAAGGCTTTCTAAATGATTAAGATGGCCAAACTTTTAGAGATTAATGGGCTTGATGTAAGCTTTTCCACCGGCCAAGATACCGTTTATGCTGTTCGTGACGTATCCATTAATCTAAACCCTGGTGAAGTTTTAGGGATTGTTGGGGAAAGTGGTGCTGGCAAATCTACCATTGGGAATGCAATTATAAACCTTATAGAACCGCCAGGAAAAATCATAAATGGTGAAATTTTATTTCAAGACCAGAACCTCAGGAGTCTAAATGATCAGGAAATGCTCAATATCCGAGGCCATAAGATTGGAATGATTTTTCAGGACCCTCAGACTTCGCTTAATCCACTAATGACAATCGGCGCGCAGCTCCTGGAAACAATCAACACGACGAAAAAACTTTTCGGCAAAGAAGCGCGTGAGAAGGCAATTGACCTTCTTCAATCTGTAGGCATTGAGCAGCCTGAGGCACGAATGAAAGCTTATCCACATCAGTTTTCAGGGGGTATGCGTCAGCGCGTTGTTATAGCTTTAGCACTTGCAGGAGATCCTGATCTCATAATTGCAGATGAACCAACCACTGCCCTAGATGTATCTACCCAAGCTCAAATTCTTGATCTTATAAAGGCCATCTGCAGCAAACGAAAGCTTGGGGTAATTATCATAACCCATGACATTGGTGTTATTTCTAATATAGCTCAACGCGTTGCAGTTATGTTTAACGGATCTGTCGTTGAGACTGGTGATGTAAAACAAATTCTAAGCTCTCCAGATCATGAATACACAAAAAGTCTTATCGCAGCTGTGCCACGTGGTAATGTTAAGGTTGAGCGGTTTACATCAATTGACTATATCGAAGGAGGAGCCCAGACACTCAAACGTATTGCTGTTAAAGAACATTGGTTGGGAGATAGTCTTGTCGATACAAAATCAGAAATAGTAATTTCTGTTGAAGATCTTAACAAGGAATTCGTTCTTAAAAAGGCTATGTTTAAACGCAATCGCTCAAACCTTCAGGCTGTTAAAGATGTTTCCTTTTCGATCAAGACAGGAGAAACATTTGGACTTGTTGGAGAGTCTGGTTCCGGTAAAAGCACGGTTGCAAGGCTTATTGCAGGTTTGCTCCGCATCGATAAAGGCACCGTGAAGCTTTTTGATAAAGATGTCACAAACAAGTTTAAAGACAAGGAGGTTGTTACTGCCCAACGCAGCTTGCAAATGATATTTCAGGATCCTTTCTCTTCTTTGAACCCAAAGATGTCTGTAGAGGACATTGTTGCAGAACCCATTCGTTACTATAAAACAGCCACCTCTAATCGCCAAGTGAAACAGATTGTACGCGACCTTTTAGATCATGTTGGCTTAGGCGCAAATGCTATGATCAAGCATCCCCACGAATTCTCCGGAGGTCAACGGCAACGGATTTCAATTGCGCGAGCCCTTGCCTCGCGACC
>CABXJL010000038.1:0-7810 GCA_902512485.1 uncultured Gammaproteobacteria bacterium
TGACCTTACCCCAAACAGAGGCGACTGTTTTAGTGTTCTTGGTATTGCTCGTGAAGTTTGTGCAAATTACGATTTATCACTATTTTTAAAAAATTATGATGCCAAACAACAAGGAAGTAAATCTTTCAAAGCAAAAGTGTCTAATCCAAATGCATGTCCTAAATATTTAACAAGGGTTATTGAAGGTATTGACAATAAGGCTGTTACTCCGAAATGGATGTCTCAGAGGTTGCAAAGAGCTTCACAGCCATTGCATTCTCCTGTGGTAGATATTACTAATTATGTTTTGTTGGAGTTAGGTCAACCAATGCACGCTTTTGATCTCAAAAAAATCAACGGCAACATTGACGTCAGGATGGCGAAGAGTGGCGAAAAACTTGAGTTATTGAATGAACAAACAGTATCACTGAATAAAAACACGCTAGTGATTGCGGATCAGAAATCAGCAATAGCGATTGCGGGTGTTATGGGTGGAATGAAAACAGGCACACAGCATGATTCAACAAAAGTTCTGCTTGAGAGTGCTTTTTTTGATTCAATTGCTGTTTCAGGTGTGGCAAGATCTTATGGACTCCATACCGAATCTTCGATACGATTTGAGCGTGGTGTTGATTTTAATATAACTCACCAAGCAATGGAGAGGGCGACGAAATTAGTTCTTGATATTTGTGGCGGTAAGGCATCAGCCATCAATGAGTGTATTGATTCATCAACACTACCAAAGTTAGAGACAATCCTTATTACTAGAGAAAAAATATCTAGTGTCTTGGGTTTTGATTTAGATCCTTCCTGGATAGAATCTAAATTTAAGTTTCTTGGGTTCAATATTACCAAAAAAAATAACAACTCTTGGGCTATTGTTCCTCCCAGTTTTCGCTTTGATATTCGTATTCCTGCAGACCTAATAGAGGAATTAGCAAGGCTCTACGGTTATGACAAAGTTCCCGTTCAAAGGTTATCTGTGAACGCCAATATATCTCAAACATCTCAATCAAAGGTTGACTCCCATGATATTTCTCAGGTACTTGTAAATAGAGGTTACCAAGAGGTTATTACCTACAGCTTTATTTCTAACGAATACCACGACTTGATAGACCCAAATGCAAAAAAAATTGAACTCAAGAATCCAATCTCTGACGACATGTCTATTATGAGATCAAGTTTATGGCCAGGACTCCTGCAAACTGTCGAAATGAATCAAAGAAGAGGTCACCACAATGCTAGATTCTTTGAAGCAGGACTGTGTTTTGGTGGAATATCTGTTGATGAACAAAGACAAAAAATTGCCGGTATTATTTGTGGTGATCGATTTGAATCTCAATGGGGAAGTCCTCAAAGAGAGGTTGATTTTTTTGATGTCAAATCAGATGTTGAGTCTCTATTAAGTCTCAGTGGTAATGGTTACTTATTTGAATCTTCAGAGCATCCTGCCTTGCAGGCAGGCCAATCAGCAAAAATCTCTAGAAATAGCCAAATCTTTGGATGGATAGGTTCTCTTTCACCTCATTTACAAAAAAAGTTATCACTACCGAAACTATTTTTGTTCGAGCTTAATCAGGGTGACATAGAACAGCGAAAAGTTTCGAGTTATGAATCCTTCTCATCCTTTCAGGCGTCACAAAGAGACATCGCATTGGTAGTTGCTAAGGATGTCAATGCAGATCAAATTATTCATACAATCCAGTCGTTGAATCAAGAACATCTGATTGACGTTAAATTGTTCGATGTCTACGAGGGCGAACACATTGAAGAAGGTAAAAAGAGTGTTGCTCTAAATTTGACTTACCAGTCAATAGAGACGACTCTAACGGACGATCAATTGAACGAGCAGGTCGAAGATATAATCACTCACTTAGAATCTAAATTTTCAGCAAAATTAAGGTAACCATTATGTCACTTACTAAACAAGATATAGCTAATGCACTGGTAAAAAAAACTGACCTGACTCAAACACAAGCCTTGGTCCTAACAAATCAGTTTTTTGGACAAATAATCGAGACATTAAGTAAAGGAGAGGATGTTAAATTATCCAGCTTTGGTAATTTTGTGGTTCGAAAAAAATCTCAGCGACCAGGTAGGAATCCAAAAACTGGAGAAGAGGTCCTAATTAGTGCCAGAAAGGTTGTTACCTTTAAGGCTGGCCCAAAGCTAAAATTGGCAACTAAAAAAGGCAATAATTAGCCATTAGTCACTAATAGCGCTCATAAAACCTCTCAACACAGGCAACACTGACTGAATTATTTGTTGTTTTTCATTCTCATCAACGGTCTCAGAAGTAGCTACACGTTTTATGAGCGTTGGCTGGTAATCATCGTTTATAGAAAACGAAACAAATGCAAGGTTTTTTGAGTCATTTTCATCTACTGTTTCGATTGAATGCTTTGTGTCCTGAACTAGCTCGACATCATAGACTGAATGTTGCTCTTGTGTTGATTTTTTTACGAACAGTATGGTCTCACTAAAGCGCAGAAAAAAAATTTCTGCGGGGCAATCCGAGGCTTTTTTTAGACTTAATTCACCTTGTGATATGGCGCCAGCTATCTGATCATAATGAGCGTCAGTTAGGTGAATATATTTGGAATCTAGATAATTATCTATTTCGCTATCACTTTGACCTTCTTTAATGTACTCAATCAAATCTTTAAGCATGAGATTAGGGTTTTAAAGTTGAGTTGAGAATTTTATCAAAGATTTACTTTGATTTATCAAATTGAATTTGATAAATGTCGAAAATAGTAATCGACATCGCAGCAATGATTGGACCAATAAAAAGACCCAATATACCAAACTTAATAATTCCTGCTAGAGTAGAAAGAACAGTAATAAGAGTATTATTTAATGCGCTCTGATGGTTCATGGAGCTTGAGAGTCTCATAATGATAATTGGCCTTAGGAAATTATCAATCAATGTACCCGATATAACTGCACCAAAAATTATAATAATAATTGCATTGGTAGGCTCACCAATAGCAAATAGATAAATCGATAATGGAAACCAAACTAGCAACCCCCCAAGTATCGGGATAAAGCTTGCAAGAGCCATCGCGACTCCAAAAAATAAGGCCGGTAATCCAACAATCATGACTCCAATTGCAAAAGCAATACCTTGGGTTAATGCAACTAAGAAGACACTCCCAACCAGAGTAAGAGAAAGTGCTGAGAATTGATTAAAAAGCAAGTCATTAATTTTATTATCAAGTGGTGAGACCTGTCTTACCTTATCAATAAAAGAAGGGCCATCAATATAAAAGTAATAAAGAGAAAAGATTGTAATAATAACAAAAAAGATAAATTGACTTGAAAGGGTGGTAATACTCTTAAGAATAACTATAGAGAAGTCTTTAATGGCAAAAGCAATACTCTCAAAATTGTTACGAAGAGAACTATCTAGAAACTCACGGATAGAGTCAGATATAGGCAAACCTAAAATGATTTGATCTTTAATTCTTCTAATTTCACTGACCTGATAGTCACTTTGAAGCTTATTTATAAGATTGGTAATCTCGATACCACTGAAAAACAAAATATAACCAAGAGGAAGTATCAACAGAACTGTCACCAGAATTGTCATTATTATTGCAGCTAGGTTTTTTGAGTATTTATCAGAAATCTTAATGAAACTGCTGTAGGTTGAAATACAGATTAAAAGTGATAAGAAGAGATAAGCTATAAAGGGAGTAAATAGCCAGACTAAAGCAAGGATAGAGAGTGCTAAAAGTATAAGTACTAGGCCATTGCCGTGGCCATTTTGGGTGTTCTGTGTCATATATCCTCCATTCTAACAACACTATAAGCAACACTTTCATAAGGGTGTGTATTTTTCATAGAAGTTACAACATTCTTGGTTTTATCTTTGTGATACATCAAAATTTCCTTTGAGGTACAAAAGCCTTTCTTCTTTATCCATGCGTTCAATAGCATATCTTAAAGTAGTTCTTGGAATTTGTGCGTAGTTTTGTCTTAAAAATCGTTTTATAAGTTCTTCATCTCTCTTGTAAATTTCACGCAGCATCCATCCCACAGCTTTGTGAATAAGGTCATGGCCATCATTAAGGAGTAACTTTGCTATTTCAAGGGTTGTATTGAACTCATTATTTTTAATAAAGGTAAAGGTTGAAACGATACTGATGCGTCTAATCCAGAGATTTTCAGAACGTGCAAATTCTAAAAGAATTTTTAATTTTTCATGATTTTTGTATAGGTAGTCACCAACAATATGAGGTGCGCTGGTATCTACTAAATCCCAATTGTTGACTGAGTTTATATGTTTTAAGTAGTATTGATAAATCCTATCAGAATCATTCTTTTTGTATTTGTTGACTAATATAATGAGTGAACAAAGTCTTACCTCATGAATGGGATTATTAATCAATTCTGTTAGTTCTTCTATGGAAATCTTTTGACTAAATTTTTTTGCAATCTTGCGGATGTTGGGCATGGTTACGCCAATAAAGATGTCGCCATAGCCGTATTCACCTTTTCCTGTCTTAAAGAACCATTCATTTACTTTACGTCGCTCTTCAGTTGCTACCAATTTCAAAGCATTTACGACTTCCTTTGCTATCATCGGATATACTATATTCTTTTATTAATCAGCAATCATACATGCAAACAGCTTACTTTGCCGGAGGATGTTTTTGGTGCATTGAGGCTATCTTTCAGCGCATTGATGGTGTCAAAGAGTTAACCAATGGGTATTGTAATGGATCGACACAAAATCCAAGCTATGAGGAGGTGTGTAGTGGCCAAAGTGGTCACGCAGAAGTCTTAAAAATTGAGTTTGATGAGCAACACATTTCTTTTGCTGAGTTACTCGACGTTTTTGTTGAGACTCATGACCCAACCAGCCTTAACCAGCAGGGTGCTGACAGAGGTACCCAGTATCGTTCAGCAGTATTCTATACTGATTCAAATCAAAGAAAGCAGGCTGTATCAGTTATAAACTCGATACCAGATGCGGTAACCGAGATTAGCCCACTTGATATTTTTTATCCGGCTGAGAGTTACCACCAAAACTATTATAACAACAACCCTGATCAACCTTACTGTCAGTTAGTCATTTTGCCTAAGATTGATAAATACTCCAAATAGAAGATTTAAATGAACGATCACGAATTACTGAGATACTCTAAGCAAATTATGTTGCCCCAGATTGATATTGAGGGACAGCAGAAAATTAACGATTCTACAATGCTCATAATTGGAATGGGAGGTTTAGGATCTCCAACCGCGCTTTATTTGGCGGCGGCAGGTGTCGGCCATATAGTTATTGCTGATTTTGATCAGGTGGAGTTGTCGAATTTGCAGCGCCAAATTATTCACAATACTTCAGATATAGGTGATGACAAAGTAGATTCTGCCAAGGCTAAATTGCTTGAGTTAAATCCCAACATCAAGGTAACGATTGCCAATGAGATAATGCATAGTGACAATCTTGCCTCTTTAATGAAAGATGTCGACATTGTTCTGGATGGCACTGATAACTTTGAAAGTCGTTTTGAAATTAATAAAGTATGTGTTGAATCTAACAAACCGTTAGTCTCTGCAGCAGTGATTCGTTTCGAGGGTCAAATATCAGTTTTTAAAGGATATGAAGTCGATCAGCCTTGTTATCAGTGTCTATACTCTGAAGAGGGCGGTAGTCGTGAAAGCTGTGTTGAAAATGGTGTTTTAGCACCCGTCGCAGGACTCGTTGGAACAATACAAGCACTACAAGCGATCAAAGTATTACTAGGACTAGGTGAGCAGCTTTGTGGGGAATTATTGTTGATTGATGGTCTTGACCTTAGTTTTAGAAAAGTTAAAATTGCTAAGGACTCTGAGTGCCCTATATGTGGCTTTAATTAAATTGTTTAATGGGCTTTTATCGGTAGGTAAAATGTAGTATTTTTTTAAGTTTTAACAAAATTGGAGTTTTTAGAATGGGATTAATTGAAGTTATTGCAGTAGTTGTTTCAGTTGGTTTTGGCTATCTTTTTTTTAGACTTACAAAACCAAAAACAGACTCTGAGAACATGGCCTTAGACTATGCACAGCTCTTTTTTGCCTGGAGTCTCTTTATATCAACTTCAGTTACGATGCCTCAATTCCTATTAATTCCGGACGCAGCTCATTTATTTATGTGGCTGTCAAGAACACTACCTTTTGGCTTCATAGCTTTTATTGCTGGTTTTGCTTATGGAAAGTTTATAAATAGAGAAAAATAATTGTTATTTCGGGGCGTGGCGCAGTCTGGTAGCGTACTTGACTGGGGGTCAAGTGGTCAGAGGTTCAAATCCTCTCGTCCCGACCAGCTATTTATTTTTTAGTCTAAGTATCCAAACTTTCCACTTTGAAAATCTTTAACAGCCTGCATAATTTCTTCATCGGTATTCATAACAAATGGTCCATATGATGCAATAGGCTCATCAATCGGTTGACCGCTAAGCACAAGGACTAAGGCATCTTCATCAGCTCGAACAGTAAAATCTTCTCCCTTGTTTGTGAATAGCACAAAATGATCCGTGGGAGCTTTATCAGTATTATTAACAGTAATACTACCCTCTATAACCAACAACGCAGTATTATCATTTTCAGCAAAGTTAAACGAAATATCTCCATCCTTTTTAAGATGAACATTAAACAGATTAATTGCTGTAAATGTTGTTGCTGGGCCTTTACTATCACTATAACTTCCAGCAATAAGCTCCAAAGTTCCGGCACTATTTTCCAACTCTAACTTTGTCATCTCTTCATTTTTTATGGCTTGGTATTTGGGTTCTGACATTTTGTCTTTTGCTGGAAGATTGACCCAAAGCTGAACCATCTGAAAGTCACCACCTTTCCTGCTATAACCTTCTTCATGGAACTCTTTGTGCAAAATACCTGAGGCTGCAGTCATCCACTGAACATCACCTTCACTGATCACTCCACCACCGCCACTACTATCGTGATGAGCAACTTTGCCTTTGTAGGCAATGGTAACCGTCTCAAAGCCTCTGTGTGGATGCACACCAACACCTCTAGGTGTGTCTGAAGGTGGAAAGTTGACTTTGGCGTTATAATCCAGCAACAAGAATGGGCTCATACGTTTCATACTTAATGGATGCTTGCCAGGAATGAATCCATGAACTCGAAAACCATCCCCCACAAAATGAGGTGTATTGGGTGGTATTACGGCTTCTACATTCTTAATTGCCATATATATTAAAAGTTGACTTCTTACTTATATTAAACGGTACTAAATTATAGTACTCATTTAACATGTCATTACGGTATATTGTTTGGCAATCAATAATTGGTTTATAAGTGTTAGTTAACAGATTTATTATTGTGTTTCTTTCACTATCCCTAATCGGTTGTTTTGGACTAGGGAGTAGCTCAAATGTTGTTTCTTCAAGCAAACTGGACTCTGGGGCTAGCCAAACCTACAATTCTTCGAACGCCACAACTCAAGCTGCGACAACAGAATTTCAATATTTCAACTACTCGAGCGCTGCAAGTGCTCAGAACCCACTAGAGGTTATCAATGCTCATAAAGCATATGGCTATGGTCTGACAGGCTCAGGAGAGACAATCGCAATTATAGATGCCGGATTTAATACCAGCCACAATGAACTCAATACCAAAACCATCACTCAGTACGGTACCCAGACTGCTGCAACTGGCGTCAACGCAACTGCTGACCATGGCTTAATAGTATCCAGTATCGCAGCCGGAGAGGATGACGGAACTGGCATGCAGGGAGTGGCTCCTAGTGCAAGCTTGCATTTAGCGAGTTACAACCAAAGTAATGGAAATACTTATTTTCCGACACATTGGGCTAACGCGA
>CABXJL010000039.1:0-7086 GCA_902512485.1 uncultured Gammaproteobacteria bacterium
ACTGGAAGATCTACATCCGCGCTTGGTATGGGAGGCAGATGCGATGTCTCTAGAACAGCGTCTTGATGCACTGAATGCGTTGATCCAACGGATCCAGCAGTTAGTCACTCAATACCGAGGGGATGCACCTCTGATTCTCTCGACTCTTTCGATGCCGCAGCGATGGATTGGAATAATTCATGACCAACATCGTGGGTATGGAATTGCTGAGATTGTGAACAGAGTAAATCAGTTCTTGTATGAGCTTGCTTCTAAAGAACAAATTAAAATTTTTGATTTTGCACAATGGGTGATGAGTGAAGGTGGAGGAGCAATTGACCAAAAAATGGATCTCTTTGCTCGGCAGCCCATTTCGGCAACCAAAGCACTCTCTTTTTCAGATGCTTTTGCTAGAGTGGTACGACCCTTACTGCTTCCACAGTCCAAGGTTTTGGCCGTGGATCTTGATAATACGCTTTGGGGAGGGGTGCTGGGGGAGGATGGGATTGATAATCTGAAGATTGGGCAAGACCATCCAGGAAGTGTTTATTGGCGTATCCAGCAGCTGATTCACGGCCTGAAGAGTCGAGGGGTACTGTTGGTGTTGCTTAGTAAGAATAATGCTGCAGATGTTGAAGAGGCATTTAGTTTTCTGGGTAAGATGCCGCTTCAATTGTCCGATTTTTCTGTGGTGAAAACAAACTGGAATGAGAAGTATATAAACCTGATTGAGGTTGCTGAAGTGCTGAATCTGGGAATCGATAGCTTTGTTTTTCTGGATGACCAACCTTTTGAACAGGAACAGATGCGACGATCTCTCCCTGAAGTAAAAGTGCTAAACAATCGCAATGATCCACTGGATATAATGAATGCACTCTTAAACACCCACCTGTTTGACCAATTTGCTGTTGGGGAAGAGGATCAAATTCGGAATAAGGATTATCAGTATGAGGCAGAGAGGGATAAGCTGAAGAAAGGATTAACTAAAGAGGACTTTTTATTGACGCTAGAGTTAAAGGCAGAGGTTCAACTTGTTACGAGTTCTACTATACAGCGTACTGTACAGATGCTTTCAAAGACTAATCAATTTAATCTGACCACGAGGCGTCATAGTGAGGCAACGGTTAGAAAGATTATGGAAGAAGATGGAAACTTATTGCTAACTCTTTCTCTCAGCGATCGTTTTGGGGATCAAGGAATTGTTGGGTTATGTATTGCACTGAAGGGAAAAACTAGAGGTGAAATGATCATTGATAGCTTTCTTTTGAGTTGTCGTGCGTTAGGACGTGGTGCAGAAGATTTGCTGTGGTCAGTACTATTGAAATACTTGGATGAAAGGAAATGCACTTCTTTACAGGCCACATACGCACCATCCAAAAAGAACATACAGGTTTCTGAACTGTATGAGCGACTGGGAATGGTTGTTGAGTCAACAAGTAAAGAAGAGACTCAATACAGGATGCGACCACCATACTTTGCGATAAAACCGGCATGGATTGAAATGGAAATGACTAGCATAAAGACTGGATGAGTAGATGGATAATTGGAGAAAATTGATAGAATCTATTGCAAGTATACTGGATGTTCCAGTCGGAAGCATTGATGCACTAAGTAGCCAGGACACCATTGAGGGCTGGGATTCGATGGCTATGGTGAATTTGGTAACTGAATTAGAAGCACTGTTTGAAGTAGAGTTCGATATTCTTGAGATCGCAGAGTTTCATAACGTAGAAATTATTAAACTGGTGTTAATAGAAAAAGGTATTGAGTTTTAACTTTCAACATAATTATTATTACTTATATCAATTTAATGGCACCAGCAGAGGTTTTTTGTGCGATCATGCGGAAAAATCTTTTGTTTCAGAGTTGGTTTCTACTTTATTAACACATTGACATGAATTACACAATCAATAATAAGTCATCATATATGACAGCACATAAAAGCTTTGGCCTGTTAATTGCAACTTTCCATTATCCGGCATTGATGTCACCAGCTGGCCAGTTGATCGGAGCCTATACTCTTGTATTTGCGTCTAATTATGCTCAACGCCGACCTCAAATCCTAAGTTGAGGTTGATAAATTCTGATATATAGTCGAAATGCTAACATTGAATCACAAAGTTAAAGTAGCAAAAGTTATAAGTGATACGCTTGGAAGAATATCAAGAGAGTCTGGAACGCGTATTTTGATGTACCATTCATTGGGACCGGCAGTTGATAACGATAGATATGGTATCTACAGTATGGATGAGGATGTTTTCTTTTCTCAAATGAGATGGTTGGTTGATACAGTTGATATTAATAAGGAAGGACTTTTGGGGGAGTCTGAAAAATCCAATGAGGTTATCATAACCTTTGATGATGGTTTTAGTGATACTTATACAGTTGCTGCACCAATCATGCAGAATTTGGGCATTCCATTTAATGTTTTTGTATCACCAGCATTAATAGAGTCCAATGATAAACGTTATCTGAATCGATCTGCGTTGCTAGAGTTATCCAGACTACAAGGCTGCAAGATAGGTGCTCATGGATATAGCCACTGTCGATTAACGAAGTGTAGTGACGAGGATTTACAGACCGAACTGGAGCACAGTAAGTTGTGGTTAGAAGACTTGCTATCAATACCTATAGACATGATGTCATATCCTCATGGTGCAGTAGATCAACGTGTCCGAAATGCAGTTCAATCAGCTGGGTATAAGACCGCTGTAACTAGTAAGCCAGGTGCTAATTCAAGTAAGGTAGATAATCTTATGTTAAATAGAACAGACATATGGTCTATCGATGATATGAAGGTATTTAGACAGAAAGTAAATGGTCACTGGGACTGGATGAGATGGGTAGTATAATTATTTATATTGTGAAGTCCATAGTAAGGAAAATGTTTTGACAAAAAAAAGTTACATTATTTTTTCATCAATTGATTGGTCAACCCACTGGCAAATTCACCATCAGCTTGTTAATTCAATTGTTCTGTCGGGCGACAAAGTTCTTTTTGTTGAGAATACGGGCGTTAGATCTCCACAGATAAAAGACTTTGGAGGTATTGTAGAGAGAGTTAAGGCCAGATTGAGCTCAATTCATGGGTTTAAAGTGAAAGTAGTGTAACTGTGTTTACACCAGTATTTATTCCATACCCATATAATAAATTATCAATTTTTTTAAATACTTTGCTTATATCTAGGTCAATTAGAAGGTGGATAAAAGTAGTCAAATTTTATGAACCTATATGTATATCTTTCCTTCCCACTCCTGCAGTACAAGAAATTATTAGGAATATAGACCCTAGTCTAAAAATATATTATTGTGCTGATGATATGTCCAGATCACTTGCAAATCCTAACAAGCTTGATAAGTTATTTGGCGACGAGTGTTACTCATCTGCAAAAATAGAAGCATTGGGATTTAGAGCTAAAAAAACATTAAAAGATATGAATAAAACATCTTTTTGATTTGTCTTTTGCTGTAGGTTCATTTTATAGGTCGACACGCTATTTATCGATTATTTGAATTTCATATTGGTCATGAGGTATTGCGAAATATCTGTTAAAGCTCGTATGATAATACCGGTATTATCTAAGGAAATATTAAGGGCAAAGTTTAATTAAAATGACAAGTTTAATATACAATAATTTATTTATATATAGATTGCTAATGAATGTTTTGTATTTGGGGAAGTATACTGAAAGGTTTGATGATATTATCAAACTCATCGATCCAAAGAAAGAAAAATTCATTACTGAGCTATGTTATGGCGATGTGCATATTGCAGAATGGTGTAAAGCAAATTCGGTAAATTGGACTGGGATTGATATAAACCAAAAATTTGTTAATTTTGCTATTAAAAAAGGGTTTAATGCGATTTGTCTAGACCTTAAAAAGGAAAGCGCATTCCCAGCAGTTGATACTGTTATTATTGCGGGATCTTTGTACCACTTTCATGGAATGCTCGATGAATTTCTTTTAAAAATAATGAATTCTTGCTCAAGATTAATTATCTCCGAGCCAATTCATAATTTATCAAATAGTGGTGGCCTTATAGGAAGAATTGCTAGCCATTCTGCTAATGCTGGTAATGGTGCTGAAGAGTTTCGATATGATAAGAAAGAGCTAATTAAGACACTAGCGGAGTTATGTGGAAATCGCTGGATATTACACATTGTCAATGATCAAAAAAGAGATATTATTTTGGAGGTAACATGGAAGTAAGCGTAGTTATTCCGGTATACAATAGTGCATCAATTTTGAAAGAATTATCCAAACAAGTAAATGCCGAGTTGTTACACATTGATTTTGAATTAATATTGGTCAATGATGGAAGTGTCGATGAAAGTTGGTCTGTAATTGAGCAGATTGCGAAAGAATTTTCTACGGTAAAAGGCATATCGCTTGCAAAAAACTTTGGTCAGGATAATGCTATCATGGCAGGGTTAGGTCTTTCATGTGGAAATTATGTCGTTATTATGGATGATGATTTGCAACACTCTCCTTCAGACATTCCTATTTTGTTAGAAAAAATAAAGAATGATTGTGATGTCTGTTATGCCGATTTTAGTGGCGATCTCCATCAATCTTGGTGGAAGAATATTGGAAGTATGCTTAATTCAAAGCAAGCTGAGTTTTTTATAAAAAAACCAAAGCATATTTATTTGTCACCCTTTAAAGTTGTTAACCGTATGGTGGTAGATTCATTGCTTGAATATAAAGGGACATATCCCTATATTGATGGTTTGATATTTCAAACAACCAATTTGGTTTCGCAAGTGCAGGTAAAGCATTTTAATCGTTATAGTGGCACGGGTAATTATAATTTACGACGATCAATATCGGTATTTATTAAGCATACTACAGGCTTCTCTATAATGTCTTTGAGAATTGCATCATTTTTTGGGTTATCGTTATCTATATTGGGCTTTATGCTAGGTGTATATTATATTTATACGTATTATATGTACGGCACGACTGTTGAGGGGTGGACAAGTATTATTGTTTTACAATTATTTATAGGTGGTGCAATTCTATCATCATTAGGGATTATTGGAGAATATATTGGGCGCTCCTATCTGTCTATTAATCGAAAACCGCAATTTATAGTACGGAAAACTATTAATGATTAAATATTACGGAATTTTGTTACTATCTATATTGTTAACAACAGTAGTGCAAGCTTCTTTAAAGGCTATTTCAGTTAAATATAATGGAAGTTTTTTCGATAGTCTTTTTGATTTCAAGCTTTATTTTGTAATATTGCTATTCGGCATTGCTCTTGTGGCATGGTTTGCTTCCGCAGCTAAAATACCATTTACCATCCTTATTCCAGCCAATATTTTGACTATTGTGCTAGGGGGTTTCATTGGATATTTTTTATTTGGAGAAGAGTTTAGTTTTTATAGAATACTGGCATACTTGATAATTATATTGGGCATATTGGTGTTAATGCTTGATGCTTATAAAAATTAATAGATAGATTTTCAGAATAGTGTAATTATGGAGTATTTGAATTTGACCGGTATATTTTTATGATTCCCTTTAATAAGTCATATATAGTTGGCACAGAGATGTTAAATATTAAGGAGGTAATCAATAGTCATAAATTAGCAGGTGATTATAAGTATACAAAATATTGCCATAAATGGCTTGAAAATCACATTGGCTGCTGCAAGGTGTTGCTCACACACTCATGTACTGCAGCGCTTGAAATGGCAGCAATACTGGCAGATATCAATCCAGGTGATGAAGTGATTATGCCTTCGTATACTTTTGTTTCTACTGCTAATGCTTTTGTTCTTCGTGGAGGGGTTCCTGTTTTTGTAGATATTCGAGAAGACACGCTAAATATTAATGAGCAACTTATCGAGGCCGCAATTACTTCACACACCAAGGCAATTGTCCCTGTTCATTATGCCGGAGTTGCATGTGAAATGGATACAATTTTAGAGATAGCAAGACGTCATAAATTACTTGTTATTGAAGATGCGGCACAAGGTGTTGGTGCGAGCTATAAAGGGCGCGCTTTAGGGTCAATGGGTGATTTAGGTACCTTAAGTTTTCATGAAACTAAAAATATTTCCTCTGGCGAAGGGGGTGCCTTATTAGTTAACAAGCCCTCTTTAGTTAAAAGAGCTGAAATAATTAGAGAAAAAGGAACCAATCGTAGTCAGTTTGTTAAGGGTCAGGTCGATAAGTATACATGGCTCGATATTGGTTCTTCATATTTACCTGGTGAAATTGTATCTGCATTTTTATGGGCACAACTTCAAGAGGTTCAAAATATTACAAAAAAACGGATAGAAATTTGGAATAAGTATCACAATGCATTTCATAAATTAGCGCAAGATAAAAAGATAAAAAGACCGTTAATTCCAAATTCTAGCTCTCATAATGCCCATATGTACTATTTATTGTTTAAAAATATTAAACAAAGAATGTATTTTATTGAATCGATGAAGCTTAAAGGTGTGGATTGTTATTTTCACTACATACCGCTGCATTCATCTCCCGGTGGATGTGAGTATGGACGCATCCATGGAGATATTTCTAATACTAATGATTTGTCTGATAGATTAGTAAGGTTGCCCCTATGGGTTGGTCTTGATGTAGATTATGTAATTAATCAAGTATTAGATGTAATTTCAACTTTTAAAGAAGATAATTATTAATAAGTATGACTAAGTATTTCCCTTTTTATTTTATTGCATTTATTTTGTCGTATTTAATAATGACGAGTGGGCTGCATGGAGATGATTACATAGTCATCAATTCTTTTAATGGATATAGTTTTTGGAATTTTATAGGGCAAACACCAGATGAAGTTGGTTCATTAATATTAAATCCAGTTTCATTTTATGGTCTTTGGTGGGCTTACGCCCTACTGGGTAATGAATATCAAATAATATACGACCTAATAAAAATTTTATCCTCTGTCATTAGTGTTTATTTAATTTTTAGGTTTTTTAGTGACTATATGTCATATGATAGGGCAATCATTGCATCCTTTATTTTTGTTCTATATCCATTGCATGACACTACCTTATATTGGTATATGACACTTCAATATATATTGGCACCAGCAATCTTGTTGTATGCCCATCACTTGATACGAAA
>CABXJL010000040.1:0-6647 GCA_902512485.1 uncultured Gammaproteobacteria bacterium
GGTGTTATCGTCTACGCCCTTTCGAACACAACATCCTATACCGATGCCGACTTCCAGGCTGCACTGCCAGTTTTGTTTTCACAACTAGAAGAGGCTTGGATTACGGCCGTTAATGTCGAAATTACTGGTTCATCTGGTAGTGAAACCTATACTAGAAAATCTGCACCATGTGGTTCCACTGGAAAATACTGCCTAGGTGCAGATGGTTACGAAATTGTTGGCGCTGCTTATGATGACTCTAATACCAGTTCTTACTGGGCTGGAGTTTCTGGTACCTCGTTTGTTGCCCCACAAATTTCTGGCGCGATTGCACTTTTAGCTGAGGCGTTTCCAAATCACACCCCGGCAGAGTTAACAGATAGGTTGTTGGCTTCAGCTGATAACACCTTCTTTTCTCATGATGCATCAGTCACTTTTGGTAATGGAGTGTCTCATGGATATGACGATGAGTTTGGTCATGGAATATTGGATATTTATGCAGCTCTAAATCCTATAACCACTTCAGCCTATACAAGGATATTTACAGGTAAATCTACAGAGGTTGGTGAAGAGTATCAATTAGGAAATTCTAAACTATTAACTTCAAATTCATTAGGGGATTCTTTGCAAAGAGGTTTGATTGGTGAAGTTGGATACACTTATGATGATTTGGGTGGCGGTTTTAAGTATGACATGAGCTATCATGTTCATTTGGTGCCTAGCAAAGAACCATTAATCAATCTCTCATCTGAGTTGACCAGTCTTTCAAATCCATTAATTTTTTTAGAAAACCTCTCATCACCTCATAAGATAGACACGTCAATTACAGTTGGAACGAGTTCTTTACCTGTTCAAAGTTTTTTTAATTCCAATATTGACTCATCGATCAATCAATCAGATTATCAGATTCCATACTTAGGCTTTGGAGAGGGTGGTATTGGAGTCGGAGCCACTTATCAGTTGCCTAACTCTCGCTTATTACTCGGAGCGACAGCTCCTGTCAAAGTCGATACTGGTCAAACAATTGGTTCAAGAAAAACAATTGTTAGCTCATTGGAGTATGGAGATCCTTCAGTGCAATCTGTTACCTTAATGGCTGGGCTTAGCGAAGACAAAGACAACCTGCTAGGTTCAACAGGTGTTAATGCGTTTTCTCTCTCTGGTGCTAAATCTACAACAACCTTTACTGCATTGAAGGGTCAAAAGCAATTTCTTGATAATTTTTCATTAATAGGGATGGCAACACTAGCAAATACTAATATGTCGAGCCCAAATAATAGTTTTGTGGACTCAGCAAATGATGTTAAATCTTCCAGTGTAGCTCTAATGGCTAATATGAGAAACCTAACAGATGACGATCAACTCTCTTTATTTGTGAATCAACCTAATCGAGTTGATGACGGATCGATGGTTATTAAGATATCTAGCTTGGCTGATTCTAATAGAAATATTTCCCAGACTATAAAACATATTAACCTTGAGTCAAGCTCTAGGCAACTGAATTATGGACTCTCTTATCGCAAAGATTTGAATGAAGATTTGGCTTTCTCAGTTAGGCATATGATGACAAACAATCTAAATCATAGACAAGATTCTAACACTCTCCATTCAAGTTATATTGGTATGAACTATAAAGATGTCAAGTTTGGTTTTGTGACTAATTCTGGAGACTCATCTTTAGAAACGGAGCTCTCATATGCCATCACTTTATAAAATTAAAAAACATATATTTATTGTTTTAATGACAATGGCACTTAGCTCGTGCTCTGTTATTTCTGAAGAGCTTTCTTGTGAGTTTTCTGAGATTGATTGTTACCTTTTTGATTATTCTTCGATGGATCAGTTCAAGGATTCTGTAACAGAGTATGCAGAAAAATGGAGCTTAAAAGATCCATCCATTGCACTATTTAAACTAACAGCCAACAAAAACCTTTCAATACAATCTGCTGAAGACTCTGAAGCACTCATCACAGCTTACCCTGAAGACATCTTTGTTTTGGGTCGCTATATCAGCGAGAATCATAAACCTAGAGAGTGGTTGTTTATAGGCGAACAAGCTTTTTTACGAAGTTGGAACAACCTAAATAGATAGTTTAAATTTTCTTTTTTTTCTTAGCCAGAATTAATATGTCAATGTCACTTTTTCTATTCAGTGAGTGCATCATACGGTGGCAGTTTGGACACAAGGCAACTGCATTTTCTGTCATATCATTTCCACCATCTTCTAAATGCTTAACATGATGTACTTCAAGGTAAGGTTCGCCATTGTCCTTATTAAAGGGCGCTTGTTGTTCACATAACTCGCAGATACCATTAGCTCTTCTTAAGGTGTAGGCAACGACGTAAGGGTTTCTTTGATTACGCACGGTAGTGACTTCTCTGAATCCAAGTATATCCGGCAAATTGTTTGCTTTGTTTTCCAACTCTTCATTGCTAAGTTTCTGAGCTTTTTTGAATTTGGCTTGGAAAAGCTCTTCAATTTCGGAATTCTCAATCGGTCTAGAATTATCATTAAATTCCAACGGGAAAACCCAAACCTTTCTAGGATTTCCGTTTTTATCGAGTTGCTCTTTTTGGTAAGGCTTTTTGTATAGATGAACCTGACCACGATAAATATAGATTCCCGTCCTAAAGACTTCAAAAAGATGAAGCTTTACGCCATTCGTATTTGATTCTGACAGAGTTTTGTTTTCACGTGTCATGGTCTGATCACCAACTTGACCCTTGCCAATATGATGGACTTTGTTATCAAGCCATCTATCATGGTAAATGGATTTAATATGATTGATAATTAAGACAAGCGTGTTTGTAGAATTGGATTTATTCATTCCAGACTGCAATGAGCAACCGAAGGTTGAACGAATCTCCTTATTTGAATAATGGTTTCCGAGTTGTAAATCTTTAATTTGCATATCTAAATCTTTCATTGAACAATGAAAGCACTTCTATAAAAATTACACCAATGAAAAATCTATCATAGCACTTTTTATGATTTACGACATTTGAATTGAATTAATCTCAATCTAATATGTATATTATTGCCGCTGTTTCAAATCACATTAATTAAAATATAGTCTCAAAACTGTAACCTTTGAGGAATTAACAAATTGAAGAAAAATATCCTCGTTTTTAAACATATGCCTTGCCAAAATCCTGGCATATTTCGCGACTATAGCGTTAAACAAGGTATTAATTTTATTGAAATAGACCTCCATGCAGGAGACGAGATTCCTGATTTGAGTGAGTTCGATGGTCTCTGGGTAATGGGTGGCTCCATGAATGTTTGGGAGGAGGACAAATATCCTTGGCTGATTGAGGAAAAACAAGCAATACATCGTGCAGTAAAGGATCTTAATATGCCTTTTCTGGGTATCTGTCTTGGACATCAATTGGTTGCAGAGGCTCTAGGAGGAAAAGCCCAACAAACTGATAATTATGAGGTCGGCCTGTATGCAATTGAACCTACTGAAGAGGGATTAGATCACCCGCTCTTAAAGAATTTTAGGAAGTCAGATAAATGGGTCAATGTACATTTAGTGGAAGTAGTTGAGGCTCCTAAAGGGGCAGTTATTCTAGCAACGTCGAGTATTTGTCAAAACCATGTTATGCAACTTGGAGAATTCGCCTACTCCTGTCAGTTCCATCCTGAAGTATGTGACCATACTCTAGACGGATGGTTGAAAATTCCAGGCATACCAGAAGCTATTGAAGACTTGTTAGGCGCTGGAGGTCTCAATCATTTCAAATCCAGTATCACTGACAATTTATCCGCTAACAATGCAGCCTCGTCAATCTTATTCGAAAACTGGTGTAATCTGGTTTTTAATTAGATATTTTGTTAACAATTAAACAATAGGAGTTGTAATTAATTGTTGTTGCATTATCTTAATTTCAGTGTCAAAATTGTGCCATTTCAAGTAATACCAATTATTGATGAATCAAAAAAAATGTTCGGTATGTCATGAAGAATTTGGTTGCGGCGCTGGTTTTGAACCGGGAAGTTGTTGGTGTGTAACATTTCCACCGATAATGCCGCTCGAATTTGATCAAGACTGTCGTTGCCCAACTTGTCTTTCTGATTCGATTGATAGCCGAATTGGTGAACTCATTAATGAGAATGGAATTGATCGAATGATAACACTTGCTGAACCGTACAGAAATCAATCTGAACTTGTTAAGGATGTTGATTATAGAGTGATTCATGGTCTCAATGTTTTTAGCAAGTGGTATCACATTAAGCGTGGAGAATGCTGTGGTGACGATTGCCAGAATTGTCCTTACTAGTTAAACTATTGTTGAAAGGTTAATAGATGATTAGAAAAATAATTGAAATAGGTCACCCCGCTTTACGTGAGGTAGC
Organism: uncultured Gammaproteobacteria bacterium; assembly: GCA_902512485.1. Lineage (GTDB taxonomy): Bacteria > Pseudomonadota > Gammaproteobacteria > PS1 > Pseudothioglobaceae > Pseudothioglobus. Next base: position 4,340 of record CABXJL010000040.1, read on the forward strand.
TAAAGCTGTCCCAAAATCTGATATTGCTTCAAAAAAAATTCAACGTCTTGTTAACGACCTAATTGATACAATGCGATATGCAAATGGAGCCGGACTGGCTGCAACTCAAATCGCTGTGCCACTGAGAGTTTGCGTAATTGAAGTTAAAAAAAATCCTCGCTATCCTTATAAACCCGACATTCCATTAACTGTTCTAATTAACCCTAAAATAACTTTTTTAACGGACAAAAGGATAGCCGTTTATGAGGGTTGTTTGTCAGTACCAAGCCTGAGAGGTCAAGTAGAACGCTGCCCTGAGATTAAGGTAGAGGGCTTAGATAGAAATGGTGAAAAAATCAACTTTATTTCTAAAGGTATCAGTGCCGGTACATTCCAGCATGAGCTCGACCACCTTGACGGTTTAATTTTTACCGACCACTTGAAAGATGCAAGCTCTTTGTCTACATTGGAAGAGTTTGCGGTTCATCATGAAGAAGCCTTTAAAGAAAAAGTTATGGCTATTGTTGAGGAGTATGGAAGCTAGTAGCCAGGACAATAATTTTGAGTTAAAAAACTCTGAAGACCGAGGCGCTGGAATTGTTGCCAAGTGTTCATTTAGTCAAGGAGAAGTTGTGATGAGGGGGGTTATAGACAAGATCACTAATGTCAATCATGAGCATGCTTCTCAGATTGGGGAAAACGAGTTCGTCACTCCGATTGGTTTTATGGCGTTAGTTAACCATTCATGCAGACCTAATTGCGGTATCAAATTGAATGAAACTGGTGCACACGATTACGTTGCAATGCAGGATATCATACCTGGAGAGGAGATTACTTTTGATTACGCTATGCAGAATTATGATGTTGGACACTTTCCAAGCAAATGTTTGTGTGGAGTAAAAGATTGTCGAGGAAGGATTGGTGGTTGGAAGGATCTTCCAGTTGATAAAAAGCAACAATATAAGGGCTTTGTCGCTCCTTATTTGCTTAAACTAGATATAAAGAATAACATCTAAACAAATTTATTAATTGAATTAATCAAAAGTGTTTCAATGTTTTTTTAAGAGCAGGTCTTATGAAGTTTTGCCAACAATTGTCAGCCTATTTAAAGGTTAAAGAGTACACCGGTCATCGGCTATATCAGGACATGTTCGAGCAAGCAATTCTGTGTGATCAGGGTGGTTATGATAGTGTAGGTTTGACAGAGCATCATTTAATCAATATCTTGATGATGCCAGCGCCACTTCAGTTTGCAGTAAAAATTGCGGAAGCTACAAAAAATATTAAAATAATCACTGCTGTAGCTGTTCTGCCGATTCATGATATGAGGATTTTTGCGGGAGAGGTGATCGCTTCCCAAATGTTTACAGATGACCGATTAATTCTAGGTGTTGGCAGAGGTGCGTTCGCTTGTGAAATGGCGCTCTTAGGTTCGCCTCTTGAAGATAGCCGAGACAAGTTTAATGAATCACTTGAGGTTTTAAGAGCACTACTTTTAGAAGAGGAAGTTTCATGGAAGGGTCAGTACTATAATTTTGAATCATTGACGGTGATGCCTCGTCCGATGACCAGGAATGGCCCTGATATTATGATGGCCGTTCTCAATCCAGAGGGTATTTATGCTTGTACAAAAAGAGGTTTTCATATTATGACAACCCCTCTTTCTGGTGACCAGCAACTGATGCTCGACCAAGTAGATGGATTTGTTCGAGGAAAAACTGAACTTGGCGATAAAGGTAAAGATTTAACTCTGTCATTATCGAGAGTAGCTTTTATAGTCAAAAATGAATCAGATAGAAAAGAGAAAATTGAGATGGCTTATGAATATTACTCTAGATTTGATAATGTTTTTACTGGCCCAGGTATAGTGAATCAAGGCATGATTAAAATTTTACCCAGAAAACAAAGTATCGAGGAATTGGCAGAGAGTTTGTTAATTTGTTCAGCTGATGAAATGATTGATAAACTCTCACCATACCAAGAAGCAGGAATTGATCGCCTTATCCTAAATATGAATTTTGGCGCCAGTCACAAAGACACTATGACTTCAATTCAGCACTTTGCAGAGAAAGTGGCACCTCATTTTTCATAAGAAAGATATATTAGTTTTTCATTTTGAATTTTATTATCAATAATATCCTGGTGAATAATAATGGCAAGTGTTGATTGTAGTTATTCTATTAAAGGTTCCGGACCTGAAGTTTTTTTTGTACACGGTATCGGGGCACGTAAAACTTCTTGGAATGAAGTTTGCAAATACTTGGAGAAGGATTTTACTTGCATAAGTTATGATTTGAGGGGGCATGGTGATTCACCCAAAGGGGTTCTG
>CABXJL010000041.1:0-5910 GCA_902512485.1 uncultured Gammaproteobacteria bacterium
ATTGCAGATTTGATTACTTCATCGTTTGCAAGTTCTTTCATCGCATCACCTAATGACATAGGCAGTTTCTTAACATCTTTACCTGCTTCCAAAGCTTCATAAATGTTGCGTTCTTCGGCCTCACCTGCATCGATGTTATTATCAATACCATCACCCATTGCCTTTAATAAGGCAGAGCCCATTAAGTAAGGATTGACCATTGAGTCAACTGAACGGTATTCGAAACGACCTGGTGCAGAAACACGAAGCGCACAAGTACGGTTTTGATAACCCCAATCAGCAAAAATTGGCGCCCAGAAACCTGTATCCCAAAGTCGGCGATATGAGTTTACTGTAGAAGAACCAATTGAAGTTAGGGCTGGTAAGTGTTTGATAACACCACCAATTGAGTTAAGCCCTATAGGACCAGGCATTTTCTCATCAATTTTAGGGTCTGGCATGAAAGTGTTTTCACCACCCTCTTTATAAGTGAAGCATCCTGGCATACCTGGAAGCTCTCCATCACCTTGAGCAATCTCTGGATGAAATACATCTTTACCACCTCTCCAAAGAGACATATTATGGTGACAACCTGAAGCCGAAACACCCATAAATGGCTTACTCATAAAGCAGGCAATCAAACCAAACTCACGTGCAACCTGAGCACAAATTTGACGATAAGTTGTAAGACGGTCCGCATTACGTAAGACATCATCGAACTGAGTATTAAGTTCAAGTTGTCCTGGAGCATCTTCGTGGTCACCCTGAATAATATCAAGACCCATTTGTTCTGAATATTCAATTACTCTCATGAATACGGGGCGTAACTCTTCAAATTGGTCTATGTGGTAACAGTTTGGCTTGGTAACACCGCCATTCGGTCCACCATCATCTCCCCTTTTAAGCCACATCATTTCTGGTTCGGTACCGCAACGCATGTCTAAGCCATATTGATCTTGGAATTCTTTATGTTGTCTATAGAGGTTCCCACGGCAATCAGAGGTTAAAGCCGCCCCTGGGTTTTCACGCTCTTCACGGTTTCTATAAAGCCTACAGAAAACGCGAGCGACGCGCTTATCCCATGGAAGTTGACAAAAGGTTTCAGGATCAGCTATACCGACAAGCTCAGAAGCTTCAGGTCCATAACCGATATAATCACCATGACGGTCAATAAATAAATTAGCTGTTGAACCGTATACTAATTGAAAACCTTTTTCAGCCAAACGTTCCCAGTGTCGGGCAGGAATGCCTTTACCGACAATACGGCCGGTAACTGAAACAAATTGATAATATACATATCTAATATCCAAAGCATCGATCTTAGCTTTAACTTCTTTGACTAGCTTATCGCGTCCAGGCGCGTTAACGTGTTGTTCTAAATCTGTCATATAATTTCTCCGAAAAATAAAAAAATCTTGTATAAGATTAGTCCCCCTTTTGCTTTTATTTTGTATGTTGTTATTTAATAAAACAAACAAAATAAATGCATCAGAAAAATTTGTCGATTAATTTAGATAAATCAGATTGTTAAGAGGAAATAAATGATTAACTTAACTAAAATATCCTTGTCTCTCCACAAATTGAAAGGAAAGTATACGCCTAATGATATTCCATTGTCAAGAAATTTTTTTTATTTTAAAGAAATTATGAAAAGTATTGTATTTCTTCTTTGAATCACTCAAAAAAGTGAATAATTATTGTGAATTCTTGAAAACTTATAGACAAAGCTATATTATGAATATTGACACAAATTAGATCAGCAACTTTATGATTAATTTAGTGTTAATCGGGGTTATTTGAACAAATAACAGTTAAAAATTGACATTCGTCAGAGATGATTTTTTTTGGACCATGCGGCTTATCCGAATCAAAATATATTGAATCTCCTTTTTTGAAGTGAAATATCTGGGTACCGTAGTAATAATCCATCTGGCCTTTAAGCATATAAATAAACTCAACACCTTTATGTTGAAATTCAGGGAATTTATAATCTCTCGAAGTAACGGTAATCAGACAAGGCTCAACTTTAAGAGAACCGCCAACGGTGTGCCCTAGGAGCTGATAGTGGCGACCCTCATCTGAACCTGCCCTTTCAATCGTTAGTCCTTCACCTGATTTAATAAAGGTTGGTTCAACGTCTTTATCGTGCCGCTTAAATAGTGAAGTAATCGATATATTGAGTGCGTGACATATCAACTGAATAGTTTTTAGTGAGGCACTGATTTGACCATTCTCTATCTTTGAAAGCATGCTTGCGGATAATAAAGATTGCTTTGACAACTGTTGAAGAGTAACGCCAGCATTTTTTCGAGCACTCTTAACTTGCTTACCTATTGAGGCCTCTAATTGTTTATCACTACCAAAACTGGGTAGCGCTTTATCAATAATCGATACACCCTTTTTAGGGGATGTCTCTTTTGGATTTGAAGCCATGTTTGAGTGTTACTTAGAATAAAAAAAAATAATTTAGAGGAACAATTTTAACAGACTGGAATACCAACATAAATTTTTTCAAAAAACGAAAAAATTATGTTTAATGGATTATTAACACTGAGAGTAATTATTTTGAACGTCGACTTCTTCGTTTTTTGACTGGAGAAGAGTCATCTCCTAGAAAAATAGCTCTGGACCCTTTTGTCATTTTTCCTATCTTTTCTTCAATATCTAGCATTCTTGGTGATCCGTTCATTTGATGTTCATCCATTGCTTGTCTCATAGCTTTGATATGTCCAAAAGTTGTTCCACAGCAACCACCAATAATCTTGGCTCCAGAATTCATTGCTAGATGAACATAATCAGCCATCAATTTCTCGGTACCTGTGTAAACGATACTACCCTCTTTAAATTCAGGGATACCACAATTCGCCTTAGCAATTACGGTTGTATCTGGATCTACATTACGACTTATATCAGTAATGGTTGCCAATAGGTCAGATGCACCTATTCCACAATTAGCTCCAAAGCCTAAGAGGCCAAGATCTTTTGCCTTCATAGCAAGATTTGCTGGGGTGATTCCCATCATCGTTTTTCCTGCAGTATCAAAACTCATCGTAGCACAAACTGGAAGTCCAAACTCTTTCACTGCATCAAGAGCGGCTTCCAGCTCTTCCAAGGCATACATAGTCTCCAACCATAAAACATCAACACCGCCCTCAACAAGTCCTTCGGCTTGTGCTTTAAAGGCTTCTGTCGCTTCTTTAGATCTCATTACTCCGTGTGGTTCAATGATCTCACCTGTTGGCCCCATTGACCCAGCCACTACAACAAGACGGTCTGCTTTATCGGCAACCTCTCTTGCAATAATAGCTGCAGCCTTATTCAATTCGAAAACTCGGTTCTCAAGTTTATGAAGCTTGAGTCTAAAAGCTGTACCACCAAAGCTATTTGTTAAAAAAAGGTCAGAGCCAGCATCAACAAAGCCTTGATGTAAGGCGCGAATTCGCTTTGCATGATTCACATTCCATGGCTCTGGCGGGTCGCCTGTTTCAAGACCCATGGCGAACAAGTTAGTACCAGTAGCACCATCAGCCAGTATGTGTTTTTTGTCACTTAAAATTTTTAAATAATTATTCACAGTTATGAAGAATTAAAGTCTCTATACAAGACAAAAGAATGTGCGCTTTTATGTATCAATAATGCTCGTGAATATGATACAGTTGTTACGTTTTTATATCAATTATTATCATTCAGTGAAAACTCAAATTGTTGTCATAAATAATTTCACATTATTTTTTATAATTAACCACTGTTAGAAAGCAATGCCTATATAATCTGAGATAAAAATCTAACTCACACATTGTGAATATTTTGATGACAGAGCGAGAGAGTGATTGCAGGCTAATTTTTAGCCAAAATGCTCAACACGGACATTTTCAAAAAAAACCTAAGCTTCTTTATTTTTTTCCTTTAAATCCTTGTAATAATGAAAACTAACTCTATTTCACATAAAGATGTGATTGACCGCTTTGTTAGTTACGGTGAGAGTAACTTTGAAACTACCTCAATTAATAATCATTCAGATACCAGAAGTAAAGAGCAGCTTGGAGTACTTCGACTGATATATGCTTATCGATTTTCTGGACACCTTAGGGCAAAATTAGACCCTCTAAATCGGCCAAGACATCATGCAACACAACCTTTTAATATTTCTGAGTTCGGACTAAATGACACTGACCTCGACAAGACTTTTGGTATGGGTTCTTACCAGGACCCTAATTGTAAAACTTTACGAGAGCTTCTAGCATCCCTAGAAAGAAATTATTGCAGCAGCCTGGGTGCTGAATATATGCAAATACCGAATGTTGAGGAAAGGAAGTGGATTCAGCATCGAATTGAAACCATGTCCTTGGAACCACCAAATTCGCCAGAATATAAAAAGTGGTTACTTCAGCGTTTAACGGCAGCTGAAGTTTTTGAAAAATTTTTACACAATAAATATGTTGGACAAAAGCGCTTCTCCTTAGAAGGTAGTGACACATTAATACCTCTACTTAATATCCTTATTGAGCATTCAGGCAATCACTTAATGAAAAGGATTTGCTTAGGGATGGCTCACCGCGGTCGATTGAATGTATTAATGAATATCATGGGTAAACTTGCAGAAAAATTATTTCAGGAATTCGACGGTGATCTTGGTCTTTCCAAAAACCAAACAGGGGATGTAAAATACCATCAGGGCTTTTCTTCAGACATTAAAACATCTCGAAATAATATCCATCTTGCTTTAATGTTTAACCCTTCTCATCTAGAATTAGTGAATCCAGTGATTGAAGGTTATGCTCGCTATCATCAAGAAAAAATTGGTGACGAAGAGGGTCAAAAGATATTACCAGTTCTGATTCATGGAGATGCTGCATTTTCGGGACAAGGTATTGTTATGGAGACATTAAACATGTCCCAGTCGCGAGGCTATACCACTAAGGGCACTATACATATCATTATCAATAATCAGATTGGTTTTACTACAAGTAAGCAATACGATGCGAGGTCGACTGATTATTGCACGGATGTTGTGAAGATGGTAAATGCACCTGTTTTTCATGTCAACGCGGAAGACCCAGAAATGATGAGCTTTATAACGCGCTTGGCGCTAGATTACCGTATGCGATATAAAAAAGATGTGGTAATTGATATGATCTGCTATAGGCGCCATGGACACAATGAAGCTGATGAGCCAGCTGTCACCCAACCAATGATGTATGAAGCTATACGAAAAATTCCTACAACAAGAGCAAACTATGCTGCTTCCCTGTTGAGCCAAGGTATTATCAGTCAGTCAGAAATCGATGCAATGATTAAAGATTATCGTCAACAATTAAAAGATGGAAAGAGGGTTGCCTACAACATCGTGGAACCTGAAAATAGAAGAGCATGGGAGGTTCTTTGGGAAGATTACTTTAACTCTTCATGGTTGGCACCCTATGAGTCAGCCATTACCCATAAGCACATCAAAAAACTTAATAAGAAGCTTCAAGCCGTTCCTAATGGTTTTGAACTCCATTCTCGAGTTAAAAAAATGTTATCAGAGAGACAAAAAATGGCAGATGGTAAAATTAATGCCGACTGGGGTTTTGCTGAAACCCTGGCTTATGCAAGCCTCGCAGAACAAGGAACATCAATAAGACTCTCTGGACAAGATACTGGCAGAGGCACTTTTTTTCATCGCCATGCTGTCGTTCATAATCAGTTATGCATTGAAGACTATATTCCTCTTCAGCACATCAGCAAAAAACAAGGGAGAGTTCAAATTATTGATTCAATCCTTTCAGAAGAAGCCGCCCTTGGATTTGAGTATGGCTATGCAACTGCGAATCCAGAATCGCTAGTTATATGGGAAGCTCAATTTGGAGATTTTGCTAATGGCGCCCAGGCAATTATTGACCAATTTATTGCCTCCGCAGAAGCTAAATGGGGCCGCCTCTCTAACTTAGT
>CABXJL010000042.1:0-5565 GCA_902512485.1 uncultured Gammaproteobacteria bacterium
TGCAGCAGCAACGGGAGCCATCGAACCTCCAAGCACAGATTGGTAAAAAACTGTAGGAAGGATAACAACTAAAGACCAAAGACCTGTCACTTCAAAGATTCCTATGAAAAGCCAAACGAGACAGAGAGAAACTATCCAGACACTTAACCAGACCCCTGCAAACTGTCCCCATTGGGAAGTTGTAAAAGCTACCACAAGTGCTAAAACGAAACTCGCCAAACCCATTGTCATGATTGGAGCAAGTGTTCGGATGTATGCGCGATTCATGCTAGGCATTTGTCTAGTTGCAAGGAATAGTAGTATTGTCCCAACCATCGCTGCAAGCCAGCTTGTGAAAGTCATCACGAATGGAGCTGGAAGGGTTGCCGTACTTTCTGCACTATGTAGAGTTTCTACGTCTGCAGTAACCGTAAGATCAAGGCTAGGCATCTGACCCTTAGACATAGCAAGTCGAAGGTTTGCTACACCGGATGAAAGAGCCATCTGCACCATCATCGGTAATTGCGAGGCCATTTGTGTTTCAGCAACAGTCAGATGATGAGTATTCCAGATCTCGATACTGAAGTTTTTATCACCAACCGCAAGCTTAGAAAAGTCTGCAGGGAAGACTATCACAGTCGCCACCTCACCCGCCTCAAGTGCAGAACGCGCAATCTCAGGATTATCGAGCTCCGTGACGGTGAAAGGTAGATTTCCTGAAATTCCTTCCATCGCTATAGTGGCTAACTTCATCGGTGGAAAAGTTAACCCCTCATCCTGATTGACAACACCTAGATTGAAGGCTGAGGCAGTTCGCACTGGATCTGCAGGCGCAGTCAAATTAAACAACGAAAAAATCAACATAATCATGGTGGGAACCATAATCGCAGGTTTGAAAAGTTCACTACGACGAAACTCAGCAATAGATGACGACATGATAATAAACCCCTATAAATGGATGAACAAAAGTTACTAACCAAACAATACAGAATGAAACTTGTTAAGTCAAATCTAGAGCAAGATGTCTTGGAAAATGTTGACTAATTAAAGTAATTTTTCATCAAGTATCATATCTGCAGCCTTTTCAGCGATCATCATCGTTGGTGCGTTGGTATTACCAGAAATAAGTTCTGGCATAATTGAAGCGTCTACAACTCTTAACCCAGAAATGCCGTGAACCTTTAGTTGATCATCCACAACACTGCTATCGTCATGTCCCATTTTGCATGTTCCAACTGGATGATAGATGCTCTGGCTGTTATTTTTTGCCGCTTCTAATAGTTGTTCATCTGAGATGTAAGATTCACCAGGTACGAATTCATCAATAATATATTTTTTTAAAGGGGAAGCTTTGGCAATTTTTCTTGCCACTTTGATAGATTCTACTGCAATTTTTTGGTCACCCTCTGTAGATAAATAGTTTGGAATAATTGTGGGGGCTTGGCTTGGATCTGCGGAATTGATCCTTACTTCTCCACGACTCTCAGGACGTAGAGTACAGACTGATATTGTAAATGCAGAAAAGGGATGGACGCCATCACCAGGCTTGTTAGCGCTTAAGGGCTGCATATGGAATTGTATATTAGGCCTAGAGCCATCCAAGGATGTATTAGTAAAGGCATAAACTTGACTAGCGCTTAAAGTTAAAGGCCCTGTTCTGAAGAACAAAAATTGTAGCCCAATCATTGCCTTTTTCCACCAGGTATTTAATTCATCATTTAGAGTTCTTGTGGTTGTTTTGTAGACCATTCTAACTTGTAAATGGTCCTGTAGATTTTTTCCTACTGCAGGGTTGTTATGAATCACATCAATACCCAGTTTTTGTAATAATTTTGCATCACCAATACCAGAAAGCTGTAATATTTGTGGTGATGCAATTGAGCCAGCAGATAAAATCACTTCGCAATTGGCGAAAATTTCTCTTTCTCTTTCTTTTCCTTTTTGAATACATTTAACGCCAATCACTTTCTTTCCTGAAAAAATTAATTTGCTTATTTGAGTGTCAGTCGTAATTGTTAAATTGTTTCTTTTCCTAATATTTTTTGTTAGAAAAGACCTGTATGAGCTTTTTCTAAAGCCTTTATATGAAGTTTGTTGGAAATAACCAACCCCTTCTTGTTTTTCGGAATTGCAATCTGGGTTATGAGGTATACCTATTTCTTGAGCCGCCTTAATAAAATATTCTGCTATTTTTCTTTTCAACCTTAGGTTGGAAACTTTTAACTCCCCATCTACACCGTGATATTTGCTTTTGCCATTCTCCTGGCATTCGGATTTTTTGAAATAAGGCAATATGTCATCATAACCCCATCCCTTATTGCCTAAATGTTCCCAGTTATCATAATCATGTTTGTCACCCCTGATATATAACAAACCATTTAATGCACTTGAGCCACCTAAAACCTTACCCCTTGGCCAATCAATTCGCCTGTCGTTGACACCTTTGTCTTTATCTAATTTGTACATCCAGTCAAACTTGGGGTTATTCATGGTTTTGAAATAGCCGACTGGTATATGGAGCCATATACTACTATCATTGCTACCTGCTTCAATCAGTAAAACATTGTTGTTTGGGTCGGCAGAAAGCCTGTTAGCTAACAGGCAACCTGCAGATCCAGCACCGACAATGATGTAGTCATAAGTTTTATTCATGTATTTTGTATTCCGGTGATTTAGTCTTATAGCTGAAATTATATAGCTATTAATTTTAAATCAAAATTATTTTTCCAATATATGAATTCATATATATAAATTGATGTATACTAGTTTTTCAATTAATGTCATGTAAGGTTAAAATAATTAATCTAACTGCATTAGTTTGAGTTTTTTATTGATAAAAAGTAAAGGAGTTTTTTATGTTAAAAAATAAAGTTGTTTTATTGTTCACTGCGTTACTAGCTTTCAGCTTTAGTTCAAGCGCAATGGCAGTTACAAAAATGAAAATACAATCTGTTATAGGAAGCAGCACTAGTGAAGTTGTGATGCTTAAAGAATTTGCAGCTAATGTTGCGACATTGACTGATGGCAGGGTGTTGATGGAGATTGTCCCTGGCGGTTCTGTTGTGCCAAATAATGATGTTTTAGATGCAGTAGACGCAGGTTTGCTTGATGGTGGATTTGCATGGACGCATTACTGGTCTGGCAAGCATCCGGCAGCGATGTTGTTTGGTTCTCCTGTTGCAGGTGCTGGTGTCGGTATTGATAATATCGCATGGGTTTCTTGGTTCCATAGCGCTGGTGGTAAAGAGCTTTATGATCAATTATGGGATGAAATGGGTATGAATATTCATGGCCTTATGTTACAACCTGTTGGACCAGAAGCGCTTGGTTGGTTTAAAGAGCCAATCAATAATATGGATGACTTTCGTAAGCTAAGATTCCGTACACCTCCTGGAATTCCAGGTCAAACGTACAAAGACATTGGTGTCGCTTCAGTAGCTATGGGTGGTGGAGATATTTTGCCTGCACTTGAAAAAGGTGTTATTGATGCAGCAGAGTGGTGCTGCCCTCAGCCAGATAGAGACTTTGGTTTCCAAAAGGTTCTTAAGTACTACTACTTGCAGGGACTTCACCAAGTTGTTGTGAATGCCGACATGTATATCAATGGCGATGTTTGGGATAGCCTTTCTGAGGTTGATCAAGCTGCAATAAATGTTGCAGCAGATGCTTCATTGATTCGTTCAATGTCTAACCGTATCTACCAAAACGGCTTAGCCTTGAAAGACTTGACAGAAAATTGGGGTGTACAGCTGATGGATACTCCAGCTGATTACTTCCCTGCTTACATGAACGCTGCGAAGGATACCCTTGAAAAGAACGCTGCAGAAAACGCTTTCTTTGCAGAAGTTTGGCAATCACAGAAAGATTTTGCTAAAGTTGCAGTGCCTTTCTGGGCTGGTTCGCAAGCATCAAATGCTAAGCTAGGTAAAGCATTTGCTGATACACTGAAGTAAAGATTCATCTCTATACTTCTTCCAAAACTAAGTTGCCAATAGTGTAAATACTATTGGCAACTTTTTTAGTTTGACGGCTTTAGTTGGCGGCGCTTCTCCTGCCGCCAGCAATGGCTTCTTGTTAGGTACAATACAGTTTGTTTTTATATATTTTTTTAGTTATTTTTACTCAATATATAAAATCTAATTGGGAGTTTGACCCATTAAAAGGTAAGATGATTTTCATCACTTTTATATTTAGTTAAAGGTATTTAATATGTCAGAAGAGGAAGATCATAGTCAGCTAGATATTACTGATGAAATGGTTGCAGAAGGGCGAACATACAGTGGTGTTATGCCTGACGATATGCCCAAGTATATGGCCAAGACAATTCTTGGGATTGATCTTTTTAACTTAAGAGTAGGACAGATAGCTTGTTGGCTGACTGTGCCAGTGTTTGTTTCAATGTTTTATGAAGTTGTTGCGAGGCACTTCTTTAATGCCCCGACAATGTGGGCCTACGACATTAGTAGAATGTTTGCCGGCGCTATGTTTATGCTCGGAGCCGGCTATGCGCTTTCAAAAGGTGTGCATATTCGTGCTGACTTTATGTATCGTAAGTGGTCTGTCAGAACGCAGGCCTCAATTGATCTCGCTTTGTATCTAGTGTTTTATTTTCCAGGGCTTATTGGAGCAGCAAATGCCTGTTATAAGTATGCTCACAAATCTTGGTCACAAATGGAAAGAGGGATGGATACTGCATGGATGCCACTCATGGGTCCAATCAAGACTGTTTTAGTAGTTGGAATAGTACTACTCTTGATACAAGGTATATCAGAGGTACTCAAGTGCGTGTATGCAGTTAAACATAGGAGGTGGCCATGACTCCAGAAGTGCTAGGCATGCTTTTAATTGCGACCATGCTGTTTGCCATCTTTGTTGGCTTCCCTATCTCCTTTACGTTAATCTTTTTAGGTGTTTTCTTTGGCTATATTGGCTTCGGTAAGCTAGTCTTTTATCTGATGACTTTTCACTTTTCTGCGAGTATGCTCGAACAGACGCTTGCAGCAATCCCTTTGTTTACCTTTATGGGTATTATGATGGAGAAAGCAAACTTGATGGAGAGATTGTTTACATCCGTCCAGATGGCATTATCTAGAACCAAGGGTTCACTATTTGTTGCAGTACTTTTTGTGTCCACTATATTTGGTGCAGCAACTGGAATTGTTGGAGCATCGGTGACAATTCTTGGAATTATGTCAGCCAAAACAATGAATAGGGCAAAGTATGATGTGCGCTTGGCTGCTGGTTCAATTACTGCTGGTGGAACTTTAGGTATATTGATACCACCAAGTATTATGCTGGTTGTTATGGGACCTATTTTGAATGTCCCTGTCACAGACTTGTTTGCAGCTGCAATCATGCCGGGTTTGATGTTAGCGGTTCTCTACACCGGCTATACACTTATTAGGTGCCACCTAAATCCGTCATTGGGCCCTGTCGTACCTGAGGAGCTTCGTCCAACATCAATGAAACAGGTTTGGGTTGAGTTTTTTAAAGGGCTAGTACCACCGGTTATCTTAGTAGGTTCGTCCCTTGGAAGTATACTGTTTGGTCTTGCGACACCGACTGAAGGCGCCGCTATGGGTGCAG
>CABXJL010000043.1:0-5134 GCA_902512485.1 uncultured Gammaproteobacteria bacterium
GCTTTTCGTTTTACTTCTGCTTCTTCTTTTTGTTTGTCAGCCTCTTGTGCCAGAATCTCAGCTTCCTTAGCTTTGGCTTCTTCAGCTTCACGCTGAATTTCTGCCATAACTTTTTTTGCCTTGGCCTTAAGAGCTTCCTGTTCCGCAATCTTCTGACTTTCTTTGGCACTTTCAGAACGCTTTTCTTGTTCTTTCAGTTTTTGTTGTTTTTGTTTTTCAAGTTCTTTCAAGCGCTCTTTCTCGGCTTCAATAATTTCTATATCAATCACTATTGCTTCAATCGGGGCAGATTGAGGTATAGATTGAGATGTAGGAGACTTTTTCTGAATTGTCTCACCAACATCTGCATAAAATAGTCCAGTTAATAAAACCACATGAAATATAACAGCTGCCCAAAAAGCTATTGGATGTTTTTTGGCAATTTTGATCATAGGTTGTGACATTGTCAGAATAAGACCTAAGATAAAAATTACAAACTTTTTAATATATTTAAAGATAAATTTAGCTGACTTAAGAGCTAAAGCTTTGAATGCAGAATCTTTATTCACTTCTCCTTCAAGAAGCTCTGAAGAGTCTTTTTCATTATTGGTTTTATCAGGTTTACTGGGCACAAGACCCTTAAGAAAATCTAATACCTTGTTAACGAATTTCATAGACAAAAATCGATTAATTAGGATTTTCGGTCATAAAGCCGAGCTTTTCAATACCTTTATATTCTAACTCAGCAATTACTCCAAGCACTTTACCAAAATCTGCATCAACATCACCTCTAACAAATACCTGCATATCTGGCCAAATTTCTCTTCTTGCAAGTACTTGATTTACAACAATATTAAGTGAAACCACTTCAGTGGTGCCTGGATCTTCAATACCTGGATCCATCATTGAATTAATATAATAATTTCCATCTTTATCAATAGTGATTACGGTCGGTTGTTGATCTTCGTACTCAACCATTGTGGCAGGAGCTTCCGGTAAATCAACTTCGATACCTTGTTCAATAATTGGCGTTGTCATCATAAAGATAACCAACAACACCAACATGACATCGATATAAGGAACAATATTGATATCCGCATTAGTACCTGGTCTTGCGCGCTTAGGTAATTCGATCATTGCTGTCTTTGTAAAATAACAAACAATTCTTCTACAAATGCAGTGTACTTATTACCAATCTCTTCCACTTGAGAAACAAGGCGATTATAGGCTATGGTGGCTGGAATGGCAGCAAAAAGACCAAAAGCCGTTGCAATCAAGGCCTCAGCAATACCAGGAGCAACAACAGCGATAGTTGCTTGCTTAACTGAAGCAAGACCGATAAAAGAGTGCATAATTCCCCAAACCGTTCCAAAAAGACCAATATAGGGACTAGATGAGGCAATCATTGCAAGCACAGAAAGGCTGGAATCAAGTCGATCAATTTCGTTACTTGCCGTCGTATTCATTGAACGATAAGCTCTCTCTGAGTTCATGATGAGAGACTGATTCGATGTAGATTTGCTATGAGTAAATTCTTTGTAACCAGAGCCTAAAATATCTTCCATTGCTGTCCTATCTGAGGCAAGGGGTGGCAAACTCTTGTATAAATTAGAAAGCTTAGGTTCTCTCTCAAATTTTTGATGAAAGTCTTTAATATCGCTTGTCGCATCCACCAACACCTTTTTCTTGGACATGATGACTGTCCAAGAATAAATTGACATTAGAACCAACACTATCATTACCACTTGCACAACCAGGCCAGCACTGAATATTAGGTTGATGAGTGATAAACTATTGTCTTCCATTTAGTTCCTCCAGGATAACTTGCGGCAAAGCACAAGGTTTAAAATTATTTTTAAGGACAGAAACTACCTTAACTTCCGCATTAAATAATACCGTATTTTTCTCTATATTCACTATTTTCTGAGCAAAAGTTAAGCTCGCATGGCTAACAGATTTAATTTCAGTATATACTTCGATTAAATCATCAAGAAAAGCTGGCGATAAATAGTTTGCTTCAATTGAACGTACTATAAATAAAATATTATCTTGAGCAATTAGTTGATCTTGATTGAAACCTAATTCACGCAAAAATTCAGTGCGACCACGCTCAATATATTTTAGATAATTGGCGTAATAAACCACACCTCCAGAATCCGTATCTTCATAATAAACTCTGACACCCAGCTTACTCATTTTCCATACAAATCTTGAGTGTGGTTATGGCGCACTACTCCTAAATGAGAAAAAGCAAGATCTGTGGCAATACGACCACGCGGTGTTCGCATAATGAAGCCTTGCTGGAGAAGATAAGGTTCCACCATATCTTCAAGCGTTAACCTTTCCTCGCCTAGCGCCGTTGAAAGAGTATCAAGACCAACGGGCCCTGCCGAAAACTTATTGATGACTAGATTCAAATAATCTCTATCTAGCTGTTCTAGCCCAGCTTCATCAACCTTTAAAGTTTTAAGAGCTGCCTGGGAAATTTTTTTATTAATAATGCCCTTATTTTTAACATCAGCAAAATCCCGGACACGTCGTAATAACCTGTTGGCAATCCTCGGAGTTCCCCTTGAGCGTTTAGCAATTTCTTGTGCACCGTCTTTCTTGATTTTGATATCCAAAATGGATGCAGAGCGCTCAATAATTTCTTGTAAATCTTTTATCTCATAAAAAGTCAATCGATGAACTATGCCAAACCTGTCGCGTAAAGGAGAAGTCAGCATTCCTGCCCGAGTCGTAGCGCCAATTAAAGTAAAAGGCGGTAAGTCAAGTTGAACTGAATGGGCTGCAACACCCTCACCCACAAGAATATCCAACCTAAAATCCTCTAAAGCTGGATAAAGTATTTCTTCAACAACAGGATTCAGCCGATGAATCTCATCAATGAAAAGAATGTCGAAAGGCTCAAGTTTAGTAAGAATCGCAGCCAAATCTCCTGAACGCTCCAACACAGGACCAGATGTTTGCTTAATGCCAGAATGCATTTGCCTTGCAATTACATTTGCAAGAGTTGTTTTACCCAAACCAGGTGGACCATAAATTAAACAATGATCAAGAACATCACCGCGTGATTTTGCGGCCTCAATAAACAAAGCCATCTGAGATTTCACATCGTCCTGACCAATGAAATCCTCAAAAGAGGTGGGCCTAACAGATGAAATCATAAGATCTTCGTTACTTTGATTTTCACCGCCAACTAGGCTGTCCTCTTCAATCATAAGTGATGAGATTGTAAGTACATGATTGGCTTCATTTTAGACCAATAGGTTCTATGATTTATAGAGAAAACATGAGTAAATCATGAAATTTTTATGAAACTTTGATAAAACATTCACTAGAAAATATAACTCTTAACAATTAATCATACATCAGTGTTGCCATAATTCGTCTTGAGCCTGCTCGAATTCGGTGCTCACCAAGAATTATCCCTTGCCAAGTGCCAAAGTTCGGTTGACCGGAAGTTATTGGGATTGTGACATCTGATCCAAGCATTGAAGCTTTAACATGTGAAGGCATATCGTCAGGTCCTTCATAAGTGTGGGTGTAATATTGCTTGTCGTTGCAAAGCTCTGAATAGAATTTTTCCAAATCTTTTCGTACACTTGGGTCTGCATGTTCATTAATACTTATCGATGCACTGCTATGTTGAATAAATAAATGAAGCAATCCTGTTCGAACCTGACCTAGATCTGGAATTTGTCCAAATACCTCATCAGTAATTAAGTGAAAACCTCTTTCTTTTGATTGCAATACAATTTCAAATTGTTTTATTTTCATAAATATTGGTATTTGTATATAACAAGTAATTGTAGCTTACAAATCACTTTACAACAAAAACTTTATAAAAAATACGATTAACCTAAGCAAGACTTATCGTTAGGCCAAAATTGCACTGACACTGTATAATTGGCAGCTAAATTTATTAACCTTTTGTGAATGTCAAATATAGCAGTACTGAGTGTTAATCATCATCTAGCGACCGTTGAGATTCGAGAAAAAGTATCGTTTGCTCAAAATGAGCTCGCACCTGCTATTTCATCACTTTTGTCAATACCAGGAATTAAGGCTTGTGTTGTCTTCTCTACTTGTAACCGTTCCGAAATTTGTGTGACATATGATGTAGGCAATATTCGTGAGGTTCTCTCAGAATTTTTGGCAACTACTCATGGTATTGAACATTCCTTATTATTGCAATATGTGAGTTTTTTTGAAGGCAAAGAAGCTATCAAACATATTTGTAGTGTCGCTTCTGGACTTGATTCATTAGTACTGGGTGAACCCCAAATATTTGGACAACTGAAGGAAGCTTATCAGTTTTCAAAAGAACAAGGCGCTTTAGACAAAATCCTTGAAAAACTCTTTCAACATGCCTTTACAACTGCAAAGAAAGTAAGATCTGATACCAATATAGGAGCTTTGCCAGTATCAGTTGCATATTGTGCTGTGAAATTAAGCGAAAAAATTTTTACGAATTTGGCTGACCAAACCGTCCTATTAATTGGAGCCGGTGAAATGATAGAATTAAGTGCTCAACATCTTCATAAAAAAGGTGTAAAGCGCATGATTTTTGTTAACAGGACGATAGAAAATGCACAAGCAATTGCAGTTACTTATGAAGCAGAAGCAATCAATCTGAAACATTTATCTGAACATCTTTACCGAGCAGATATCGTAATTTCCTCAACCGCTGCACCTGTTCCAATTTTAGGTAAAGGACTTATCGAAACTGTTCTAATTCAAAGAAAGCATCAACCAATGCTGTTATTAGATCTAGCTATCCCAAGAGATATTGAGCATGAAGCGAATCAACTGGAAGACGTCTTCCTTTACACCGTGGACGATTTACAACAAGTGGTTGACAATAACCTCGAAAACAGAGAGCAAGATAAGGTTATCGCTGAAGAAATCATTCATGAAAAAAGCCTTAATTTCATAGAGTGGCTAAATAACATTCCCAATGAAGAAATTATTAGAAAGTATCGCGAACATGCAAATCTGCTTAAGAGTGAACTACTACAAAGTGCAATAAAAAAACTAGAAACTGGAGCTGACCCCGATCTAGTTGTTGAAGAGTTAGCGGACAAGCTAACTAATAAGTTATTACATACAACCTTTGAAAATATTAAAAAATCCCCAATAATTGGTCTTGAAC
>CABXJL010000044.1:0-4972 GCA_902512485.1 uncultured Gammaproteobacteria bacterium
GCTAATAATTCCTTCATGAACTAACTCCATTGAGTATTTCATTTTTCCATTTCTAAAAAGTTGTGGGTGTCTATAATCTGGGTACCAGCCTGAGTGTTTGATCCATCTTCCCATAAAAAAACTCCTTCTTGGAACTTTATAAATGTCAAGAGGCGCATTATCAATGAGTGCAATTATTTCATCTCGGAACTTTTCAGAACACCTTTCATCAGAATCTAGGTTAAAAATCCAATCTCCTGAGCAATGAGAAATAGCCTGGTTTCTTAAATCACCATACCCTTTAAAAGGAATATGAATAACTTTAGCTCCTAATTGGCTGGCAATTTCACTTGTTCCATCTGTGCTATGTGAGTCAGCGACAATAATTTCGTCAGCCCACAAGACACTATTGATACAGTCACGAATTTTTTCTGCTTCATTGTAAGCAATAATATAAACAGATAATTTCATATTTCTTGAAGTATTGTTGAAAATATATTTTCAATGAGATGTATATCATTATTCATATTTATTTTTACAATAATTAATGGCATATAATTTTGTTATATTTTATCTAATAAATTATTGAGTAATGCGTGTTAGTTTAATTTTTACTACCTATAATTGGCCAGAATCTTTAATTTTGGCTTTAAGGAGTATAGAGAAACAAACAATAGTTCCTGAAGAAGTGATTATTGCTGATGATGGTAGTACTGCTGAAACAAAAGAAATTATTGACAAATTTCAGAAAGATTCAGATTTAAATATTATTCATTCATGGCAAGAAGACAAAGGCTTTAGAGCGGCACAGTCAAGAAACAAAGCAATCGTAAAGTCAAGTGGTGATTATATTATATTAGTGGATGGTGATATGATTCTTCACCCTAAATTTATCCAAGACCATATCAAAAATGCTCAAGCCAATTATTTTGTCCAGGGGTCTAGAGTATTATTGACTGAAGATAAATCGGAAAAAATATTAGACAGTAAGAGGACAAGTTTTTCATTTTTTTCTACTGGATTAAAAAATAGAAAAAATGCAATTCGTTCAAATTTATTGTCAAAAATTTTTTCTTCTAAAAAGAATTATTTGAAGGGCGTAAGATCTTGTAATATGGCTTTTTTCAAAGATGATTGCATGAAGGTAAATGGCTTTAATGAAGATTTTATTGGGTGGGGCAGAGAAGACAGTGAATTCGTTGTGCGCCTAATTAATAATGGCTTAAATCGAAAGAATCTCCGTTTTAATGCAATTCAATATCATTTGTGGCATAAAGTAAGTGATAGAAAGTATCTTGATTATAATAATCAACTTTTGCAAAATTCAATTGAACATAAACTCAAAGTATGCAAAAAAGGTATTAACAAATATATATAAATGAAATCAAACAAAAAATTAAAGGCTTATTTATTAAGGTCATTGACAAAAAAGAAAAATTTACCATTTAATCTAAAAAAGTCAAAAAAAGTTTTGATTTTAAAATATGACAGAATAGGTGATATGGTTGTAACAACGCCAATATTTAGAGAGCTAAAGAATGCTTATCCTAATATAAGCATCTCTGTTCTAGCAAGCGAAGAGAATAAAGATGTTATTAGATACAATCCATATATTGACAAAATATATACAAATTATAAGAACAGTATCTTAAATGATTTGCCAACTCTGTTAAAGTTGAGAAAAAAAAGTTTTGACGTATGCATTGAATTGGAACACTCGGTTATACCTCATGCTATTTTTAGGCTAAAAATCATTAATCCCAAAAAAATTATTTCCATTCATAAAGATGGAAGATATGGGGTGAAAGGTAGTGAGTTACAGTTATATGATCACTTTACAAAAAAAGATAAAAAAAGTCATTTTGGTAAAATTTGGCTAGATACTTTGATTTTTTTTGGAATCACGCCTAGTTCAAATAAGTATGATTTTTTTCTTAGTAATATCGAAAGGGAAAGGGCAAAAAGTTTTGTATCCTCAATGGGTAATAAAATAAAAATAGGAATTAATATAGAAGGCTCTTTCCCTGAAAAGAGTATACAAAAACAAGAATTGGATCAAATATGTAGAGGGTTGTACAGTCATTGCAGTAATATAAAAATAGTTATATTAGCTAGCTCTAATCAAATCATAAAGAAGCAAAAAATGATATCAGAGTTGGGTCTTGATTATGTTATTCCTTCATACACTACAGAAACTATTATTGATGCTGCAGCTATAGTAGAACAGCTGGATTTAATTATTACTCCTGATACGTCAATAGTACACATTGCATCCTCTTTTGACAAACCTGTAGTATCAATACATGAAAACAATAAAGACAGTTTTCGATTGTGGTCTCCATCTTCAACTCTCAGCAAAACTGTCTTTGCTAAAAGTAATTATGGTTTATTTGACTATAACGTAGACGAGATAATTAAATATAGTTTGAGCTTTATAAGGAAATTTGAGAACAAATAATGAGAATAGTTGGTACTAAATTTTATGGGCATGAAAGTGCACTCTGCCTATTAGATACTAAGCAGAAAACAGTGTTTGCAATGAGCACAGAAAGAGTTACAAGGATTAAACATGATCCTATCGGCATAACTCCGATATTGGAGGCGTATGATTTTAATGATGTAGATTGTGTTACTCATTCATTTGCTGACTTTGAGAACAAAGGACAAGATAATGAACTTAGAGGAAAGATGACATGTAACAAAGAACTAGACTTATTGATAAGAAGTTTTTTTAGCCCACTCTACGCGAAAGATCTAAATATTTCAAAGAAAGCTAGAAAAAAGATTATTTTAAAATCGATAACAACTAATTTTACGGGTGTAGTTAAGTACTATTTAACGAGGGTTAGGCGGGCACTTATTAGGGAAGATCCGGTCAATAATAAAGTAACGCTTACCAATTATATTAGAAGTAGTTTTAATAAATACAACTTATATCCTAAAGAAATTGATTTTATTGACCATCATTTATGTCACGCATCTGCAGCATATTTCTTATCGCCATTCAATGCAGATAGCGCATTATCTCTTACAATAGATGGCAAGGGTGATGGTTTTTTTAGTAAATTATATTTCTTCAATGGTAGCAAGCAACAACTAGTAGGGAAATCATTGGCCAGTTTTATTGGTTCTGAAGATCATTGTTATTTATCTGTGGGTCACTTGTATCAAAACTTTACAGAAGCCATGGGTTTATTACCAAATAACGATGAAGGCAAGGTTGAAGCCTTAGCTGCTTTTGGTAGAGCTGATAAAAATTTATTAAAGCAACTAAAGGGCGCAACGAGAATAGATAAAGAGTCTCTAAGCATTAATTTCGATATTAAAATGATTGAGCCTTTTTACGATATAGATTGGTTAAAAAAACAAAGACGAAGAACAGGTGATGAAAACTTTTGTGCATCCATACAAAGTTACCTTGAAGATACGATTGTTGCTTACTTGAATTGTGCATATGAAAAGTATCCAATAAATAATTTGTGTCTCTCAGGGGGTGTTGCTGCAAATATTATTATGAGTCTTAATATATATGAGAGAACTAACTTTAAGAATATTTATGTATTGCCGCCTATGGGTGATGAAGGAACTGCTTTTGGAGGAGCCATATTAAAAGCTTTAGAGTTAAATCAAGATGTTAGCTGGCTCAAAGACCATGTCATGCCATATTTTGGAGATTCATATACGCGTGAACAAGTGAGACTAGCACTTGATGATTTTGATAACATTATAGTTAAAGATCTAGAAAGCACTTGGCCTGAAGAGGCTGCAAAATCAGTAGCAGAAGGTAAAATTTGTTCACTATTTCATGGAAGAATGGAGTTTGGCCCAAGAGCTTTAGGTAATCGTTCTATTATTGCCAACCCAATGTTTGAAGACACAAGACAAAAAATTAATTCAACAGTTAAGAGGCGTCCAAATTATCAACCTTTTTGTCCATCAATATTAGAAGAGGAAAGAGAGAGGCTTTTTAATAATAGCTTTTCACACAAACACATGGCTATTGCCTTCAGAATGAAAGATGAGTTTATTAAAGATCTGCCTTGTGCAGTCCATGTTGATGGCACAGCCAGACCTCAATTTGTAGAAGAAAAAGATAATCCTAATTATTATCGTTTTTTAAAAGCTCTTAAAGATATTACAGGTTATGGAGTTAGCCTAAACACTTCCTTTAATTTGCATGGTAGAACCATTGTAAGAACACCAGAAGATGCTGTAGTTGATTTTATTGATTGTAATATAGACGAACTTTTTATTGAAGGATATAGAGTTAGGAGAGAGTTGTGAGAGTGGTAGGCACTAAATATTGTGGTCATGATAGTGCGCTTTGTTTATTAGATACTAAGCAGAAAACAGTGTTTGCAATGAGCACAGAAAGAGTAACAAGAATCAAACATGATTATATTGATATAACCCCAATAATTGAGGCATATGATTTTGGCAGTGTTGACTATGTAGCTCATTCATATAGTGATTTCGAAGATAAAGGTAATGATGGTGAATTAAGAGAAAAAATGACCTATAACAAAGATATTGAAAAAGCACTACGAAGCATTATTAAGCCCACTTATGCTGCAGACTTAGGTTTATCAAGACTTTTGAAAAATATATGTATCTTTAAGTCTCTTTTTACTAATTTCTCAGCAGTTAAATCATATTATGTTGCTAAATATAAAAGAGCATTAGTGAAAGAAACACCTGAGGGTAGTAGAAGAGCGTTCACTAATTATATTCGGCTTAATTTCAATAAGTTCAATCTAAAGCCAAAAAAAATATTTTTTTATGAGCATCATTTATGTCATGCCATTCCTTCATATTATCTGTCTCCTTTTAATGGTGACAAAGCACTTGCATTAACTATAGATGGGCAGGGTGACGGTTTTTTTAGTAAATTGTATGTTTTTAATGGTTTAACAGATTACAAATTAGTAGGACAATCAACTGCCGACTTTATGGGTCATGGCGATAGATTCTTATCTATTGGTCGTCTATATAA
>CABXJL010000045.1:0-4820 GCA_902512485.1 uncultured Gammaproteobacteria bacterium
AGAGAATAAGCGACAAAATACTGAGTTATAAAAGGTCTCCGCTAATTCCGGCTGTTTATGTTGTGTAATCAGTTCAATATAGGCAAGTTTGGTGTTTTTCCAAAAATCTGAATTAAATTTATCCAGATGCGCTTGCTGATGCATAGTAGCTTTAGCACCGTAAACACTTTGTTTTTTTAGATTTAGATCAGTCGATATTTTTTTGCAGAAGCTGTCAACTTGCTTATCATAGAAATTAAGTCTACGCTTTGAATCTTTTTCAATTTTTTCCCATTCTCTTTCTTCAAAACACCTTTTTGCCTCTACCGAAGCTCTTTTGATATTGCGATAGTGTTTCTCAAAGCCACCCAAAATCTGTTTAGCAATCGTAAGTGACAACGTGTCCGAGAAATCATTAAACATAAAGAAACCAACCAATAAATAAGCTTCAATTAATGAAGCAAAGCATAGTTGTTAGACAGACATTTCTTAGTTAAACTGCTCTTCTTCTGTAGAACCTGTCAATGCGGTTACAGATGACAAGCCGCCCTGAATTACCGTTGTAACATCATCGAAATATCCAGCCCCAACTTCTTGCTGATGTGACGCAAAAGTATAACCTTTTTTAGCTGCTTCAAACTCAGGCTCTTGCACTTTGTTTACATAGTGCTTCATGCCTTCACCTTTTGCATAGTCATAAGCCAAGTCAAACATGTTATACCACATATTGTGAATACCCGCCAAAGTGATAAACTGATACTTGTAGCCCATTTCTGCGATCTTCTCTTGAAAAGAGGCAATCTCGGCATCGTTTAGATTTTTCTTCCAATTAAATGACGGTGAGCAATTGTATGCCAATAATTGATTAGGATTTTCAGCTAAAACTGCTTCAGCGAACTCGCGAGCAAAACCAAGATCAGGTTTTCCAGTTTCGCACCAAACCAAATCTGCATATGGTGCATAGGCAACACCACGAGAAATAGATTGCTCTAATCCATTTTTTACAATATAAAATCCTTCCGCAGTGCGCTCACCAGTTATAAATGAAGCATCGTAGGGATCTACGTCCGATGTTAGTAGGTTTGCAGCTTCTGCATCTGTACGAGCCAATAAAACAGTAGGTACTCCCATAACATCGGCTGCCAGTCGAGCAGAAATAAGTTTTTGAACTGCTTCTTGAGTCGGCACTAATACCTTGCCGCCCATATGGCCACATTTTTTAACAGCGGCTAACTGATCTTCAAAATGAGCACCCGCGGCACCGTTAGAGATCATATTTTTCATCAACTCAAAAGAATTCAATACGCCACCAAAACCGGCTTCAGCGTCAGCAACAATCGGTAAAAAGTAGTCAACATGACCCTTGTCACCAGACTCAATACCTTTTGCCCATTGTATTTCATCTGCCCTCTTGAAGGTATTATTGATACGCCTTACCATAGTTGGAACCGAGTCATATGCATATAGTGATTGGTCTGGATACATGGTCTCAGAGGTATTTCCATCAGCTGCAACTTGCCAACCTGACAAGTAGATTGCTTCAATACCTGCCTTTGCTTGTTGCATCGCCTGTCCGGCAGTAATGGCTCCCATACAGTTCACATAGCCTTTTTTAGCAGTACCATTCACTAATTCCCAAAGTTTTTCTGCACCACGACGAGCATAGGTACATTCGGGTTGAACTGAACCTCGTAAACGCACAACGTCCTCAGCGTTATAAGTGCGCTTAACATTTGACCAACGTGGATTATCTTGCCAATCTTTTTGTAGTGCTATTATTTGTTCTTGTCTGTTCATTTTGTGCCTCTTAGTAATTATTATGTGTTTTATAAATTCTGACAGATTATAGACAGGTTGCAAGTCTATTATTAAGTGTTATTTTATGATACCAACGATAATTTAAAAATATTAAATATTTTCACTATATAATATTTATTTTTCATATTATGAAATAATCATGATCCTAAGATCCCTAGACAAAAAATACAATGCCATTGAAAAATGCCTTCAAATCTTGTCTATATTTTCTCTTAATAAGACACAATTCAGCATTAATGAAATTTGCGAAAAATTGGACTTTAATATATCTACCACCTATCGCATCTTGACTACACTTGAAGAATATGGATACGTTTCAAGATTAAAAAATAAAGATTATGTGGTTGGAACGCAGGCTCTTTACTTGAGTGCTATTTATACCCAAAGTAATCACCTAGAACAAATTCGTCCCATTATTGATGCAATAAGAGATATGTCCGGTGAAACTGCTTCTTTTTTTGTAGAAGAGGATAGTATGCGAATTTGTCTTTATAGAGCTCATTCGCGTGATGAAATACGTCACAATATTGAACAGGGCAGTCGTTTAGAATTGAATCGAGGGGCATCTGGAAGAATTATTCTTGCTTATGGTAAAAGAAAGAATGACAAAGCTGGGTTTTATAAGGAAATTAGAGATGCTGGCTACTACCTCTCAATTCATGAACATAATCCCTCTTTATTTGCACTTGCTGTTCCTGTAATATCAAGCAGCTCTAAATTTGTTGGTGCAATTGTAGTTTCTGGACCAATTAGTCGCTTCAACGATAAACAAAAGAAATTTTTATTGAAACTTCTTAGGTCTCAGCTAAATAATATTGTTATGCCTTAATAATTCTATATTTCAAGTTAAGCTGTATTTTATTTAATTAAAGATATCTTTAAAACTTACAATACTCATATATATGAGTATACTGTTAAATTTTAACGTTGTATTTATATCAAATTATTTAGTTTTAGTCGAGAAATATGAATGAAAAAAAAACTTTACCAAACAGTAATTAACTATATCAATAAGGAAATAAAAAGCGGTAATCTTGCTAATGGAGATGTAATTCCTTCTGAATCTCAACTATCTAAATTATTAAATGTCAGTGTTGGTACGGTCAGAAAAGCAGTCGACAATTTGGAAAACAACAACATCTTATATCGCAAGCATGGTAAAGGTACATTCGTTTCTGATCATGGATTCGATAATAGATTACTAAATAAACTAACCAAAAAAGCTCAAAAAAAGTTTCCGCGCATATTACTACCAGAATCAAGCGATGAAAGAGTTCTACAGGCTGCATTATCGCTATCTACTCAAAAAATTGCGAAAATTTCTCTTCTCGGTAATAAGGATAAAATTCTTTCTCAATTGGATCAGTTAA
The DNA here is from genome assembly GCA_902512485.1 of uncultured Gammaproteobacteria bacterium. Classification (GTDB taxonomy): domain Bacteria; phylum Pseudomonadota; class Gammaproteobacteria; order PS1; family Pseudothioglobaceae; genus Pseudothioglobus. The sequence continues at coordinate 3,168 of CABXJL010000045.1, forward strand.
GGGAGAGTAAAAGGCATAACTTAGAATTTATCGATCCAAAGGATAAAAAATTAAGAAACGATTATGCTAAAACCTTGTTTGAGAGACGCAAACATAAAGGTTTAGAACTCAATGATTCTCTAGATTTAGTAAGTGATCCTACCGTTTTTGCAATGTTGGCCTTACAAAGAGATGAGGTTGACGCTGTTGTAACCGGCGCAATTACTCCCAGTCAACAGGTCCTTGGCAATGCATTGAGAATTATTGGCGTTTCAAATAGCAGTAAGCTTGTGTCGAGCTTTTTTTTGATGGTGTTTGATCAAAATCATCAAAATTATGGCCAGAATATGATTTTTTCAGACTGTGCAATGAATATTGATCCGACTGCAGAAGAATTAGCTGAAATTACTCAAAGTGCCTTTGAATCAGCAAAAGATTTAGATATCAAGCCGAAAATTGCATTGCTTTCATTTTCCACTAATAAAAACACCAAATATTCTCAAGTTGAAAAAGTAGGACTTGCGACCAATATCTGTAAGACTAAATTACCAGATGTAGATATTGCAGGTAATATTCAATTGGATGCAGCGTTAGAAAAGAAGGTTTTACAAATAAAAAATCCTGAAACAACTTTTGAACCTCCTGCTAATGTCCTTATATTCCCCAACCTGGATGCTGCAAACATTGGTTATAAGCTTGTTCAACGATTTTCAGGAGCGCAAGCCATAGGGCCAATCCTTCAAGGGATAGCAAAGCCAGTAAACGATCTATCTAGAGGTTGTAGTGTTGATGAGATATTTAATACAGTAGTCATTACTGCGAACCAGTGTAAATAAACTACATGCTTATGTAATTTGGGCCGCCACCTCCTTCTGGAGGTGTCCAAGTGATGTTTTGAGATGGGTCTTTAATGTCACAAGTCTTACAATGCAGGCAATTTTGGGCATTTATTTGGAAATAATCCGATCCATCTTTTTTAATGATTTCATAGACTCCGGCAGGACAATATCTCTGTGCAGGTTCGTCATATTTTTCAAGATTGTAATTCAGTGGAATATTGGCATCAGCTAGTTTTAAATGGACTGGTTGGTCTTCTTCGTGGTTGGTACCAGAAAGAAACAAGGAAGAGGTAATATCAAAACTTAAAACGTTATCTGGAGGGGGATAGGATATTTTATTAGAATTTTTAGAAGCTTTTAAAGCATCACAATCTCGCTTATCATCCTTGAGGTCAATTGGCAATTTATTACGAAAAATATTCGACTCAATAAAGTTATAAATTGAGCCACCATAAAAACCAAACTTATGAAGTGCACTACTAAAATTTCTTGCTTGATAAAGTTCCTTGAAAAGGTTGCTAGACTTAAACATATCGTCAAAATCACAGACCTCCTCGGTAAGTACTTTATTTATATATTCCGCAGCAAGGATTCCAGACTGTAGTGCGCAATGGCTGCCCTTGATTTTTCCGGGATTCAACGTACCTGCATCGCAACCGATAATCATGCCGCCATCAAAGTCCATTTTAACGAGAGAGTTAAGACCTCCTTTGGTGATAGCTCTTGCACCATAAGAAACTCGTTTTCCGGACTCCAGAAATTGTTTGATCTTAGGGTGTTGTTTATATTGTTGAAATTCTTGAAAAGGGCTATGGTGAGGATTGTTATAATTCAA
>CABXJL010000046.1:0-4705 GCA_902512485.1 uncultured Gammaproteobacteria bacterium
AATCGGTTTTGTTGGCAGACCTGTTTAGTGAAAATATGTCTCTCGTTAACGTCTGGGCTTCTTGGTGTGTTACCTGTCGTCAAGAACATCAAATGATGATGAAGATTGCAAATAACAAAGATCTGCAATTAATTGGTATCAATTACAAAGACACAAGGACTGACGGTGAGAAATTTTTAGAGATGATGGGAAATCCTTTTGATGTAATTATTTTTGACCCCAGTGGTAAGATAGGTCTTGATTTAGGTGTTTATGCAACACCTGAAACTTTTTTGGTGAATCAACAGGGTGTAGTCTTATATAAACACATTGGAGCAATTGATTCCGAAGTATGGGAGGAAGATTTTATTCCTCGCATAAAGAAAAAAGTTATCTAGCTAATAATTGAATAATGTCATTTGAATAAATTATGCAATTATATTTGTTTTTTTTTGCTGAAAGTCGCTTGACAGAAGGGTTTAATAATGGATAATCAAATTGAAGATTAAAAAAATAATCTTTTATAAGATTCGAGCAGATTTACACAAATTCAAAAAAAAACTAAGGAGAGAAAAATGAATAAATCAGATTTAGTCGCAGCAATTGCTGATGGCTCAGGTTTAACCAAGGCTGATGCCGCTCGCGCTCTATCAGCAACAACAGATGCAATTTCAGGTGCATTAGCAAGTGGAGATAAAGTTTCCATTACAGGTTTCGGTAGTTTTTTGGTTAGAAGTCGTGCAGCACGTTCAGGACGCAATCCACAAACGGGTGCAACGATTCATATTTCTGCCTCAAAAGTTCCAGCATTTAAAGCAGGTAAGTTATTGAAGGAATCTGTTAACTAAGCAGATTTTTTATCAGTATAATACGCCCGATTCCGAAAAAGAATCGGGCATTTTTTTTTGGGCGCTTAGCTCAGTTGGGAGAGCATCGCCCTTACAAGGCGAGGGTCACAAGTTCAAGTCTTGTAGCGCCCACCAAAATTTGGAGCGGTAGTTCAGTTGGTTAGAACGCCTGCCTGTCACGCAGGAGGTCGCGGGTTCGACCCCCGTCCGCTCCGCCATAATTGGTTGAAAATATGTTAGGTGCAATTAGAAAAAAATCTAAAGGTTGGGTCGCTTATATTATTGTAGGTTTTATTACAGTGCCTTTTGCATTGTTTGGGATCCAGCAATATGTTGGAAGTTCTTCGAACTCTGCTATTGCGATAGTTGATGGTGAAGATATTTCTTTGAATTATTATTATCAAAAACTTAACAGCCAACAAAGAAATTTACAAGAACAGCTTGGTGCGTCTTATTCCGCTGAAATTGATAATGCCCTTAGACAAACACTTATTGACACATTGATTAATGAGAAATTACTAGAGAATTTCACCAGTTCAATGAAGCTCGTGACTCTGGATGAAGAGGTTCGTTCCCTGATTCAATCAAATCCTGTTTTTCAGGTTGACGGTGTTTTTTCTGAAGAGCGTTACATTCAATTATTGAGATTAAATAATTTCACTCCGCTAGGCTATGAATTAGAACAATCAAAATCGATGTCACTTGAACAAATCAAGAGAAATTTGAATAATTCTGCCTTTTTATCAACAGCTCAAATTGAACAGCTCAATGACCTAGCTTCGCAGCAACGAGAAGTATCATTTATAGTTTTAAGTACTGAAAAATATCAGGACCAGATTTTCGTTAATGAAGAACAAATTTCTGAATACTATGATAATAATCGATCAAACTTTATAGAAGGCCGTAAAGTTCAAGTTGATTTTGTTGAATTGTCTTTAGACAATATTGACCAGCAGATTTATCCTGATAATGAAACTCTTCAGAAGCTCTATATAGAGAATGAAGAGCTCTATACAAACCCTGAACAAAGAAGAGCTCAACATATCTTGCTTGAAGAGGAAAGTAATGCAATTGCGATATTGAAAGAGATTAAGGAGGGTGCTGATTTTTCTGAATTGGCAAGAATTCATTCAAAAGATATTACTACCAGTGAGGAGGGTGGTGACTTGGGTTTTTTCGAAAGAGAACTCATGGTCCCAGAGTTTGATAAAGCTGTTTTTGATATGAATGTTGGTGATATAAGTGACGTTGTGAAGACGGATTACGGATACCACATCATTAAGCTTAACGAAATCCAACCTTCTACCTTGCAATCTTTTGAAGAAGTGGAGGAGCAACTATTAGTATTGCACAAGAAAAATGTAAATCAAAAAGCACTCTATGACTTGCAAGAAGAGCTCAGTAATTTGGCATATGAAGAGTCTATTGATGTGGTGTCAGATCAGTTAGATCTTAAACTTCAAACTTCTGATTTTTTCTCAGAGTACAGTACTGAATATGATGGGGTTTTCGTATCAACCGCTTTTAGTGATGTCGTTTTTCTGGATGGAGAAAATTCTGATGTCATAGAATTAAGTAAGGATAGATTTGTTGTTATGAATCTTGCAAATCAGCAGCCTGAGCGCCAGAAAGAATTAGATGAAGTTGAAGAACAGATTGTAGATATTTTAAGAAATATAGGCGCAAAACAATTGATTGATGAATTGGGTCAAACTATTTCTTCTTCTTTAACAAGTGGGGACGATGCTCAGATTAAAGCTTTAATGGATGAAAACGACCTTGAATGGAATGAAGTAGGCTGGATCACCAGAAATTCACAATTGCCATTCGATGCAACAAGCAAAGTTTACAAATTATCTAAACCTAATACTGGCGAACACACCTATCATTCCCAGAGTGCTGATGCCAATACAACTCTTGTGATTGACTTGAAGGCTGTAAAACTCTCAGAAGAGGGTATTAATAGTGAAATTGTTGACGTTTATTTGAGTGAGGAGAGTAACGAACTATTTCTAAGTCTTGTTAAGAAATTAAGGGATTCTGCAGAAATCAAGATATTTTCCGACTTTCTCTAAGAGACTATCAAAAGCCCTAATTTATAAATCTGGTCCTTTTTCGTAAAAGTTATACCCTGCATCAACATAGGTCACCTCGCCGGTAATACCCGATGCCAGATCTGAACATAAAAAAGCTGCAGTATTACCAACTTCCTCGATACTGACGTTCCGTTTCAAAGCTGAACTTTCAGCAGCATGGTCCAAAAGCTTTCCAAAGCCCTTTATACCACTTGCTGCAAGTGTTTTAATGGCACCTGCAGAAATAGCATTAACTCGAATACCTTTGTCACCTCCAAGCGCTGCAGCCATATATCTTACGTTGGCTTCAAGAGAGGCTTTGGCGATCCCCATGATGTTGTAGTTAGGTATTGCACGAAGGGCTCCTAAGTAGGTTAGTGTCAATAGTGCACCATTATTATTTAGCATTGGAAGTGCAGCTTTTGCAAGCGCGGTAAAGCTATATGAACTTATTTCATGGGCTCTGAGAAATCCCTCACGTGTTGTGACTTCAACGTAATTGCCATCTAGTTCCGCACGATCAGCAAATGCAACCGAATGGACGAGAATATCAAAACTGTCCCATGACTCCTTCAATTTAGAAAAGGTCTGGCTAATTTTCTCGTCTTCAGAAACATCACAGGGGATTACAATTGAAGAGTTGCAAATCTCCGCACACTTCTCAACACGGCTTCTGAGTTTATCGGTTTGATAGGTGAGTGCGATTTCACAACCATTTGAAGCCATCGCTTCTGCAATTCCCCAGGCAATTGAGCGGTTTGAAGCGACACCCACAACGAGAGCTTTTTTGCCAGTTAAAAAACCCATAAAACCTCCACTAAATTTATAATACAATTAACCATGAATTATAAACACATTGAATAAATAGATGCTAGGTACTTGGCCTTTGTTATTAGTTACGACTTATGAAATATAAAAGTTACTACTTATTGTGTCTGGCGCTAGTAATTTTCGATCAGCTAACGAAACAGATTGTTGTCTCGTTATTGGCTCTTGGTGAGTCAATGGTCATTAATTCATTTGTTAGTTGGACTTATATACAAAACACTGGCGCTGCGTTTAGTTTTTTGTCGGGGGGAGGCGGAATACTAAAAGCCTTTTTATTGGCTGTCTCACTTTTTGTCTCTGCTATGCTTATGGTTTGGATCCATAAAACGCCAGCCGTACATCGTCAAAGGCTTTTTGGACAATTTATTCTACTCTCAGGTGCCCTAGGTAACTTATTAGATCGTGCTCAATATGGCTACGTAATTGATTTTATTGATGTTCATTACCAGAATTACTATTGGCCGGTATTTAATGTTGCTGACAGCTTGATTTTTATCGGTGTTATATTGCTTGTATTTGAACGTCGAAAACCTTCTTTCTGAAAATTATTGCTATAAAAAATCTTGCAGGCGTTTCAATAATCGACTTAACTGGTAGAATATAATCTTCCTTGAATTACCAAGTAGCAATGCATGAAAAAGGCCCTGATTCTTTCACTGTTTATGTCAATCAGCAATATTGCGATTGCTGATTTTGTAAAACTATCCAGCGAAGGAGAAATTTTAGATTTCGAAAGTTCGAACTGGTCATGCGTCTTGGACCAAAAGACCTCTCTTATATGGGAAGTAAAAGGTGAAGCAAAGGGTGTGCAATACACCATGAATACATACACCTGGTTTGATGGTGACACCGGTAGGAAAAACAATATGTACAGTAAAAATTGTTATTGGGGTGAGGGTTGCAATACTCAGTCCTTCGTTGATGACATCAATGAAGCGCAACTCTGCACTTACACAAATTGGCGTCTGCCAACAA
>CABXJL010000047.1:0-4361 GCA_902512485.1 uncultured Gammaproteobacteria bacterium
CTGGGGCTGGATCATTGGTGGCTTGGGCGCTTTCCATTACAAATGTTGATCCAATTGAACATGAACTTTTGTTTGAACGTTTCTTAAATCCAGAGAGAGTCTCGATGCCAGATTTTGACATTGATTTTTGTGCGGATCGTCGAGATGAAGTGATTGAGTATGTTGCCAGAAAATATGGTTCGGAAAAAGTTTCACAGATTATTACCTATGGCACGATGGCAGCAAAAGGAGTGGTCAGAGATGTAGGGCGAGTATTAGGCCATCCTTATGGCTTCAGTGATACTATTTCGAAATTGATACCCAATGAACTAAAAATGACCTTAAGGAAGGCTTTAAAAGACTCTTCAGAGCTCAAGTCACGCTATGACTCAGAGGAAAGTGTTTCAACACTTATTGACCTTTCTCAAGATTTAGAGGGGTTAATTAGAAATGTCGGTACTCATGCCGGTGGCGTAGTAATTGCACCTAGCAAGATTAGTGATTTTTGTCCAATTTATAAGGGCTCCGAGGAGTCTGATGTGGTCGTGTCTCAATTTGATAAAGACGACGTAGAAGCTGTTGGCTTAGTAAAATTTGACTTTCTGGGTTTATCCAATTTAACTGTGATTGATAAAGCAATCAAAATAATTGCAAAAAAGGATTTAAGTAAAAAACCAATAGACATAGATGGGCTGGATTTAGACGATCCAGAGGTGTATAAACTATTACAACGCTGTGATACTACAGGTGTCTTTCAACTAGAGTCTGATGGTATGCGCGGTTACTTGAAAAAACTACGAGCCGATTGTTTTGAAGATATTGTAGCGACGTTGGCTCTATATAGGCCGGGTCCATTAAATTCTGGAATGGTAGATGATTATATCCAGGTAAAACATGGCGCTAAAGTGAGATATCCTCACGAGATGCTTGAAGAAATTTTAAAACCAACTAATGGTGTTTTTCTTTATCAAGAACAAGTCATGAAGTCAGCCCAAGTGATGGCGGGTTATTCATTGGGCGGTGCAGATATCTTAAGGCGTGCAATGGGAAAGAAAAAGGTTGAAGAGATGGAAGAGCAACGAGAAGTATTTGTAACTGGCGCCGGTAAAAAAAATATTAAGAAACAAAAAGCTAATGAAATATTTGATTTGATTGATAAGTTTTCAGGGTACGGTTTCAACAAGTCTCATTCTGTTGCCTATGCTTATGTTTCATATCAAACGGCATGGTTGAAGGCTCATTTTCCAGCACCTTTTATGGCAGCAGTTTTATCTAGCATGATGGATGATACGGATCGAGTTGCATTTACAGTAGCTGAGTCAAAGAAAAGTGGACTTATCGTTGATGCGCCAAATATTTGTCAATCTGAGTATGAGTTCAGTATTACTGACAACAAGACTATAATTTACGGACTGGGAGCTATAAAAGGTGTGGGTGAATCATTAGTAAGAGCGGTAGTTCTAGAGCGTGAAAACAACGGAAGTTATATTGATATTTTTGATTTTTGCTTACGCATAGAAAAGAAATACTTAAATCGAAGAGCTATTGAAGCTCTCATATATAGTGGTGCATTTGATGTTTTTGGTCATAATAGAGCGACATTGATAGCAACTTATCCTAGAGCTATCAGGCAAGCAGAACAGAGACAAAATGATTTTTCAAAAGGGCAGGTAAGTCTGTTTTCTGAAGTTGAAAACCATGTCGAATACGAAAAAAAATATATAAAAGGGGAATATTTATCCTTTAAGAAAATTCTGATGTTTGAAAAAAGTATGATGGGCTATTACCTCGATAGACATCCCACTGATTGGTATAAAGCTGATTTAAAGTCGATAGTTTGCACATTACCAAAAGATATTATTTTTAGAAATAATCGTGAAGTACGTATTCTTGCATTAATCTCGGAAGTTAATTATCGTAAAACACAAAGAGGGCAGATAGCAAGTTTAATTATTGAGGATGGCATCAGACAAATTAATGCTGTACTTTTCACGCAAGCACTTGAGGTAAATAGTGATCAGCTGATTTTGGATGAAGTTGTAGTTATTAGTGGTAAAGTCAATAAAGATTTTAGAGACCAATGGCAGGTTGTAATTGAACGTATTGAGCCAATTGAAAAAGTTCAAGTGAAATATGCTAAGTATTTAAAGTTGTTGTTGAGTAAAAAAAATAAACTAGAATATGAAGATATCTGTCGGCTATTGAAAGAGTTCCACGGAAAATGCCCGGTTATGATTGAATATCATTCAAATAATGCCTCCGGAAACATTCCTCTTAAGTCAGAATATGATGTTTCTCTTCATAGAGATCTATTAGACGCTCTTGATAAAAATTTTGGGCAAGGAAAATACAAAATTCAATATTAATATTCAAAATAAACAACAAAGAATAAGCGATAAATCCAAATCAATCGAAGGCTATTTATTTAGTGGTAAATAATCATATTATAGTACCAATATTCGTTCGATATTTTTACTCAGATTTACTTAATTGTTTAGATAATTATAAAATTGTAAAAATATATAAATTTTTTTTCGCACCCCCCGGAAAGCCCTATTTAATGGGAAAAAGCATAAAAGTTATCCGCTATTTGAAACAAAACTAATTTACTCAGTTATTTCGAAATGTATTCTCAAAAAAAAAAATTTATAAGTCATTGATTTATATAGAAAAATTGTATATGATTATTTATTAACCAAAACCGTAACAATTGTTATTGTGGTGCATATTATTGGTCGATAATAAGAGATATCACCAGAGTTTTCCACAGTTTTGTGAGTAAGTCTGTTAAGCCTTGATTTAAAGGGACTTTGAGTGGCTAAAAGAATTCTTCCGTAATTTTTTTGACAATTTTTTCAGCAATAATTTGTTTGCTATTTTTACTGATTTTGTCAGACCCATCTCTTGTTATAAAATAAACCTCATTGTTATCAGATTTAAGACCAATTTCGCTATTAGAAACATCGTTCAAAATAATTGCATCGCAGTTCTTATTTTTGAGCTTTTGATTTGCGTTATTTATATAATTTTCAGTTTCCGCTGCGAAACCAATACAAATTGGTTTGTTTTTTAATTGACATACGTCACTCAATATATCTTTGTTAGCAACAAGCTCAATTGTTTTCTGATTACTGGCTTTTTTTATTTTGTTAGTGCTCGCTTTTGTAGGTCTGTAATCAGCAACTGCGGCACAACTAATAAATAAGTCTTGGTCATGGATATTTTCCATAACAGCTTCATGCATCTCATTTGCACTAGTTACAAAGATAGTTTTTGCTCTATTTTCGACATCAACAGAAATTGAGCCAATAACAAGTGTTGTTTCTGCTCCAGCTTGTATAGATGCGTATGCGAGTGCCATGCCCATTTTCCCACTACTATGGTTTGATAAGAATCGAACAGGATCAATTGCTTCAACAGTGCCACCAAGCGTTATTAGCACCCTTTTACCACCAAGGTTATTATTCTGAAATAGTTCAGAAGCTTGAAGTGCAATTTCGGTTGCTTCGGCTAATCTACCCTCACCAACATCACCGCAAGCCTGTCCACCAAAGCCTGGATCTATAATTCTTACACCACGTTTTTGTAGCAATTGCAGATTATCCTTCATTGCAAGTGAAGCATACATTTGTTGGTTCATGGATGGTGCAACCATAACCGGAGCACTTGTAGCGAGAATAACAGTTGAAAGCAAGTCATCGGCCTTGCCATGACAGAGTTTGGCTATTGTGTTAGCTGAAGCAGGGGCGATGATAACAACATCCACCCATTTTGCGAGCTCGATATGACCCATTGAAAGTTCTGCTTCCGAATCCCAAAGATTGTCATGAACTTTATTTTTTGAAACTGTATGTAGTGACCTCTCACTAACAAACTCTCTACCACCAATAGTTAAAATCACTCTAACTTCAGCACCCAAATCCTGTAATCGTCTAACAATATCAGGTGATTTATAGGCTGCAATTGAACCACTAACTCCCAGAATAATTCGTTTGTTCATTAATGTGCTCATTTAACAACTGCTTTAATTTTAATATCCTCACCAATTTTTCGGATGTCAAGAATATTGAGTTGGATTTTTTCAGAAATTTTTGTCAGTGGAATCTCTATCATCGGTTTGGTTTCACTCCCGAGGATCACTGGAGCAGTATAGATAATAAATTCATCAATTAGTCCGGCCTCTATCATAGCACCATTTAATCCACTACCAGCTTCAAGAAGTAAGTTGTTGATACCCATCTCACCGAGCATAATTAGAGCAAATTTTAAATCTATTTTGCCATTAGGCAAAACCCTTGAATTGTCATCATTAAGGACTAGTGTTGAAGCATCTGATGAAAAGATATTGAGTTTTTGATCGGTAATCTTTTTTCCACTATCAA
>CABXJL010000048.1:0-3065 GCA_902512485.1 uncultured Gammaproteobacteria bacterium
ATTGCCAAAACAAGTTTCCATGCTTATGTTAAATATTTGTTTGGTAAAAAATTGAAGTCAAAATATCAAGATTCACAAATAAAGCTTATCTCATGGTGCGAAAATCAAACTATAGATAAGAACTTTTACAAAGGAATAAGGAGCAAGAATACACATATTTATGGGTGTCAGTTCTTTATAAAGTATCCAGTCTGCCAGTCCCACTATATCTCTGATAACGAAAAGATATTTGGAGTCACTCCTGATACAATTCTAGTCACTGGAAAACATTATGTGCCAGAGAAGAGTTCCCACTTGTATAAAATTGGCCCAGCCTATAGATATAAAGATGTATGTAATCATAAATTAACAGAACATATCCATAATGATGGAGCTATTCTTGTTATGTTGTCTTATATTGAGAAAGACGCTTTTGATATGATTGATCTGTTAAAAAAAGCACCTCAGCTGCATAATTACATAGTACATTTAAAGATACACCCAGTTCATCGTCAATCTAAGATTAAGTACGAAAAATACATTAATATGAAAAAGTGGAAAGTTTTGGATCATATTGATAACTTTAAAGGGTATTCAGTTGTTGTAACATCAGGCTCTGGAAGTGCAATGGAGTTTTCTGTTATGGGGCTTTCTGTCATAATTTTGGCCACAACAACTATTATTGCAAACCCAATGCCTGCCGAAGGTAACGGAGTTATATGGGAGCTTGTAGACAGCAGTCCCGGTATATGGGAAGCATATGAAAGGTTAATTAAACAGAGGGAGGAAAATAAAATTAATCTTTATAATCTCTCAAAAAGCTATAAAGAAAACTTCTTCTCACCTATTGATGAAAAAATTACTATAAAGAATTTTGATTTAGATGATTTTTTTGATTGATTTAGTGAAAATCATAATTTAACTTCCGAATTTTAGCTTAATGAATGAATTGTTTTTTACTAGAGGTAAAAAAGAAAATGATTAAAAAATGAATTATACAAATAATAAAGCTAATAATAGTAGGTTAATAAAATTATGTTTATAAAAAAAAATGCCCACCTAAGAAATATTAAACGTATTCGAATACCTGAAAATCGTGATTTAGAAAATGGCTTAAGACTCAATCGAAATGAAAAAGTAGAAAATTGGGGTAGTGAAATTGTTAGAGATATTTTTAAAAATCAACCAGATTGGTTTTTAAGCACTTATCCCGACTCATCAAGTCTATATGAAAAGTTAAGTAAACACATAAATGTTGATGAATCAAAAATAATGCTCACATCAGGTATGGATAGTGGCATTAAAACTCTTTTTGAGATTATGACAGACCCTAGAGATCATATTGGTGTTGTGGGCCCAACTTATGCTATGTATTATGTGTATAGTAAACTTTTTCAAACAAAGTTGACTGAAATCCAATATTCTTCAGAGACACTCAAGCTTGATTGGAAGCAATTAAATGATTTTATTGATACTAAGCCAGTTATGCTCTTTCTTCCTAATCCAAATCAACCTGTTGAGGATGCACTTACAAAAAATCAAATTGCAGAGATAGCAGAGAGGACTAGGAAAAATGGGACACTATTTGTCGTAGACGAAGCCTATTATATGTTTGGTTGTGAAAGCGCGATGGATCTTATTGATGAATTTGAAAATTTAGTAGTGCTACGTACATTTTCTAAGGGGTTTGGCGTGCCTTCAATTCGCTTGGGCTTTATGGTTTCCAGTGAAGATAATATGGAAGTACTAAGTAAAACTCGATTTGCTCATGAAAGCAATTCATTTAGAAATGCTGTTGCCGAATATTTGCTTGATAATTATGACATTGTTGATAATTATGTTCAAAAGGTTATCAAAGGACGAACTTATGTAAAAGAAGAGTTGTCAAACCTTGGCATTAAATCTAATGGAGAAAGTGCTAATTATCTATTAGTTGACATAGTAAGTCCTGAAAAACGTGATAAGACAGTTGCCTTCTTAGAGGAAAATCTTATTTATGTAAAAGGTAATCTTGGGTCACCCTGGGATAAATATATGTTAATCACCATTGGACCAAAAGAGTTGATGAAAAGATTTATTGATTTAATGTCTGAGGCGAAAATAAAATTTAAACTAAGCGAGGATTAATAGTCATGAAGATTGTTATTACTGGTGGGTGTGGATATCTTGGATCAAATATAGCTAAACGCTTATTATCAGCTGGGCATGAAATTCTTATAATTGAAAATTTTAGTACTTCGGTAATGAATGAGTTAAAAGATTGCCAAATTGTAAAATGTGATATAACAAACCCGAAAGAATTAGAAAATCTTAAAGTAACTGGTTATGATGTCTTATTACATTTGGCAGCCCAATCATCTGGCCCTAAATCCTTTGAAATTCCAGATATTGATATAAAAATAAATATCCTTGGTACGCTGAATATGATTAACTGGTGTCGAGATAATGGTATTAAACGAATTTTATTCGCGTCATCTTTTGTTGTTTATGGGGATAATCCAAATACTGAAATACTTTCAGAAGTTGAAGCCTGTAATCCTAAATCTATTTATGCCTTATCAAAATATGCTAGTGAACAGCTATTAAAAATTTATGCTGAACCTCTCGGAATTCAATGGAACTCTCTTAGAATGTTTAATATATATGGACCTGGTCAGGATTTATCTCGTAACGATCAGGGTATGGTAAGCATATTCTTGAATATTGTAAGAAATACTGATTATGTTGGTGTCCAAGGTAGCTTAGATCGTTTCAGGGATTTTATCTATATTGATGATGTTGTCCAGGGCTGGGAGCGCTGTTTAAATAACAATGAATTCCCAAACCAAGCATACAATCTTGGATCAGGAGTGAAAACTTCCCTTTCATCTTTAATAGATAGTTTGATTGAAGTTTATGGAAAGACTGGCAAGGTTAAAGTTGAAGAACTTGGTGCTACACCTGGAGATATTATGGGCTGCTACGCCGATATTTCCAAGATCTCAGATCAACTAGGGTATGTTCCAGAATTTACTCTAGAAAAAGGTATTGAACATTTTAAGGAATGGGCTAAGAAAGAATTATAATTTTATGAGTAAGTATAAAGA
>CABXJL010000049.1:0-2529 GCA_902512485.1 uncultured Gammaproteobacteria bacterium
TCTATATTGGTCCAACCGGAGACCATGGATGGACTTATGCACATCATGTAGGAGTAAACCATCTAAAAGAAGCTATGGGAGATGATGTAATTGTCACTGAAGTAGAAAGTGTTGCCGAAAACTCTGATTCAGAAAGAGTTATTACGAGTTTAGCTAGAAAAAATGATATTGTTTTTACAACATCATTTGGTTATATGAATCCAACTATAAAGGTTGCTGCGCGCTATCCAGATATAAAATTTGAGCACGCAACTGGTTACAAGCAAGCTGATAATGTCTCAACCTATCAAGCAAAATTTTACGAAGGAAGACATGTTCTTGGTAAGGTTGCAGGATTAATGACAGAGACTAATGTTATTGGTTGGATTGCATCATTCCCAATACCAGAAGTAATCAGAGATATTAACTCTGCTTTCCTAGCGGCAAGATCTGTAAATCCTGATGTTGAAATGAAGATTGTTTGGGTTTCTACATGGTACGATCCTGGTAAAGAAGCGGATGCTGCTAGTGCGCTAATTGCACAAGGTGCTGATGTTCTATTTCAACATACTGACTCTACTGCTGCAATGACTATTGCTGAAGAGAAGGGTATTTATGCTTTTGGTCAGGCTTCAGATATGCAAGTTTATGGCCCAAATTCTCAGTTAACTGGAATCGTGAATCACTGGGGACCATACTACGTGGAACGCGTTCAGGCTGTTTTAGATGGCACCTGGACATCAACTGATACGTTACGTGGAACTAAAGAAGGAATGGTTCGATTTGCTCCAATGAGAAAGATGCCCAACGAAGTTAAACAAGTTGCTTCGAAAGCTATCATTGATTTGATGACTGGTGCTGCTCATCCGTTCACAGGTCCAATTAACAAGCAAGACGGTAGTGCATGGTTAGCGGAAGGTGAAACTGCATCAATTGGCGATTTAATGTCAATGATGTTTTATGTAGAGGGAATAGAAAGTAAATTTCCTGACTAATATAAATTCATCTAAGTTTTAATGATAATCGCACCCTTCTGGGTGCGATTTCATTATGTATCATCAAGAGCTTTGATAACTCTAATGCAGATCATTTATGAAAGAAGAAACAATTTGGGTTAAAAATCCGCTAGCTATATATGCAAAAAATAGCCAAGATGGCGTAGTTATTAAAGGACAAGAGATTATAGAGTTAGTCGGTTCTGGAAAAACTCCATTATCAAAAATTGATGAGGTTTATGATGCCAGCGATAGCGTTGTTTTACCGGGTCTAATCAATACCCATCACCACTTCTACCAAACCCTTACTAGGGCCTATCCAGAGGCTTTGAATAAGGAGTTATTCCCTTGGTTAAAAAGCCTCTATAAGGTGTGGGCACATATCCAGCCGGAGATGTTGGCGGTCTCGACTGAATTAGCCCTATCTGAGCTTTTACTCTCTGGTTGTACGACCGCAAGTGATCACCACTATTTGTTTCCCAGTCAGCTCGAAAATGCCATAGATATTCAGGTAGAACAAGCTCAAAAGTTAGGAATGCGAGTGGTTTTAACAAGGGGTTCGATGAGTTTAGGGGAGAAGGATGGAGGGCTTCCGCCACAAAGCGTTGTGCAAACTAAAGAAAGTATATTGACTGACAGCGAGCGACTCATTAAAAGCTACCACGATTCCGATGAAGGTGCGATGACCCAGATTGCTTTAGCGCCATGTTCGCCTTTTTCTGTTACCACGGAGCTAATGAGAGATACCGCAGAACTTGCCGAGCAATATGACGTCCGATTACATACTCATCTAGCTGAAACCATAGACGAAGAAAATTTTTGCCTAGAGAAATTCGGCTTAAGAACGGTCGACTATCTTGAAAGTGTTGGTTGGTTGTCTGAACGTACATGGCTAGCACATGGTATCCACTTCAATCAGGAGGAGATACAAAAGCTAGGTCAATCCGGAGTAGGTATTTGTCACTGTCCGAGCTCAAATATGATGCTAGCTTCCGGAATTTGTCGAAGCCTTGAACTCGAGGAAGCTGGATGCAATGTAGGTCTAGGTGTGGACGGTTCTGCCTCTAATGATGGATCCAATATGATAGCTGAACTTAGACAGGGGATGTATTTACAGCGCCTACGCTATGGTGCCTCAAAGATTAGCCATGAGCATGCATATGGCTGGGCAAGTACAGGTTCAGCGAAACTTTTGGGTAGAAACGATATCGGCGAAATAGCAACCGGAAAGCAGGCAGACCTGGCACTATTTAAGCTAGACGAGTTGAGGTTTTCTGGCAGCCATGATCCCTTAGCAGCGTTACTGCTGTGCGGCGCACAAAGAGCAGACAGGGTAATGGTGGCAGGAAAGTGGCGAGTCGTTGACAGAAAGATAGCTGATAGAGATGAGGCTGAATTAATTCACCGCCACAGCGATGCAGCAAAAAAATTACGCCAACTGGCTAGCGCTTAGCTTTTCTTATTATTTCGATTGACTATGCGTAGCGGTTGATCTATAATCTCAACTTGAATCTTGTTACAAAATTCAAGTTGATTATGAATAAACACAACCACG
>CABXJL010000050.1:0-2523 GCA_902512485.1 uncultured Gammaproteobacteria bacterium
ACAAGACGTAGAGGGTCCTGTTAATTTGGGTTCTGGTACACCTACATCCTTTATACAATTAAAAGAAATGGTATGTGAACAAATGAATTATCAACCAGAGGTTAAATTTTTAGATAAACCTGTAGGTGTTATGTATCGTTGTTGTGACAATAATAAAATGTTATCATTTTATACACCAAAGATTAGTTTAGAAGAAGGAATTTCAAAAGCTATAAGAAAGGAAATAGTATGACACCTAAGCAGTTTGCGTTATTGATAGAGAAACGTGCTAGTAAAAAGAGGATATCACATATGGAAGCAGTATTAGATTATTGTCAAGAAAAAGAAATTGAAAGCGCAAATTATTTAAAATTCACATCTAATGTAGAAAATATTAAGGATTGTGAAATTTTTGATTAATAATGAAAATATTAATCACAGGAAAAAATGGACAATTAGGAAAATCTATCCATAAGGTTTTTACAAGAAAAAAACTACCTTATGAGTTTGTTTTTGTTGGAAGGCAAGAATTGGACCTCAGTAGTATTGATTCTATTAAAGATTTTTTTAATCAAAATACCTAAATACTCTGTACTTAATACATATAAAACAGTGCAGAGTTTTAATGTGAAAACTTTTGGTTGGAAAGCTTCACTTAAATATTTTTTACTTAATGTGTGTATTTAAATAATTTAAAGATATGAACATTATTCCAGTAATTCTTTCAGGGGGTTCAGGAAATCGGCTTTGGCCACTTTCTAGGACTCAGTTTCCAAAACAATATTTATCCTTAGTTGGAAAAAACTCTATGTTGCAGGAAACCATACTTCGTTTGAATGGGATTGAAAATTTGTCACAGCCTATTATTGTGTGTAATGTAGATCATCGTTTTATTGTTGCCGAACAATTAAAGCAAATTGATGTTGCTGATGCCACAATAATTCTTGAGCCAATTGCTAGAAATACTGCGCCTGCAATCATTGCTTCAGCAATTCAATCATTGCAAATGAAAAATAGTACGGATGATATATTGCTGATACTTTCTGCAGATCATTTTATTCAAGATACCAAAGCTTTTTATCAATCCATGAGTGTTGCTTTAATTCATGCAGGAAAAGGGAAAATAGTTACTTTTGGTATTGTACCAACTCATGCAAACACAGGTTATGGTTATATTCAGGCTGAAACCACTTCAGATGAATACAATTCTACTGCAATGAATGTAAAGTGCTTTAAGGAAAAGCCTGATAAAGAATTAGCTGATGTTTATTTGTTAGAAAATGATAAATCAAGAGATAATAATCTAACCCCAAGTTGGTATTGGAATAGCGGAATGTTTGTATGTCAGGCAAAAACCTTAATTGATGAGTCTTCTATTCACTCCAGTGAAATATTGAGTAAAGTTAGAAGCTCCGTAAAAAATGCCATTTATGATTTTGATTTTATTCGTCTGGAGGAAAAAACTTTTGCTTCAAGCCCAAATATGTCAATTGACTATGCCTTGATGGAAAAAAGTAAAAATGTTATTGTTGTTCCAATAGATGCAAAGTGGACTGATGTTGGTTCATGGTCTACTTTATACGATATAGGCAAAAAAGATAATAGTAATAACTTAATAAAAGGCGATGTTGTTTCTCTAGAAACGACTAATTCATATATCAATGCATCTCATCATTTGGTAGCAACCATTGGTATTGATAATCTGATTGTAGTAGGCACCTCTGATGCAATTTTAATTGCAAGTCGAGATAAATCTCAAGAAGTTAAGAAAATTGTTGAAAAACTCCAGTTAATGGACAGAGATGAAGCACATTCTAATCGCAAGGTTTATCGTCCCTGGGGTTTTTATGATTCAATTGATTGTGGTGATAACTTTCAAGTGAAGCGAATACAAGTTAATCCTGGCTCTAAACTATCTTTACAGAAACACCAGCATAGAGCTGAACATTGGATTATAACCTCAGGTGAGGCAACAGTTACTTGCGGTGAAAATACATTTAAATTAAAAGAAAATCAATCAACCTTTATACCTAAAGGTGAGATACATCGACTTGGAAATCAAGAAGAAAAAATCTTAGAAATAATAGAGATACAAACGGGTGATTACTTAGGTGAAGATGATATTATTCGACTTGAAGATGACTACCAACGTAGTTAATACATTTAGAATATTCCTCTAGGATACTTTTAACTGAAACATTGTTTACATCTGTAGAATCAAATAAAGTGAAAGAAACAATATTCTCTGTTAATTGCATTTTTGGCGTTAACCTAGCAAATAAAGAAACAATAGGAGTGTTAACAGAATTTGCAGCATGCATTAAACCGCCGTCACAACATAACAATACTTGAGATTTCTTGATTATTTGAGCTGTTTGGTTAAAAGTAAATTGATCCACACAGTTAAATAAGTTTTTTAGGGGCATTTTTTTCAGTAACTTTTCGGAAATATCCTTGGCATTGCCAGAACCAATAAGGACAATATTTAAATTATTGTTATTTGCAATTAATTTTTCGATTATTTTATCCCACTGATTATATGTT
>CABXJL010000051.1:0-2110 GCA_902512485.1 uncultured Gammaproteobacteria bacterium
TTGAAACCATCTTGCCTTCAGGACCGGTTTGATGAGTAACTAAGTTATTTCCAAGATGCTTATCGCAAAATTGTAAAATTTCTTTTTGGGTATTACATAACTTGACACCGCCTGCTTTACCTCTCGCGCCAGAGTGAAGTTGAGCCTTCACGATCCATTTGTCGCCACCCAATTCATTGGCCTGATAAATTGCCCCAGTTGCTGAATGCGCAATGCCTCCCCTAGGGACTGGGACGCCATATTGTGCTAATAACTTCTTGGCTTGATATTCATGAATATTCATAATTAACCTTTTAGTTTTGCTTGAATTGCTTTATCGGTATTAACGATATTTTCTGCCATCTTCGCGGAAGCTGCATCGATCATACGACCATTCAATTGAGCTGCTCCGCGACCTTCCCTTGCTGCCTCGTCTAAAGCAACGAGAATTTGTTTTGCATGAGATACCTCTGATTCTGGGGGAGTATAGACTTCATTGGCTAATTCAATTTGTGATGGATGAATTGCCCACTTTCCTTCAAATCCAAGGGCTGCTCCGCGACGTGCCGCATCCTTATAGGATTCAGGATCATTAAAGTCACCGAAAGGGCCATCAATTGGTCGTAATCCATAAGCACGGCAAGCGACCAACATCTGAGACAGCCCTGCATGCCACTGGTCACCTGGATAGTCTGGATTCAAACCACCTATAACTGTGGTGCGCGCACGACAACTTGCGGCATAGTCAGCGACTCCAAAATGCATCGCTTCGAGACGCTCATCACGACCACTTTTTGCAATATCCATTACATTAGCCATACCAAGCGTTGTCTCGATGAGGACTTCGATACCAATGCGATTTTTAAAACCCTTGGAAGTCTCAATTTGATTCAACATGGCAGAAAGCATATAAACATCTGAAGCTGTTCCAGCTTTTGGAAGCAGGATAGTATCCAGGTTTTCACCAGCCTGCTCAACCACTTCAACCACATCTCGATACATATAATGTGTATCAATACTGTTGATACGAACAGAGATAGTCTTACCAGTACCTCTCCAATCTAAATCATTGAGGGCATCAATAACATTTTTACGCGCTGGTACTTTGTCGTCTGGCGCTACAGCATCCTCTAAATCCAAAAATACATAGTCTGCAGGGCTGTTTAAGGCCTTTTCAAACATTTTTGGGCTAGATCCCGGTACTGCTAATTCACTTCGCTGTAGTCTCTGTCTAACAGGTTCATAAATAATATGACTCATTAAATTTCCTTATATATAGTAATTTGAATCTTTGTTAAGAATCTCAAGTTGTATAAATATAACAACAATAAAGCTTAATGAGTTGAGTAATTATCAAAGCCAATATAAATCAAGTAAACTGCTTTAATTCATGAAGCCAGAATTTCACTCTAAAGAAAAAGCACTTAATCATAAAACGCTTTAATCTTTTGAAGTGGCGTCCCGTAGGAGATTCGAACTACCTGTTTCCAGAATAAAATTCTGGCGTCCTAGGCCTCTAGACGAACGGGACAAAGTATTTTCAAAGAAAATTTAATTTAGAACAATGGACTGGATTCATTGAAACTAATAAAAAAATTGGCATCGCGTAGGGGAATCGAACCCCTCTTGCCAGGATGAAAACCTGGAGTCCTAACCGATAGACGAACGCGACAAAAATCTTTATTTGCTTGGTGGAGCTAGGCGGGTTCGAACCGCCGACCTCAACACTGCCAGTGTTGCGCTCTCCCAGCTGAGCTATAGCCCCAATTACTGGGTTATTTAGCAAAAACGTAAATTATAATCTGTATCTCATTTCAGTCAAGTCAAAATTGGTAAAATATTACTCTTATGGAGAGAATATATAACAGTAAACGTTACTCAATTGAAGTACTTTATCATATTGGAGCCTATGAAAATTCTATTCATTTCATTTTTGATAAGGCAACAAAACAGTGTGCAATCGTAGATCCAGCCTGGGAGCCAGATCTTTTTCTGAAAAAGATTCAAGATAAGGGTTACACACTTACTGACATCTGGGTAACACATTGGCATGGCGACCATACCAACGCTGTCGATGAAGTTGCCAACAAAACAGGTGCAAAAATTACTGCTGGCGTTAATGAAATACCCT